>CAZLBL010000116.1:0-4811 GCA_964557825.1 uncultured Ruminococcus sp.
TGTTCGATACGCCCTTAGCCACGTTAAATGACGGGGCAAGCCCCTTATTGAATCAAGAGTCAACCCGCGAAAGTGAAGCGGTTTTCGCTTTGCGAAAACGGATTGCCATTAGGGCAATCAGAGCTGAGCTTTTGCAACCAAAACAAAAGGACACTTTTCAGTGTCCTTTTGTTTTGGTTGGGATGGCGGGATTTGAACCCACGAGATGACGGAGTCAAAGTCCGTTGCCTTACCGCTTGGCTACATCCCAGTATATACTAAAAGGCACAGGAACCTTGCCTATGCCTTTAATTTTGTGGGGTGGGTAGTGGGAATCGAACCCACGGTCTTCGGGACCACAATCCGACGCTTTAACCAACTAAGCCATACCCACCATGTATGGCACGCCATAAAGGATTCGAACCTTTGACCTACCGCTTAGAAGGCGGTTGCTCTATCCAGCTGAGCTAATGGCGCATAGCCCATAAGAAAATAAGCGCAGCGGCGCTTGGAGCGGGTGATGGGAATCGAACCCACGCGACCAGCTTGGAAGGCTGGAATTCTACCATTGAACTACACCCGCATAGTGAAAGGCATCACATAATGCTTAATTATTATAACACTTTCTTTTCATTTTGTCAATAGCTTTTTGCAAAATATTTTTAAGCTTTGCCTGAAATGTGCCGCCACTGCTTGACAAACCCACACATATTATTGTATAATATTATATTGGAGATTTGGCACTGTAAAGCAGAAGAAAGGCGAAAAATGGAAGAAAACAGACAGCCTGCCGAAAACGGCGGCGATACAAATAAAATCACATATATAACGGAATATGAGGGTATGTCAAAGGGCAAGGAGGCGTTTTTTAAGGCGCTGCCGCTGCTGATTACGCTTACCTGCGTGGGGCTTTTCGCACTGGGAATAAAATGGGTGGCGGGAATGTTCTACACGCCTGTTGACACGCTGTATGAAAAGGACGGATTTCAGATAGTCCATTGCTATCAGAACCCCTCAAACACATACTATGTTTACGGCGAGGACTTCGTATTTTCTGAAAGCGACTACGAAAACGTCGCGGGCGAGCATGACGACGCGCATTTTGCACACGTTCCGCTTGCATATTTTATACTGAACGAGAGCGAGCTTGATATTTCGCAGACAACCGTAAAGAAACTGATTGAGGGCAACGGCGTTTATGTGCTTCAGTTCGGGGAATTTGTGCTGTATCGTCTTGAGGGACAGTACGGCGTGTTTGCTCCGCTGCGCGATTACAAGGAAAGCACCACCTCGCGCAAAAACGACCTGTACATTGTACGCCAGCTTATGAAAAACGAGCATTACAAGGATTTTGTGCTGTCCGATGATATCAGCGAGGGCAAGTTCCTTGAAATGCTTGAAAAGATAGAATGGTATCTTGATACCGAATATGTGGAGGATAACTGATATAAATGGGAAACAACACAAATGCAGAATATCTTGATAAAATCCGCAATTTCAGCATAATTGCGCATATCGACCACGGCAAATCCACCCTTGCCGACAGGATACTGGAGCAGACCCAGACCGTTGCAAAGCGCGATATGGAGGAGCAGCTGCTTGACAATATGGATATCGAGCGCGAGCGCGGAATTACCATCAAGGCGCGCGCCGTTCGTCTTAAATATCACGCAGACAACGGCGAGGATTACATCTTTAATCTTATCGACACCCCCGGTCACGTTGACTTCAATTATGAGGTTTCACGCTCCCTTGTTGCGTGCGAGGGTGCGCTGCTTATCGTTGACGCTTCGCAGGGAATTGAAGCGCAGACCCTTGCAAACACCTATCTTGCAGTGGAAAATGACCTTGAGGTTGTGCCGATTGTAAACAAGATTGATTTGCCCTCTGCGCGCCCCGAAATCGTCAAAAAGGAGATTGAGGACGTTATCGGCATTGAAGCTATGGACGCGCCCGAAATCTCCGCAAAAATGGGCGTAAATATCCACGCTGTTATGGAAAGAATTGTTGAAGCCGTACCCGCCCCCAAGGGCGACCACGAAGCCCCGCTTAAAGCGCTGATATTTGACAGCTATTACGACAGCTACAAGGGCGTTATCGTGTATATAAGGGTAAAAGAAGGCACGGTAAAGGCGGGCGACAGGATACGCATGATGGCTTCCGGCGCGGAATTTTCCGTTGTTGAGGTTGGCTATATGGGTGCGACAGAGCTTGTTCCCTGTCCTGCACTCAAGGCGGGCGAGGTCGGCTATATAGCGGCTTCCATAAAATCCATAGGCGACACCAAGGTGGGCGATACGGTTACATCGGTGGACAGACCCGCCGCCGAGCCGCTTGCAGGTTACCGTGAGGTAAACCCCATGGTGTTCAGCGGTATCTATCCCGCTGACGGTGCGAAATACGTTGACCTGCGTGAAGCGCTTGAAAAGCTTCAGCTTAACGACGCTTCGCTGACGTTTGAGCCTGAAACCTCCATTGCGCTGGGCTTTGGCTTCCGCTGCGGATTTCTGGGTCTGCTGCATATGGAAATTATACAGGAGCGTATCGAGCGTGAATATAATCTTGATATAATCACCACCGCGCCGTCGGTTGTGTATAAAATAGAGCTTACAGACGGCACTACCGTCATGATTGACAATCCCACAAACTACCCCGACCCCGGCACTATCGCACAGGCGTATGAGCCTATGGTAAACGCGCACGTCTATGCACCCTCCGATTATGTGGGAAATATCATGGAGCTTTGCCAGAACAGGCGCGGCACCTTCCGCGATATGAAATATATCGATGAAACAAGAGTAGACCTGCATTATGAGCTTCCGCTCAACGAGATTGTGTATGACTTTTTTGACGTGCTTAAATCCCGCACCCGCGGCTACGCAAGCTATGACTATGAGATGATGGGCTTTGCACCCTCAAAGCTTGTAAAGCTTGATATAATGCTTAACGGCGACGTTATCGACGCGCTTTCGTTTATAGTCCACACCGACAAGGCTTATGAGCGCGCCCGCAAAATGGCAGAGAAGCTTAAGGAGCATATCCCGCGGCAGCTTTTTGAAATCCCCATTCAGGCGGCTGTGGGCGGCAAAATAATCGCCCGCGAAACCATCAAGGCCATGCGCAAGGACGTTCTTGCAAAGTGCTACGGCGGCGATATCACGCGAAAGAAAAAGCTGCTTGAAAAGCAGAAGGAGGGTAAAAAGCGCATGAGAGCGTTCGGCACGGTAGAAGTGCCGCAGGAGGCTTTCATGGCAGTGCTGAAGCTTGATGATGAATAATCCGCGCGGGCTGTATATCCACGTTCCGTTCTGCCTTTCAAAATGCCCTTATTGCGATTTTTATTCCGTAAAATTTTCACAGCAGGCGGCGCGGGAGTATGCAGGCGCGGTAATCCGCAATCTTTCGCGCTGTAACGAAGCTTTCGGCACAGTTTATTTCGGCGGTGGAACGCCTGTTCTCCTCGCGCCGTATATGGCGGAAATTCTGAACGCCATTAACATTAAAAGCGGCGCGGAAATCACCGCCGAAGCAAACCCCTGTATGTGCATACCCAAAACGCTTCAACAGCTTCGCACGGCGGGCGTGAACAGGCTTTCAATCGGCGTGCAGTCGCTTGACAACAGTGAGCTTTCCGCGCTTGGCAGGCGGCATACCGCCGCGCAGGCACAGCGGGCGGTTCTTGCGGCAAAGGCGGCAGGCTTTGACAATATCAGCGCGGATATAATGCTTGCAGTTCCAAATCAGACGAGAGAAACGCTTGGCGAAACAATTTCGCGGCTTGGTCAGCTTCCGCTTACGCATATTTCGGCGTATCTTCTGAAGCTTGAGCAGGGAACACCGTTCGGCAGCGCGCCGCCCGTTCTCCCGGACGAGGACGAAACGGCGGAGCTGTATCTTGCGGCAGTAGAGCAGCTTTCACGGCAGGGCTTTAAGCAGTACGAGATAAGCAATTTTGCCAAAGCCGGCTTTGAAAGCCGCCATAATCTGATTTACTGGCGGCGCGGCGAATATCTTGGGATAGGTCCTGCGGCACATTCTTTCTATAACGGAAAGCGTTTTGCCGTGCCGAGGGATTTGCAGAAATTCCTTGACAGCCCCGCGCAGGAGGAAATTATAACGGACGAAAATCCCAACGAAGCAGAGGAAAGCATTATGCTTGGGCTTCGGCTTTGCGAGGGCATTCCCGAAAGGCTGTGGAAACCGCTTGAAAGCCGCCTGCGCTTTATCCCAAGGGATTATTACCGCATTGACGGCGACAGGCTTGCGCTTACCCCGAAAGGCTTTTTGCTGTCAAATGAGATTATAGCTATTCTGACGGAGGACATATGAGGAAAATATTCGCTCTTGCCGCCGCAATGCTGCTATGCGGGTGCGCCGACAGCGGCAATGAGGAAGCTTCGGCGGCGCAGACGGCTGAAAGCGTTTTCAGCACCACCGCAGAACCCGATAAGCCGTAGCAGGAAATCTTTGCCGAAATGCAGGATAATTCCGAAACAGCCGAGCAGGAATTGTGGCGCAGCGAGGAATTTATCGGCGGCAGCTTTTATTTTCTTGGCAGTGAATACTGCGAAACGCTTGACGGTGAGCCTATGCTTTGCGGCGCGCTTTGGTTTGAAAACGAGAGCGGTGCGGCTGAGCTTTTGCCTCGGCATACATACATCAACCCCACTATTGTGGACTGCGGCGAAATTAAGCTGTTGATTGTGGATAAATCCTACGCGACCTATTCAATCTCCTGCGCGTTTTCTGCTGCTGGTGGCGGCGCTGTGGAAATTCCGATAACTTAGGCAAGATGTCCCCCGCCTCTTAGGCGGCGGGTTACATTTACCATT
>CAZLBL010000117.1:0-4786 GCA_964557825.1 uncultured Ruminococcus sp.
TTTGTATAGTATAATATACTTGTAAATAAAAGAGAGGCGCAAGCCTCGAAGGAGTAAAAGATGGAAGAATACAAAGTAAAAGGCTATTGTGGCAAATGGTACGAAATCGCAAGTTATAAAAAATGGTTGTTGCTTGAACATTGCACTTATGGAGATGAAGCTTGTTGTCTTGTCGTAAGAAAGGATAATCCACAAGAAGCAGTTTGTGAAACCTTTGATGACATAGTAACTGCTCTTGAGGATGAAGGTTTAATATAAGTCGAAACGGCGAAAGCCGTCTTGCAGGGTTGACCGCCTGCAACTGATGATGACAGGTCGAAGGAGTTAAGAGATGAAAAAACAAGTATTGATGGGGCGAATTGAATTCGTTGATTCGTGCAACAAAGAATTCGACTGTAAATTTACGGCGCGACTGGAAAAAAGCGCGGCGTTTGAGTACGGCAACGGTAGTTGCGTTATTATCGAGTTCGGGGCAATGCAGAACGGACGGACGCCGAGAAGTAGATACATTGACACACGATATGCAAAAGGCGTTATTAGTAATTTTGAAAACTGGATACGCGAGTTTTTCCGCGAAAACTATATGGCGCATACGCTAACAATCGACAGTTGATTTTTTGGAAATGACAAAAACACGCCGAAGGGCGGCGGCATATCCGCCCCAAAAAAAGCAATGAGGTGAAAAAATGATAACAAGAAGCTGGAAAGTATACGGAGCGGATGGACACCGCCAAAGAGAAAGTTTTTGCGATTCATATAGGCACGATTTTAGCAACGCCCGAGACGGCATTAGAATTATCGAGGTTGAAAATAGCGACAAGACAGGCACGAACGAATATACCATTGTGCGCATTACGCGCAATACGGCGGCGGATTGCGTGCGAGAAATGCAAGGATAACTCACGGACGGAATATTTGAGAATTCAAGATATGGGAGGGTTGAAGAAATTTAAAAAAATGATAAGAAAATTAAAAAGACATATAAATTTTATTTGACTTTGTAAATTTTATTTGATATAATAATACGTGTCAATAAGACATGAGACAACCCCTCAAAGGAGAAAAAAAGATGAATTATTACAGTATGCAATCATTGCAAGATTTAATCGCACGTTATGCGCAAGCAGGTGGCGAAGTCGTACAGTATGCGGAGGGCGGCGTAGGCTTAGGCACGGTAATCCTTAGGAATAACGGGTTACCGCTGAAAGAATACGTTATAAAAGAACGTTATTTGAACGAATGGAGCAGTACCCACACCTGCACGACGTACACGAAGGCGCGCCCGTTGCCGAAGAAATATGCAGATTTTAGCGGCATGGATGATATTTGTGATGAACTAATATGAAAAGCGGTATTGAAATAATAGAAGCGATAAGGCGATTTATCGACAAGGAATGTAAATTTATAGCAGATATTCATAGCGATAAGCTATTAGACAGATTGGCAAAGTTATTAAGGGAGTTAGAAGAATGAAAAAAGCGAAGATATTAAAAGACACGCCGATTATGGATGCACCGATGATAAAGGCGAATACTATTTTGAAAGTAGAAAAATTTAATAGCCGTTTTGTATATCTCGAATATTTAAGATGTCAATTACGGTTACCGAGAAAGGATGTTAAAATAATATGAGCAAGCAATATGAATATACATGCCCTTGCAAGGGTTGCAAGGTACGAACGGTAGGTTGTCACGGATTATGCAATTTGTATAAAGATTGGAAATCAAGCGGTGTAGAGGTTAAGATGGAATTCAAGGCGCCGATTATTGATTTTAGTAAAAGATAAAAAAGGGGGTGAAAAAGAATGACAAGAAAAGAACTTGCAGACAAGATATTGGATTATCGGATTGAGCATAACATGTCGCAGGTAATGTTTGCACAAAAATGCGGTGTTACTAATCAAACGATAAACAATATCGAAAACGGCAGGCAAACGCCGAGCAAACTCACACTTGGTAAAATTCTAAGAGTAATTGACGGAGATTAAAATGAAGCTATCATCAAGCCTTATAAAGGCGTACAAGACGTGTAGGCGCAAATACGAATTAAAGTATATCGAAGAACTTGAACCCGTAGCAAAGGCGCAAGCATTGACGGACGGCTCGAATTATCACGCAGGCATTGAGGCGTTTTACAAAGACGGCGAAATCATTTGCGATATGAACGAGCCGAAGATATCCGCTATGGTATGGGCATACGTGCATTACATAGCCGAACAAAACCCCGAACTTGCGGAAGTAGAAACGGCAGAAAAGTGGTTTGAATATCCACTCACGAAAAAGCATAGCATAGTTGGAAGAAATGACGCTATTGCAAAAAACGGTATGGCGGTTGAGCATAAGACCACAAGCAACGACGTTGATGACGAATACGTGTATAATTTGCAGTGGGATGAGCAGATATTGACCTATATGCTTGCAACGGGTATAAACGAAATGCTTTACACGGTAATCAAAAAACCGACGATAAGGCAAAAGCAGAACGAAACGGCGGAAGAGTTTTACGAGCGGTGCAAAGAGTGGTATTCAACAGATACCGACTTGAAAGTGCGAGTTATAAAGGTAATTCGTAGCAAGGAAGAAATTGCCGAACACCGCAAGGCATTAATCGTTTTGGCGAACGAGATTGAGAAATGCAAGCATTTTTACCGCAATCCGACCGCTTGCACGTGCTATAACAGGCGGTGTGAATATTCGTCGGTATGCCTGAATTACAATCCGCAATTAACTTATGTAGAATTTGAAAAGAAAAAAAGATACTCGGAGGAATTAGAAGAAAATGTCGTTTTCTAAACTAACAGATTTAGTAGAAACAAAACAACCGTACACGGCGTTATTTTATTGCAGTACGGGCGTAGGCAAGACCACGACGGCAGGACTTATCGCCGAAAAAAGCAATGGCAAAACACTTATCCTTGACGTCGATAGGACAATTGCCACAAGTCTTGGCAAAGGTGAAATCGTGAAAGATATCAGCCGTATTGACATTAGGCAAGTCGATAACGTGCATACTTGGAGCGATTGGGAAAAAGTACTTGTCGAACTTGGCGACCTTAAAAAGCAAGGCAAATTTGACTATGAGAATATCGTAGTCGATAACATTAGCGAACTTGAACGCTGTATTTTGTCGGATTTAGGTTCACAAGGCAAAAACAAAGGCGTACCTGCGCAAGCGGATTATCAGTATATGCAGTTTAAGTTAGTAAACAGTTTGCGATTTATGAAATCGCTTGGCGTGAACGTAATTTGGACGGCGTGGGAAACCTATGAGAATTACACGCACCCCGACGGAACGCAGTACACAAGAAGTTACCCGAAGATTAGCGCAAAAATCGTGGATAACATTTGCGGATTATGCGATATAGTCGGCAAGATTGTAGCAAAGCAAGACGGTAGCAGGGGGATTGTGTTAGAAGCAACGCAAAACATTTATGCAAAAAATCAAATAGACAGCCGCAAAGGTTGTAAAGTGGAGGAATTTTAAAATGGAATTATCAAAAGACTATATTGAAGAAATGTTAGAAGACGCGAAAATGCAAAAATATATATACATGACGGCGTTGAAGAATTGCGATATTTTTGGACCGCAAAACGAAGCGATCGTTATTTATTTAGCGGAAAAGATTACGGAATGCGGACATCTAATAAGCTATTATGAAAAAGATTTAAGAAGTATACGCGATGAAATGTAGACATTGCGGAAGCGAGAATATCTGCATTATTGAAGAAGACGAACCCACCGAGGTTTGGAGATATATATTAGCAGTATTGCTTTTTCCGATCGGATTGATATTTATATTTTGCAAAGGCAAAAGAAACGTAAGATATTGCATGGATTGCGGTAAAAAAGAAGAAATTTAATTTAAAGGAGAATAAAAATTATGGCAGAATGGAACTATCAAAGAGTAGAACAAACGTATGAGCAATTAGCAGTAGGCAGATACCGCCTAAGAATTAAGAACGCCGAAAAGGCGGTGAGTAGAAACAGTGGCAACGATATGTTGATTTTAACTTTTGAGGTAAGCGGAAGCAATCAAACGATTATGCATTATATCCCGTTTTTACCCGATCGCCCCGAAGTTACGAATAGAATGTTGACGCAGTTTTTCGATAGTTTTGGTATTGATGGCAACTTTAATTTAGGCACGTGGATAGGCAAGTGCGGCGGTTGTCAAACGAAAATGGAAGAATACAACGGCGAAGAACGTGCAAGAATTAATTTCTTTTTAAGCAAAAAACAGCAAGAAAAGCTCCCCCCGTGGGAAGACGGCAAAATCAAAGCAAAATTAACCCCTGTTGACAATACGGACGATTTGCCTTTCTGATATGAACAATAAAAAATTAGGCACGGCTTTTGAAAGAGAGGCGGTAAAGCGCCTCTCCGAAAAAGGCTATTGGGTGCATTTTATCACACCGTCAAGCAACGGCAGCCAACCTTTTGACATCATAGCAAGCAAGGACGATAAGCCATTCGTAGCGGATTGCAAGACAAGCGCAACGAAGTATTTTAACTTTTCACGGCTCGAAGAAAATCAGGTAATGGCTTTTGATTTATGGCTTGCACGAGGCAATAACGGTGCGTTCGTACTCATAAAATATGCGGGTGGCATATATAAAATACCGTATAGAATGCTAAAAGGTTTGAAAAAAATCAACCTTGAAAGTTGCAGAGAATTTAAAATGCTATAAAAACGTATCATACATTTTCCTATTAAGTTACAGTAAGAAAAAAAATAATATATATTATATGGAAAAGGGCTGCATTATGCAGATGGGAACGCATGAAG
>CAZLBL010000118.1:0-4752 GCA_964557825.1 uncultured Ruminococcus sp.
ATGGTAAATGTAACCCGCCGCCTAAGAGGCGGGGGACATCTTGCCTAAGTTATACTGGAGAGTGATTTTATCAAAAAGCAGATTTTAGCAAAAGCGGCGGCGCTGCTCTTAAGCGGCGCGGCGCTTGTCACCTGCGCCCATGCGGACAGCGCGGGATTTAACAACGAAAGTGCGCTTGTCAGCACGGCAAAAGCCGCATACGACAGCAAATACACCAACATAAGCTGGCAGCTTGAAGCAGCCGAGAACACAGGCGCGCCCGTAGTATACGGCGACAGCGTGCTTATTCCCTGCGGCAGCAGCATTGTAAGATACAGCGAGGAGAACGGCACAAGAATGGCTGAAATAAAGCTTTCCGCCCCCGTGTGCGCCGATTATTCGGGCGCGGTAAGCGGCAGCGTTCTGGTTCAGCCGCTGGAGAACGGAATATGCGCCGTGGATTTCACTGACGGCAGCGTTACCGCAAGCCGCGAGTTTGGCAAAATCGGCAGCAACATAGCCGTGATTGACGATATGGCGTACTTTTCGGCAGAAAACGGCATGGGCGAAACCTTTTACTGCGTAAGCCTTGACAGCAGCCTTACAACCCTGTGGCAGTATGAAGCCGCCGATGATATCACCTCGCCGACGGTTCAGGGCGATTATGTGATTTTCGGCGCGGGCGAAAGCCTTGTCACCTGCCATTATAAGGACGGCACGGCAAACGAAATTCCGCTTGGCGGCAAGATAACCGCAGCGCCGTTTGCCTCGCAGTATGCGGTGTTTGCGGTGCTTTCCGACAGCGCCGTAAAGCTGCGCCTTAACGCAGACGGCAGCATGGAGCAGGACTCGCTGCTTTCCTGCCATACGGGTGAAAACTCCTCTGCCCCGCTTGCATACAACAGCAGGCTGTATATCACCTCTGCCGAGGGTCTGCACATAATCGACAGCATAAACATGGAAATTACGGAAACCCTGCCCGATATCAAAAACGGCAGCGACCCCTTTATCTGCCGCGGAAACGGAACCCGCGTGTACACTATCGCCGATTACAACGGCGGCAGGGCGCTTCACAGCGTTTATGACATGGGTGAGGATAATCAGCCTGCGGACGCAATTCTGGCGGTGCTGGAAAACTATGACGGCGGAAAAAGCGCGGTTTCCGAAAGCGGAACAATGTATTTCCGCGACGGCACAGGCAGAATTTACGCGCTTACCCGCGTTGAGTACGATATATTCACAATGGTGATAAAGCTTGTGCTGCTTGCCGCGCTGATTGTGTGCGTATTTATCTGGCTTAGGCTGATGGCAAAGCGCAAGGAAAAATCCCAGCCGCGATTTTAATTGACAATATATGTCGGCGCAGCTTATGGCGAAATGCGCCAAAGGGATAAAGCCTTTATGCTCCACGATATTCATTGTTCATAAGGTGATTTGCTATGAAGAAAATTCTTTTTATCGCCACAGGCGGAACTATCGCCTGCGCGCCTACCGTGAACGGTCTTTCGCCCAAAGCCACGGCGCAGCGGCTTCTTGAAGCCGTGCCGCAGCTTGCGGATATCTGCTCCGCCGAAGCGGTACAGCCATTTTTTCTGGACAGCACAAATATGTCCCCGCGCGAATGGACTGAGCTTGCGCGCATAATTCAGCACAGCTATACCGATTATGACGGCTTTGTTGTCGCGCATGGCACAGATACCCTTTCCTATGGCGCGGCGGCTTTAAGCTGTCTTATCCGCAGCGCAGACAAGCCGATAATTATGACAGGCTCGCAAAAACCAATGCAGGCGGACGGCTCGGACGCGCCGCAAAACCTTTATGACGCTTTTCTTGCCGCGTGCAGCGATTTCTGCGGCGTTGGCGTAGTATTCTGCGGCAGGCTGATTGACGGCCGCTGTGCGCGCAAGGTTCACACCGTAAACGCTGACGCCTTTGCAAGCATTGGTATGCCGCAGGCGGGAGAAATCAAGAATGGAAAGGTCACACTGAGAAACAGCGGCAGCGAGGGCGTTCCCATATTCTTCAACCGCATGAATACGGCGGTTTCGCTGATAAAGCTTATCCCCGCGCTTGACCCCGATATACTGGATTTTGCGGCGGAAAAAAGCAGCGTGCTGATTATCGAGGGCTTCGGCGCGGGCGGCTTTCCGGACTACGGCGAAAAGGCGTTTGAAAACAAAATAGCGCAGCTTGTTATCGGCGGCATTACGGTGATTATGCACACGCAGGTACCCGAGGGCGGCTGTGATATGTCGCTTTACGAGGTGGGCAGAAACGCCGCCAAAAAATACGGCATAATCGAAGCAAAGGGAATGACCACCGAAATGGCGGTAATGAAAGCAATGTGGGCGCTTGCATACTCTGACAGCCGCGATACATTTAAGGAGCTTTTTCTGTCAGAATAAAACCGCAAAAAACAAAACAGCTTGGAGGCAGCTATGGAAATTACACTGAAAAACAGCGGTATAACCGCGAAAATAATATCAAAGGGCGCGGAGCTTAAATCGCTTGAAGCAAACGGCAAGGAATTGATGTGGCGCGCAGACCCCGCCTTCTGGGGCAAGACCTCTCCCCTGCTATTTCCCATGATAGGTACGCTGAAAAACGGCAGAACCCTTATCAACGGAAAGGAATACGCCATAACGAAGCATGGCTTTGCGCGCGATTTTGAGCTTACTCCGCAGGAAATTGCACCAACCACTGCCATGTTCAGCCTTGAACCGAATGAAACAACAAGGGCAATGTACCCGTTTGAGTTCGGCTTTACCGTGCGCTATACGCTGAAGGCGGACGGAATTACGGTTACATATCGCGTAAAGAACAACTCCGACTGCCCTATGCCGTTCTGCATCGGCGCGCACCCCGCGTTCGCCTGCGACGGCGATATGACGGATTATCGCCTTGAATTTGCAAAGTGCGAAACCGCCGCTGTTCCCAACTACAATATCGAAACAGGTCTGCATGAGGAAAACAACCGCCGCGAAATGCCGATAAAGGATAACGTGCTGCCGCTTTCGCATGAAATGTTCTACAAGGACGTGTGCTATTTTGACAAGCTTGTTTCACGCTCCGTTTACCTGCTTGACAAGCAGAACAAGGGCGTGCGGGTGGATTTCCCCGATTTTACAAGCCTTGGCGTATGGCAGGCAAAGGACGCGCCGTTTCTCTGCATTGAGCCATGGTGCGGCTCTGCGGATTTTGACGACTGCACGGGCGTTTTCGCTGAAAAGCGCGGTATCGAAATACTTCAGCCGGGTGCGGAAAAGGCGTTTACCTATTCGATTACGGCGGTGTAATCCCAAATACGCAAATCCCCCGTTCACAAAAACGGGGGATAAATTTATCTGCGATTGTTTTATTTGAATTTCTGCGTAATATTGATTATAAAGCCGACAAGCGCGGCAAGTCCCGCGCTGAGTACAAGCGGAAACCATACGTTCGCAAGCGGCAGACCCGCAGCGTTCTCGTTAAGGTTCATACCGTAGAAGCTGAACACAATGGTCGGCACGGCTATGATAATAGTCAGCGTTGTCATGCGCTTCATGACTATGTTAAGGTTGTTGGAGATAATGCTTGCCGTGGTGTCCATTGTACCTTTCAGGATATTTGTGTAAATGCTAGTCATCTCAATCGCCTGCTTAACCTCGATAATAACATCGTCAAGCAAATCCTGGTCTTCCTCATAAAGCTTCAGAAAGCGCCCGCGCATAAGCTTGTTGAGTATGGTTTCGTTAGATTTAAGCGAGGTAGAAAAGTATACCAGCGACTTTTCAAGACCCAGCAGCTGCAAAAGTCCCTTATTCTGCATGGATTTATGAAGCGTGCCCTCAACAAAATTTGAAAGCTTGTCAATCTGCTTGAGGTATTGCAGATATCTTGCCGCAATGCGCAGCAGGATTGTAAGCACAAAACGGGTTTTGAAATGAGGATAAACGCCCTTTACAACGCCATTTGCCATATCGTCAACAATAGGATTTTCCTTGGCGCTTACGGTGATTACATTGGAAGCCGTGATAATAATACCCATAGGCGTTGTGAAATACTGCAGGGTACGCTCCGCGTTATTTTCGGCGCTGTCGGCAACAGGATAGTCCACAACGATAAGCGTTACGCCGTCATCGGACTCAATACGGGAAGGCTCCTCCTCGTCCAATGCGGCGCGGATATAGTCGCGCTCTATGTGCATATCTTCTTCAAGCTGGGAAATCTCGGTTTCGGTGGGATTTATAACGTGCAGCCAAGAGCCTGCCTCTGCCGCTGCAATTTCGCACAGACGACCGTCTATGCTTTTATAATGCTTTATCAATTTGCTACACTCCTTTGTTTTTACGCAAAGAAACCCGCCGCAGAAGCCAGAAGCACGCCCGCAGCAGTGTTCTTTGCAATTTTTACAGACAGTCTACTTCGCGCCTGCCCGGGGTCTGCGTTCATGCACTCACTTCCTTTTTCCTCAATATAAAGCGTATAATTTGATTTTAACACATTTTCGCGCAGATTACAAGGGTTTTTCAAAATTTTTTGAATTTTTTTCGTTTCGGTACTTGACAAAGCCAAAAAGATGTGGTATAATTATTAAGCACTCAGGAAATACTTAAGTGCAGATATCGCGGGATGGAGCAGTTCGGTAGCTCGTCGGGCTCATAACCCGAAGGTCGTAGGTTCAAATCCTGCTCCCGCAACCAAACATAACAAACAGATTGCACAATTCAGATGAATGGTGTAATCTTTTTGTTATATATGACATTTATATAAAACACGAGCAGAAACTTCGGT
>CAZLBL010000119.1:0-4744 GCA_964557825.1 uncultured Ruminococcus sp.
TCAACCAAACCAGCAAACAAGTAGAAAGCGGCCTACCTAAAATCAGGAAAAGACATTTAGCGAAACAAATTCTTGCTATTTTATTACAATAGCTAAGATTCCCATTATGACAACAATAGCCATGAGTACAAATACCGTTGTTTGCAAGGTCTTCTGCTTTACTGCTAGTGATTCAACTGTGGCCTTTATAGACGACACATCTGTCCCGATAGTCTTTACTTTCGTTTCCAGACTAGAAACATTGCTAGACATAGTATCTAGTACTATATCCTGACTTTCTTGCGAGTTCTTTAGATCTTGAGAGATGCCATCTATTACAGTCTTCTGTTGTTGCTGAGCACTAGTTATGTCCTTCCCTAGCTGGTCAAGATTATTCTTCAGTTGGTCGACAAGGTCTGTAGTATGCTTCATCGAACTCTCAATGATATTAAGTTGTCGTACTTGCTGTTCTAATTTTGTTAACTGTGTTTCAAGTCTTGAGACATTGGCATCATTAGAGTTCTTGAAATCATTTACAGCAACAAGGACTTTGTCCTTGAAATCAGATGACGTCTGATCCAACTTTGTAGAGAATGAAGTCGTGGCATTGCCGCATGTCGTCTGAAACAAGTCCTTCACAGCTTCTAAAGCCGTTCTGTTTGTACTGATGAGGCCGGTACACGTTGATTTAAGATTCTCTATAGAAGAACTGTAGTCCTCTTTGAGATCTTCCCTTTGATTAGTAAGACTTTTTATAAGGGACTCTAGGTTATCAGTAACGCTTTTTATTTTTTCGGCATAGTCGGTCAAATCTGTATGTAAAGCGTCATAAGCGCTAACAGTCTGGTCAACTTGCTCTTTTGCGGAATTGACACCTTCTATACTAGCCTTTAGTCTCTCAAGAGACTCCATAAATTCTTTTGATTCCATATTTAATCGTTTTTATTGTTCATTGAATATCGTTCATTGAAGTTTACAGCCCAATCAGATTGAATCTCTATCTCGGCCTGCAACTCCCATCTATTGATATGAGCTATATCATCGTTATCAATAGCATTCTTTTCTCTCAGAGTATTCTTATAATCCTCCATCTTTTCATAGAATTCATCTTTGTCTTTCGTTCTCTCCTTGAATTCTTTGTATCCATTAATGAAGCTACGACATAACTCATGCTGGAGATTGTCGTTGTTCTCTACACCAAGATAGAACAGGCAATAGGCATTAAGCAAATCCAGTGCAGGATTCGTGTCTGTAAGCGCGCGGCGAATTAGGCGCACTGCTCCTTGGAGATGCAAGATATTATCCTTTGGCGAACCGGATGAGCCTACTACATCATCATCGACCACATTGAGATACTTGAAAAGTATTTCATATGAAGATTTCTTTCCTTCCTCTGTATCATCAGTGAGAGAATAGGGGACTCCGTTCTCAGTCATGTAGCCTTCTCTCGCATATTTCGAATTGAAATAATAATATATGTAGTCTTTGAGATGTTCGTTCGTCTCTAGCCAGTCGTCAGCAGGTTGCGAAACAGCGTCGTAGCAGAAGTTCTCAATGTCCTGAATCGCCCTTTTTCTTTTCGTTGCTATTTTGTTATATACGAATTGAGTTAGGTAGCCAAGACATTTCTGCATAGCGTTGTTGCCATTGTAGGAATAAGCCTTTTGCATCTCAATTTCGGCTCTTTCCTCGGTATAATACCGCATAAGGTATTGCTTCAAATATTGATAGTAATCCGAATCTCTTTTTCTGACGGTAACAATTCTGAATTGAGCATTCTGATAATCTTGCGTATAATCATCAATAATACCAATACATGTCATTCTGTAAATGCCTTTTTGTATGACGGCACAATAATCTACAGTTTCTACATTCCTATTCCACGGTCGTTTATTATCATTATCTCTATCCTCGTTTTGAAATTCGAAAGTAGGGTAACCACGGCGTTTGAGAATCTGATTTATCCATATAATACCTTCTTGATTATCATTGGCAGAATATGAAATATATGACACAAGATGCTGTCCTACTCTTAATTCCATTAATGAATTCATAAATCCTTGGACATTGTCTTGCTCTATTTCCGGCGCTTCATTTTGTTCTTCATCTGTGACTATCATGTCATTTCTTGACATGAGGTAGTACATTATTGTCTTCTCAAAATCTTCACCTATAAAATTACCATCATAAAAGAATTTATGTACTCCATAATCAACGGCTACATTCTCCATCAAACGTGTACGCTGGTTTTGTTCCATAAATTGCTTCCTGCAATAAAGAATAGTTGCCAATGCCATTTTCCTATCCCGGCCGGCACGACCAGCCTCCTGCACGAAAGCCTCAAGAGAACCAGAGTGAACAAGGTTTATGGTGAACCTGACATTAGGCTTGTCTATTCCCATTCCGAATGCCTTGGTTGCAACCATGACAGATGTCTCTCCTTTTATAAATTTCCCTTGCCCGGTTAGAGCATCTCCACCAACAAAAGAACTTACATTTTCATCTCCTAAGTTCATTTTTACTGTTGAGGCGACTCCTGTGTTTGCAAAAGTATCATTAACGCCAATAGAACCCCTGCGATGCGGGCAAAAGACGATTGCGGATGCATTATTAGGTCTCTCAGAATACCAATCCTCACTTATATGTACTTTAAGATCTATATTTTCAATTTCATCAAGATATTTTTTATCCGTTATGTTCTCACGTTCAATGAATCTTTTCTTTATTCTCTTGATATTATCATCATTCTCCAACTCTAAAAGATCTTCCCGGGCACTACGTAAAATATCAGGAATCATATCCCTCTTTTTCTTGTAAACATCCCATTTGCTGACGCAATCAGAACCATCAACTTCTAATATTTTATATTGTAATTCAAGCCTGTTGGTATTCTCGTATCTCACTATGGCATCTCCGTCAAGAGGGAATGCTCCATTCCCTGACAACTCCCGTTGGACATCTGCAAGTACGTCGAAAGAAGCTGTGGCGGTAAGACCAAACAGACAAATATGAGTATCCCCATCTGTACTTTGCTTTGGTAATACGTATTTATATAGATTTCTGCCCAAATGGAGATAGGAGAATCTGAAATCATGTCCCCATTCTGAAACGCAGTGGACTTCATCTATAACACCATAAGAGAAATATACATGAAGTGTCTCCATATTCCTTAACCTATTACGGAATGACCTAATGCACAAACGTTCAGGTGATAAGAATACAAACATTAATTTTGACTGCTCCATCTTTTGCAGTCTGGCAGACGGATCTGGGACTAGACTGTTAATATATGTACAGCAGTCTATTCCCGCATTAATTAACCCATCGTATTGATCCTTCATCAATGACACTAATGGGTCAATGACGATAGTTATACCAGGCTGCAACATTGCTGCAAGTTGATACGTCAATGACTTTCCTCCTCCTGTTGGAAGCAGGCCTATGACAGATTTGTTTGATAATGCACGTGTAAGTATTGGCAACTGACCTTTCCTGAAATTCTGTTTCCGGAATAGCAGATTCAAGAAATAGGTAAGTGCATTAACTTGTTCCTTCTGATCTTCGTAGATCCCTTGTTGGTTACGAATAGTGAAAGGAACATAATTAATGCGGTCTGTTGTGTAGATATAACGTTCAGCATTCCATTCTTGTGCTGAATAGATTGCAAAATAGCACTCGTTCTTTGCCTTAAATTTGTTGAAGGTAAAGTCATCTGTCTTCTGTGATGTAGTGTAATGAATTACCAGGTCATATTCTCTGTCCTTATCTTCAGTGAGAATCTCATCGTTATGGTCACAATTCAAATGAAGTGGAGAATTCTTATATACTTTGCTTGTTATTACATGTAGATTTATCTTTGGTAACTTTAAATCCTTATATTCTGTAGTAATTGACGTAAGCGTATCGAACATTTGTTTGAAGTCCTCGAATGCTATTGCTGCGAAAGGTACATCTTTTTCCTCTACAAGGACTTCCCATTTCTCTGCATTAAGTTTCAGCCTGCCAGTCATAAGCACTTCGACGAGAAGCATTTGTATTCTTGCAACTGCCAAAGGGGAACATGTAAGTTGATTAATTATAGGATCTTGACATAGCGTTGGAAATTCAGACTGTTCTGAATCACTATAATATGTGCTAAGCTGTCCTTCGATGTCAACATTGTCTTTGGCACCTTCTGAATATGGAACTGCATCAAACCTAATACCTCCATACAAGTTTCTCTCTTGTGAATATTTCCCACCAATTTGCTTCTCTACAAAAGGAGATGCTTTTGTGGGTAACCCCCTTGCTATTATATTGTGAAGTACTGCTAAAACAGGGTGTACATCCTCTGTTATACTAGCGCCAAGGTCAAATGGAGCGTAAACATCAAAGTGTGTCCATTTTTCATTTATATTCGCAATTCTCTTGCACATATCAAGTTGATAAGCTGCTCTGAAATGAACAGCAGGGAAGAACTCGTATTTGATAATTTGTTCCGGTTGATTTGCAAGAAGTTTCGCGACATGATAAGAATATGTATACCCTTTCTCTAGCTTATTGGTCTGGGTATCGGAATATTCAAATGCAAGTGGACGTTTGAAATAGGCAAAGAAACGGTCTAACTTTAAATTAACACCTTGGTAATATGGGCTTACACAGATTATATAGTTGTCAAAAGACTGATTTGCATATAATATTTCTGATAGATGTTTTAAGTCAATTCCGTCAATATCCTTGATTCCGCAACTAAGTGCGTAATTTGCTATTAATATTTTTTATAAGT
>CAZLBL010000120.1:0-4651 GCA_964557825.1 uncultured Ruminococcus sp.
CGGTCGTCCGTGTGTGTGTACACGCACACACGGATTGCAGGGGTAAAATTTAATAATATTGAAGTGGCTTGCATGAAAAAAGGTATCATGGAAGCCTATTGGTGTTTTCATAAACTACCATTATTATATTACCACACAATGAACCTGTTGTCAATCACTATCGCCACACAAATATTCACAAAGATTTCAGCCTAAATTTGTGTAATTTGCATACGCGGGTAGTGCGGGGTACAAAAACAGTTAGTGGGGCAGAGGCTGTCAAGAGCGACATTATGCCCCACTTGACAAAACACAAATGCTGCGGTACAATATACTTGACAGGAGGTGTTGTTATGGAGAAAATATACACGATTGATGAAATCCGCGAAAAGGTCAAACCCGTTGCCGAGAAATACGGCATTGAGAGGGTATGGCTTTTTGGCTCTTACGCAAGAGGCGAGGCAACGGCGGAGAGTGATGTGGATATTTTGTTGGACGGCTTCAGAGGAAAATCTCTTTTTGAATTAGCACATCTCTATAATGATATTTCCACTGTCTTGAATAAGGAAGTAGATATTATCAATGCTGAAGATCTTCAAAGAAAGTCTGACGATCCATTAACTAAGCGACTTTTAAGACGTATAGAAAAAGACAGGAGGGTTATATATGGGCAATAACAGGGATTTTGATGTTCTTTGCCATATGCTTCAGCACTGCCGAGATATAGAACAGGCAATACAGATTTTTGGAGATGATATTGATATATTTGTGAACAACCGAGTGTATCAGCATGCCGTTGTTAATTGCTTGTTGCAGCTTGGGGAACTTACGACCAGATTGTCAGAAGAATTTAAGTCAGATACATCCGATGAAATTGACTGGATAGGACTTAAAGTGTTCAGGAATATATGCGCACATAACTATGGTTCGATACGATTTGAACAAACATGGAATACAATGCACACGTTTCTGCCACAATTCATATCATTTTGCGAAAACGAATTGCAGAATGAGTGTGACGAATGCGAAGATGATGGCATGGAGCTTTAACTTCAATATCATGTAGATGCTATGCATCTGACAGGAGGTGTTGTTATGGAGAAAATATACACGATTGATGAAATCCGCGAAAAGGTCAAACCCGTTGCCGAGAAATACGGCATTGAGAGGGTATGGCTTTTTGGCTCTTACGCAAGAGGCGAGGCAACTGCGGAGAGTGATGTAGATTTTCGTATTGACAAGGGACGGCTAAGAGGAATGGTTGCACTTAGCGGTCTTAGAATTGATATTTCAGAGAAATTATCAAAGAATGTTGATTTACTGACAACAAAAAGCCTTTCTGAGGATTTTAGAAACAAAATTAAAAATGATGAGGTGCTAATCTATGAGTGGACACAACAATAAAGATTTGCTTAATCATATAGTTGCATATTGTGCCCAGATAAATGAGGCGAACTCTCAATTTGACAGCAGTTATGAATTATTCTGCAACAATTCCGTATACAGAAATGCGGTAGCAATGTGTTTGTTGCAAATAGGAGAGCTTGCAAAACATCTCACCAATGATTTTTGTAATTCAACGTCCGATGAAATCCCATGGAAACAGATAAGAGGACTGCGTAATATTGTTGCACACGAATATGGCAATATCGATGAGGAATCCTTGTGGGAAACAGTTACAGAGGACGTTCCTGTACTTTTGAATTTCTGCAACAGACAAATTGAATTAATTGAGCGTGACAAAAGTGAATGCGAAGATGATGGCATGGAGCTTTAACTGCAATATAATAAAAAACGAAAAGCACGATTGAAATATATCGTGCTTTTTTGTATACAACTGCGACATTATGTCCCCGTTACATTTCAGGCTCATAATCTTCATCTTCATCACAAGCTTCGCGCTCTTTGAAATCAATGCCATCAATGCAATGTTCATAAACAAAATTCTTGGCGTAATCCAAGGAATTATTTGTGTAGAAATCGCTTAAAACTTCGTTGAATTGCTCAAGATATTTATTCGGAACAGAGATAATTCCGCAACCGTTTTCTATCATTATTTTATTTGCGGCAAGCATTGAATTACGCTTGTTTCCGTCCCCAAAAAGCTGAGATTTCATTCCCCATAGCATAACCTCAATGCTGCGTTCGGTTGGATTATTCAATTTCATAAGCTGATTTAATTCATCGCGTATCAAAAGCTTAATACAACTATTAGGAACTGGGAGCATATATCTAAATCTTAGTGTGCCTGCTATAGGATTTTTCTTGTCTTTAATTTTTATAAGCATATCATCTTGTTTGAAATGTGCTTTTGATGAAACAGGCACAAAATATTTTATCGAATTTACTTCTAATACGGCGCCATAAAAGAATTTCGTTCTTCCGCTGTGATACTGCGTATTTGGCACACAAGTAAACCCTCTGCTCTTGATCTCACTTTGTCTTAGTAAATCAAGATAATCCTCGTTGATATAGTAAAAATTAATTTTCATAAAATATCCCCTATGCCAAAACAAAAGCGGACGAAACCGTCCGCTATGATTATGATTACTTTTAACTCGCATTTTACAAGCTGCGAAGCACTCACGATAAAAAACTCGCATTTTACAAGCTGCGAAGCACTCACGATAAAAACACTCGCGTTTATTACAGGCAGCGAAGCACCCAACGAGAAGATGAGTAATCGAACATCTTGGACAGCGACCTGTCTAAAAGTATTATACATCGCTTTTTTATGTTTGTCAAGGCATCTCGCCTTGATTTCCATAAAAATCTGCTGCGACATAATGTTCCCATCACATCTCCAAATCGTAGTCCTGACGGTCGGGGTTGCGCTCTTGCAATTCAGTCGCCTGTTGTCTGAGGGCAGCATTATCAGCGTGGAGCTGCTCGATCGTTCTAGACAGCTCCAATGCTTTTACAGGTACAAATGCATAGCTGTCCGATTGCAGAATTGCCTCAGACAAAACATAAGCATTGCATTTGCGGCGGTTGCCTTTATAGCGCTCCACACGCTGCGCAACTGCTCCGACAGCATATAATTCTTTTATGACGCGGCTGATATTGGTAAGCCCTGTGCGTTTTGCAATGCGGTCATTAGATACCATTACCGTGTCTGTGCCTGATGCCTGTGCTATTGCAGCAAGCAATAGCAGAACCTTCACCGCCGCTGCGGACAGCGAGGGCATTATAAAGGCTGCATTAACTCTTACATATTGCTGCTGTCCGCGTTTTCTCATAATCATGTTCCTGTTCTGTCAGTTAGTTAGTATTCCTCGGCGGCTTCGTCTTCTGTCTGTTCCACGTCACGGCAGCTGTCAAACATCTTGTCAAAAATATCCTCATACGCTGCAAACGCAAAGGCGTTAGGCTCAAATGGTGCGCATATTACATCGTTAAGGTTAAGCGACAATATATCATGACAGCATTTAATGTGTTCGGGTGTGGAGAAGTTGATTACAGCCGTGTAATTGGCGGCGTTAAGTTCTGTCTGTGCCTGATATATCATCGGCAATTCGCTCCACGATGTACCTCCAACAAGGTACAGCTTATCAAAATCTCCAAAGCTGTGCAGCACTCCCGCGATATCTCCGCAGTCATATATTGCAACAGCGCAGTCGCCTATGTCAGCGGCGGTGCTTGCATAAAAATCAATATCGTGTATAGTATAGCTGCCATTGCTGTTGGCAGTGCCATCGCATATATCGCACAGCATATCAAGCTGCATATCCCTGCGCGGGTCTGTGCATATAACAGCCGCTTCAGCGCCGCAGCTGCGGAAATATGCCGCAAGCCGTATTGCGTATGATGTAGCACCTATGCGCGGCTGCGCACCGACAACCACTATACGCAGCTTTGCCTGCGTATATCTGGGTTTAGCGCTTTCCCTTTCTTGCAGCATTGCGGCGGCTCTTGCTTCCGCTCGCGCGTCATAGGAGCGGTCGTACCTGCGCCACTTTTTGGCGGGCAGTCCGTTCATCATCAGTGCGATTAAGCCTGTAAGCAGCAGACCGCCAAGGACTACGCCAATTATGATAACAATTGCGTGTTCCGACACAGAGCCGCGAGTATCCTCCAGCTTTGCCTTTGCGTTCATTGCGACACCAGCAATTCTTCTGGTTATCTTATCCTTGGTTTCCTTGATGTTAGTAATAAGCTTATTCATGATATGTTTCCTCCTGTAAATCAAAAGTTTTCAAATTCTTCTTCCTCGTCCTCGTTCATGGCGGGTTCGGGGATAGGGTTGTGTTCTGCTGCGGTGTTCTGAGCCGCAGCGCTGTGCTGTTCTGCCGTTCTGGCTCTTGCCTGATTGTATGCGTCAAGCACAGTATTATTGATGGCGTCGCGTAAGGTCTTGTTCAGCGGGAATGCCGTGTTCTGGTACTGTGTTTCGCCGTCTTTCTGATATGGCTGGGACGGGAAGCTGACAAAGATACCTTGCTGACTACGCATTACCGACAGCCCCCTGACAACAAACTCACCATCAAGAGTAATGCTTGCCGCGGCAAGCAAATTAGGCGCTTTAGAGCTGTTTATAAGGCGCAGGTCTTTATCTGCTCTGCAGGTTACTTTCATGTTGACCTCCTATACATCATTAAGTTAAGCGGATAAGCCTTAATAGATCAGGGTGGTTCTCCCGATGTGTACATATTATCTCAATCCTCCTTTATGC
>CAZLBL010000121.1:0-1243 GCA_964557825.1 uncultured Ruminococcus sp.
TGCGACTTTGCTGTCAAGCTGCATTTCGCCCTAGCTTCAACAAGCTTCGGAATAATATCCAGAATATGTGAGCAAAGCGTATCATCAAGGTGCAGCGACCCCATAAGCGTATTTATCGTTTCCATGTATCTGTCCATCACTCCATACCCTCCGTATCAAACATCTGCATTCTGTCGCGCGGCTTTGTATAGCCTTTAACCTCGGCGAACTCCTGCCACCGCTCAAACAATTCACGCAGCGTACTGCTCCAGAAGAAATCCTCGGATTTACGCATAATATCGCAGACAAGACAGCGCAGCCGCACCATGTCGGGCGGCTCGCTATTGTTTTCGGAAACATCAACGCACAAAGGGTCGCGGACGGGCAGCGCAAGCATTACCGCCGCCCTGACGTGTTCCCAAAGCAACAGCGCGCCGATAGTGCGGAGTATCTCCAACCCGTCAAGCGGCTCTTTGCTGCCCGCTTCAAGAAACTTTACCAGCGCGCCGCCCGAAATCCTTTCTGCGAAAATATCCTCATAGAAAAGACCTCCGCGCTCCAAATTAAGGAGCGCGGTCATGTCATATCTTAGCGTAATCTGGCTGCCGTTCACGTCAAAGCGGTAATGCTGCCGTTCAAGCTCCGTCAGCATTAGTCGTCACCGTCAGCGGTATAAAAATCCGCTGTCGCAAACCACTTTGCAATAAATTCCGCGTCGGTTTTAGGGTCAACGCCAAGCCGCTTATAGCGGTCTGCTTCAGTGGAAATAAGCGGGGAATATGTGCCTTTGAGCTGCGAAGTGCCATAGGAAATCTTACTGCCCTCGCGCTGGTTTGCGTCCTCCGCCTGTGGCATGAATTTTACTTTGGGGTATTTATACAGATTAACCTTGCCGTCAGGACGCTCGGTCATGTACGCAACGCACTTGTAAGGCACAATGTCCGCAGCACTCGAAACTTCCGTGCCGTCAGCCGTTTCTGTTTCCCCGAAAAGGAACACACCATCGCCCGCTTCAAAGCCCGTAACGGCAATATCCAGCTCGCCGCCGTCCTTTGCAACGTAGTCCTCAACCTTAATGCCGTCACCGTATAACTCTGCTGTCTGCACAGCAGGCGTACACTTGGCTGACATGAGAGATTTCAAGAAAACATAAGGTTCAGCGTCATAAGTAGTTGCTGTTTCATCGTCTGTAAGCATTCCCCACATTACCAATCTCTTAACATTGATATAGGGACGCTTTCTGTTTTCTGTTGCCATAATAATT
>CAZLBL010000121.1:1343-4583 GCA_964557825.1 uncultured Ruminococcus sp.
CATTCGCCGCGCAGACTTTCCCGGTCGCCCGAACTCAATCACAAGCAGCTCGGGGTGCTGTTTAATTGCTTCGCTGTCGTACCCGATTTTCAGCTTGTAATACTTTTTGCTGCTGCTTTTTTGCACCTTAATAAGCCCTTGCAAATCTGCTTTAGGGTGCGCGAAATTCGCCGCCGACAGCAGCCGCTTCTGTTCCCGCGCGATTATTTCTGCGGATTCCTGCGCCGCCTGCAAAGCGCCCTCGTTCACGCTCTCGTCCATGCGGTCAAGCGCGCTTACAAGCTGATTTATCTGCGTTTGCATTCCCTCAAAACCGAGGTCAAACACATCATTGCTCATTATCCTCAACCCCCAGAAAATCCAGATAGTAGTGCATAATATTCGGGAAAAGCGCGTCCGTGCCTGTCTGCCCGCCCGAAATATAGCCGAAATCCGCCTTGCGCATTGCCGCCTTAATCCGTCTGTAAAGCGCGAAATCAAGACATGGTGTGAACACCGACAGCCTGCACAGATATTCCGTCACATTGTCCCCGCCCTCGGAGTAGTTCGCGCCACGCTCGGTAATGATGTACACCGCGTATTTCTGCGGCTCTTCGCCCATAAATTCAGGCGTTGCACCATAAACGGGAATTATCCCGTCAAGCACGTTTTCAATTCTTTCCGCAATATCCATCTGTTACCCTCTTTCAAGCGACAGCTTTATATGCAGGTCATTTTGCGCGCTGCCTGTACTCGCAATTCTATACCGCACACCGCCGTATTCTGCGTGGGTGTAGTCCTTAAATTCCCGCCGCCACATAACCGCCGTAAGCGATAGGTTAAGCCCCACCGCCATGGCTTCAAACTTTGTCACCGTGCCAACGTCCGAAACGTCCGCCCACACAACGGCGCGCGCAGCTTCAAGCGGCTCTCCGCGCCCCGTTGAGGGGCGCAGGGTAAGCAGGGTAAGGCGTTTGTTAAAGCACATATTACCGCCCCTTTCAAATCAGATTTACCGAATGCAAGTCCAGTATCTGCCGCTGAAACGCGTTAAGCTGCGTGCCGCTTGTCATTACAAGCCGCTGTGAAAACATTTCGTTGACGATATTAAGGAACGCCACCGTTATGTCGGGAAATTCGTCAAGCTGCTGCGCCGTAAGCCCTGTGTAATCCTCCACAAGCTTTTTTGCCGCGTCAGAATACACGGTAAGCAGCTCATCGCTATCCTCGCCCGAAATACCGCAATGCGCCTTAATTACGCTTAGGCTTACCTCGCTTAGTTTCATCGGTTTTCACCTCTGTTTCAGATGTTTCAGTCTTTTCGGGAACAGGCTTTGCGCTCTCCTTGACAGCTTCAAGATATCCTATGCGGATAAGCTCGTCAATTGTTGCGGACTGCGCAATCTCGCGGACCTCGCCAATATGCATGGAAATAGTCCCCGAAAAGCTTTTTGTTGCCTTTACCTTCATTTGTCGTTACCTCCGTCAAGCCATTACAAGCTTTGCTATCTTCTGCGCGTTCTCAACCTTTGCGTCCATTTCAAGCCACGCAACCGCGCCGATAACGTGCTGTGTTGCGTACTTTTCAAGCAGCAGCTGGAGCGAAAGTCCCTCTGAAACCTTTACCGCAAGACCGCTGAAATCTCCGTAGTAAATCGGGGTTTTGCCCGTTTCAAGCCCGTCAACAGCGTCCGAGATATACACAGGCTTGCCGAAAAGCGTATAACCCCACTTTGTGGTAGCGTCCTTGTTAAGCAGGAAATTGCCGTCGCCGTCCTTAAGCTTGCGGATTGCGGAGCGCGCCTGCTTGCTCATGATCCACACCGCACCCGACTGGTACAGGTCGGGAACGCTGTCCTGCACGTCAACAAGCTCGTCCGCTGTAATTACAGAGGTGCTTTCCGCTGTCACCGTCTGCGTTACGCCCTTTAAGCCGTCAATTTTGCTGTCCGTGCCGTTGATAAGTTCCTTATCAATCCACAGCGCCACTGCTACGGCAATTTTGCCGATAACATAATCTACAATCGGGAAGCTGCTGTTGTTGATGAGCGACTTTGAAATCTTCGCAAGCGCGCCCACAAGATAGCCGCCAAGCGTGATGCTCTTGAACTGTGCCGCCGAACCCTCAAGCTCCGAAAACTCGTCCGCATACGCGACAGACAGCGTTGAGGTGCTTTCGTCATAGTAGGGGATATTCAGCGTGCCGCCGACATTGTAGTGCGTTGCAAGCGCGTACAGCGGCGAAATTTCCTTTACCTTGTCGATAATTTTGTTGGCGATGGAAGTAGGGATAACCGCGCCGTTTGCCGAAGCCGTCCAGTTGGTTTCGCTTCGCGTTTCCATAGGCGTATTGTGGCGCAGATAGTTTTCAAATGCGCGCTCCTCGGTCTGCTCTGCGTTCTCACTGTCAGCAGGCTGTGTAATTTCCTCCGCGCGGGTTTCCTGCACCGCCTTTATGGTAGACAGCAGCGCGTTTGCTTCCGCCTTTTTCGCGTCATAATCCGCCTTTTCCTCGGCGGTGAACGCGCGGATTTCCTCGCCGTTCTTAAGCTTATCCACCATTCTGTCAAGCTCCGCAAGCAGCGCGGAACGCTTTTCAATCATTTCTTTCAGTTTGTTCATTAAAATTCTCCTTTCATTTTTGCAAGTTCAACCTCGCGTTTGTAAAATTCCAGCGCGTTTTCAGCGCTGTTTTCGGGGATTTCTCCCGCGTCATCGGTGCTTCGCGTTTCGGTTTCGGCGATATCTTCGCCGCGCAGTTCAACGGACGTCCCGAAATACGCGGGCGTTACCGACAAAAGAGAAACCTCGTGCAAATCGAGGTCGTCAATTGTGCGCCGCTGCAAGCCGTCCGCAACGTCCTCCCAACGGTCAACGGCATTTGTAAAGCCAAAGCTCCACCCGCACAGGACGCTCCTGCCGCGCAGTTCGCCGCGCTTTACGGCTGAAATAACCTCGCTGTCGGTGACAACAGCTTCCGCGCGCAGTCCTATGTTGTCCTCGGTAAGCTTCAGCGTGCCGTCCGCCGTTCCGCCGATGTCCCGCTTGTGGTTGAACATCAAGCGGATTTCGCGGGCGCGCTCAATCGCTCTGCCGAACGCTCCTGCGCTGATTTTCTCGGTGAAGTCCGACCTCGCCCTTGCACACATCTTCTGCGGCAGGCGGCGGCTCTCACGCTCCACTGCGTTGACGTAGCCGCTTATGTGCAGCGCGTTGTTTCTGATTTCAAGTTTCATGATTCACCTCCTTTCAAGGCATAGA
>CAZLBL010000122.1:0-4522 GCA_964557825.1 uncultured Ruminococcus sp.
GAGGGGAAGCCTTTAGGCGCGCGCAGTGCAGACATTATTCATTACTCATTATCTTGACAATCTCCCCGATACGGAGTATAATAATGTGAAAAACAATCGGAGGTACATACAAATGAAAGTAATACTTGTAAACGGAAGCCCCCATGCAAACGGCTGCACATACACCGCGCTTAACGAGGCGGCAGAAGCGCTGCAAAAGCAGGGCATTGAAACCGAAATGTTCCATATCGGCACAAAGCCGCTCAGCGGCTGTATGGGCTGCGGCGCGTGCAGGACAAAGGGCGCGTGCGTTTTTGGCGACAGCGTGAACGTCTTTGTGGAAAAGGCGCGCACTGCGGACGGATTTATATTCGGCTCGCCTGTGCATTATGCGGGAATAAGCGGCGCGCTCAGCTCGTTTATGGACAGGGCGTTTTTCTCGGGCAGCGCCGCGCTTAAGGGCAAGCCTGCCGCCGCCGTTGTAAGCTGCCGCAGGGGCGGCGCAAGCGCAGCGTTCGACAGGCTGAATAAATATTTCACGATAAACAGTATGCCGGTGGTTTCCTCGCAGTACTGGAATCAGGTTCACGGCAGCGTGCCGCAGGACGTTCTTCGCGACGAGGAGGGACTTCAGACCATGCGCACCCTCGCAAACAACATGGCGTGGCTGCTTAAATGCATAGACCTCGGCAGGCAGAGCGGAATTGCTTTCCCCGAACAGGAAACACCCATCAAGACGAACTTTATTAGAAATTGAGCGAGCGGTTGCTTCGCCGCAAAATGAATAATGCATAATGAACAATGAATAATGAATGTGTCCGAGCGTTTGCTCCGCAATCGCCCTGCGCACTTCGTGCGCCGCTTCGCTGAGCGTCTGCAAAGCAGCCACTCTGACTTATTTGAAAGCCGCGCATTAACAATTGTCCATTGTAAGCTTTGGCGCGCGAAGCGCGCAGGGCGGTTGCACGAAGTGCAAACGCTCGTACATTCTTCATTGTACATTCTTCATTGTACATTGTTCATTATTCATTACTACTTGCATTTCCCGCGCGTTTGTGGTACAATATAAGATGAGTATGTGTGCAAGGGCGCTGCTTTAGCGGTCTTGTGTTTTCAATATCAGGAAAAGGACTGGTGAGTTTTATGGCAAGACTGAAGATTGCGGTTCTGTTCGGCGGCGCTTCAAGCGAGCATGAGGTTTCGCTTATATCGGCGTACTCCGTGCTTACAAATATCCCCAAGGACAAGTACGAGGTAATGTGTATAGGTATCACGAAAAAAGGACACTGGCTGTATTATCCCGGAGAATATGAGGATATAAAAACAGGCGCGTGGGAGAATAATCCCGACTGCTGCACGGCGGTTATCAGCCCCGACGCCATGCACAAGGGCGTTATCCTTTTTGGAGAGGACGGCTGCCGCGTGCATAGGGTGGACGCGGTTTTCCCTGTGCTTCACGGCATGAACGGAGAGGACGGCACGGTTCAGGGTCTGTGCCAGCTTGCGGGGCTTCCCTGCGTTGGCTGCGATATGACAAGCTCCGCTGTGTGCATGGACAAGGCGGTGACCCATGCCGTGCTTGACGCGGCGGGAATTAAAACCGCCCGCTATATCGCGGTTCAGCGGGAAGCCCTCGGCGATATCGAGCCTGCCTGCGACCTTATAGAGCAGCGGCTTGGCGGCTATCCCATGTTTGTAAAGCCCGCCTGTGCGGGTTCGTCTGTGGGCGTTTCCCGCGCCGCAGACCGCGCCGCGCTGCGCGAGGGCTTAAAGGTAGCGTTCGCCCACGGAAGCAAGGCTGTTGTGGAGCGCGAGGTTATCGGCAAGGAAACAGAGTGCGCCGTGCTTGGCTGCGGCAGCGGCCTTATCGCCTCAATCCCGGGACAGATTACCCCCGCCGAGGAATTTTACGACTATGACGCAAAATACAAGCTTGGCACATCGGTTCTGGATATCCCCGCAAAAATCAGCCCCGAGATTACCGAAAGGGTTCGCGATATCGCGGCGCGCGCATACCGCGCGGCAGGCTGCGGCGGCTTCTCCCGCGTGGACTTTTTCGTGAACGGCGAGGATATAATCCTTAACGAGATAAATACTATCCCCGGCTTTACCGATATCAGTATGTACCCAAAGCTTATGGATAATATGGGAATTTCCTATCCCGACCTGCTTGACAGGCTGATAAAGCTTGCCATAGAGGGGTAAAAAAGGCTTCCCCTCAAGGGGAAGGCTTTAGAAGGAGTGTATAAATTGGCAGAAAATGCAACTATCAAGATGAAAATAAAGCAGACCGCGGGCGGGCAGACCGACACGACCGAAATGTTCACGCGCGGCGAATACCGCCCCCACAAGGGCGCTTACTATATCGACTATGACGAAACCGAAGCCACAGGCTATGACGGCTGCCATGTTCAGCTTTGCATAAAGGACGAAACCGTCACCATGGTGAGAACCGGCACAGCCTTTTCAAGCCTTGTGTTCCAGATGGGCGAGCGCCACTACTGCCACTATGACACAGGCTTTGGCGACTGCATGGTGGGCATAACCACAAACGCCCTGCGGCAGGTTATGGCGGATAACGGCGGCGAGGTCGCGCTGAAATACACCATAGATGTAAACGGCGGTTTGGTTTCGGAGAACGAAATAAAAATAAATGTCAGTACAAAGGAGCAATAAAATATGTACAACGCTGTAAACGAAGCAAAATTTCAAATCAAGGAAATAATAATGTCCGCGCTTGGCAGGCTTGTGGCAGAGGGAAAGCTTCCCGCCGAGCCTATCCCCGCGTTTCAGGTAACCGTGCCGCAGGATAATTCCCACGGCGATTTTTCCGCAAACGCGGCGCTTGTTTCCGCAAAGGCTTTCAAAAGCAATCCCCGCGCAATTGCGCAGCTTGTCGCGGATACCGCCGAGCTTGCAGGCACAGGCTTTGACAGAATCGAGGTTGCGGGTCCCGGCTTTCTTAATTTCTTTATCGGCGCGGAGTGGTTCGGCGGCGTTGTAAGGAATATTCTGGATTTGGGCGGGGACTACGGCAAAACCGACCTTGGCGCGGGAAAGCGCGTGCTGGTGGAATTTGTTTCCGCAAACCCAACGGGTCCCATGCACATAGGCAACGCGCGCGGCGGCGCGCTTGGCGACAGCCTTGCCTCGCTGCTTCAGCAGGCGGGCTATCAGGTAAGCCGCGAGTTCTACATAAATGACGCGGGCAACCAGGTGGAGAAGTTCGGCAAATCGCTTAATCTGCGCTATATGCAGCTTTGCGGCGCGGCGGGACAGGCTGTTATGGCAGAGTGCGGCGCGGATATGGAAAAGCTTGCCAAGACAATTTACGACAGCACCGCCGTGCTTGACGAGGACGGCAATATCCCCGAAGCCGACAAGGACAAGCCCTTTGTTATGCCGAACGACGTGTATCTCGGCATGGATATAATCGAGCATGCCAAGAATTTCTACGACCTTAACGGCGGCGCGGCTTACAGCGAAAAATCCGAGGACGAGCGCAAAAAGGCGCTTGTAGACTACGCCCTGCCCATAAACGAGGCAAACCTTGAACGCGACCTGCTGAAATACCGCATAAAGTACGATAACTGGTTCAAGGAAAGCACGCTGCACAACAGCGGCGCGGTAAACGCGGTTATAGAAAAGCTTAAGGCGGGCGGTCACACCTATGAAAGCGAGGGCGCGCTGTGGCTTAAGGCGACCGATTTCGGCGGCGACCAGGATTTTGTTCTGGTACGCGCAAACGGCTTCCCCACCTATATCGTCCCCGATATCGCGTACCACTATGACAAGCTTGTAACGCGCGGCTATGACAAGGCGATAAACGTTCTTGGCGCAGACCACCACGGCTATGTTCAGCGCATGAGGATTGCGCTTTCCGCTATGGGTATTGACGACAGCAGGCTTGACGTTGTTATCATGCAGATGGTAATGCTTGTAAGAAACGGCGAAACCGTAAAGCTTTCCAAGCGCAGCGGCAAGGCGATAACGCTTACAACGCTGCTTGACGAAGTTCCGCTTGACGCGGCAAGGTTCTTCTTTAACCTGAGAAGCTCCGACACCCATCTTGAATTTGACCTTGACCTTGCGGTTGAGGAAAGCAGCAAAAACCCCGTGTTCTATGTGCAGTACGCCCACGCGCGTATCTGCCGCGTTATAGAGAAAATGGCAGAGGACGGCGTGCGCTACGAGGGCGGCGCGGTAAGCTTTACCGAGCCTGCGGAGCTTGCGCTTATACGCAAGCTTGCCGAAATGCCCGAGATGATCAACACCGCCGCGCAGGAATACAACCCCGCCGCGCTTACCCGCTACGCCTACGAGCTTGCGCAGGCTTATCACAAGTTCTACGACGGCTGCTCCATCAAGGACGCCGACAGCGAGGCAAAGCTTTCCCGCCTTGCGCTGTGCGATGCCGCAAGAATTACGCTGCGCAACGTGCTTGCCCTGCTTAAGGTAGACGCGCCGGAGAAGATGTAATAGGGCGGCACTATAACTTAGGCAAGATGTCCCCCGCCTCTTAGGCGGCGGGTTCCATTTACCA
>CAZLBL010000123.1:0-4504 GCA_964557825.1 uncultured Ruminococcus sp.
AATGGCAAATGTAACCCGCCGCCTAAGAGGCGGGGGACATCTTGCCTAAGTTATAAGAAATCTGGCCTACGGCTGCATTACACTATTTCCGCAATCGTGTCAAACGCCAAAAAGCCTGCCAAGTTTTCCTTAGTAGGCTTTTAGTATTATCGGTTCAGTGGAAAATTACTCCAATCCCACAACCTTCCTAAGCGCGATAACCGCGTCGCGGGAATGATTTCATAGTCGCACTCGGTGCAGATTTCAGCATGGATTGTGATTTTAGTGCCGTTTGCCGTTCCCTTAGGAATTACAAACGAGCCGTTCGTAATAGCGGTTTTATTGCCGCTGCCTATCTGATAAGAAAGCGAAATCGCGGGGATATCGCTAAGCTGTGCGTTGTTCAGGTTAGCCGAAACCGCGGTAACCGTGATAGTCTTGCCTGCAATCGCAGCGGTGCGAGTCGCCGTAACCATCAAAGTCGGCTTTACCTGCTTGATTTTGAATTGATATTCCTTAATCTATTATTTGTTTCAAGCATTTCGCCATAGAGCGTTGCGGCTCATATCTGCGCAGACATTTGGAAGCCATATTAACAAATAACTCTCCGAACGAACTGCCGCTAAGCTTTTCCTGCCTAGCAGGTGCGCGAAAATTTATGGAAATTTTACTGTTACATTCTTAAAAAATCTGCGTATAAAGTAACAGAAACATTTGTAATTATCAAAACCAGAAAGGGAGTAACAGTATTATGGGAAAGGCAAAGATATTGACAGTTGCCACTATGTCGGACCTTTTAGAATACGCAGGAGATATGGCGCTGAAAAGCAATTTGGAAGAACTTATCGACACCTCAGTAATTGAAAACACATATGTATACGCCGACAAGCTTCAGAAGATTAAGGATATCACGCCCGAAAACGGCGCAAAGGCTCTGTTGGAATCCGCAGACGCCCACCTTACGGAATATGCCGATATAGAGGGCGAGTATATCGCCCGCCGTGTGGCAGCAAATATCTGCCACAACCAGCACGGCATACCCGATGTGATATTTACAGTCCCCGAGGCGGTTAAGCAGGAACTGAACGAATCCACAACAGAATATGAGGCAAAGTATCTCAAGCAAAGAGAAGTGGTTGAAGCAGACCTTAAAGCACTGAACACCATAACCTATGAAATGACCGCGGAAAACAACGCGGAAAAGCTGGCAGAAATCAAGGATAATCTTAAGGACGCTGATGTTCTGCTTGCAAATGCAGACCTGACAAACCGCGATTTTGGAAACACCACAATGAACCTTAATATGTATGCCTGCGAAAATCTCAACATGGACAACTATGCCGAGCGTCTTAGTGATTCAAAAGATACAGCCGCAAAGGAGTGGGCAACAAACGCAATTGAAAACATGGTGCGCGGTCTTTACAGCAACGATGACTACAACAAGCTGTCCCACAATGACATTATCAGCTCTATTTATATTGACGGAGAGCCTGCCTTACAAAACGAAAGCGGACCGGATTATCAGGACAACTGCGCGAAAATAATACAGCGTGTGCTTGAGGGCGGTCACAGAGTGAACATTCGCGGCATGGAAGAAAAAAACGGCAAGGTTGTTGAAACAGAAAAACTGGCTTCAGTTGAGGTTAAGCCTAATGTTAAATGCGAGGAGAAATTCAGCCTGTGGAAAGCAATTCTCCGCTTCTTTGGAATTATAAAATCTGAAAAGCAAAAGGCAGAGCAAAAAATCTCATTCGCCCAGCTTGGCAACGAGGACGCGCTGGAAAAAATCCAAGGCTACGACCTTGTACACAGGGAATTTGCGGATAAAATCGAACCTCTTCGTCAGGCAAAACAGGAATTTAATAAACAGTTCGAAAATATTGATCGTTATGCCTTTGAATCAAATCTGGAAAACCCCGGCAAATATTTCTCGAGCATTCCAAAATGCTATGAATATGATAAAGATAAAGGGCAGATGTATTCAAAGTCCTTTTTAACCACACCCACCTTTAGCAGAGCGAGCAGCCGCGATTCAATACTTATGGCTTATGCTATGAGCAAAGGTATGAATCTGGAAAATATGCTGAATCCCTCAGAAGCAGACAAGCAGCGGCTTAAAGAGTACGGCAAGGAATTTATAGACCTTGTCACCCTGCCCTCACGCGAGGAAATAGCAAAACAGGTATATCCCGATTACAGCGATGAAAATATCAAAAATATCGTTAAAACAAACGACAAGGCGTTTGTAGAAGCTTACAGCAGCGCCATTCAGACAAAGATTGATAAATTTTCTAAAGCATACAGCGATAGTACCAATGCTATATCGGCATACAAGGAAACTCTGCCCCAAGCGCAATGTACAGATATACAGTCTGTTATAAATGCGCTGCCAAGCCATTCCTTTTATGAAACTGCGCGCGTTGACCTGTTTCAAATGCTGGATAAGCGCTCCGTGGTTCTGCAAAATGATTTGGCAAATGAAGCCAAGGAAAACAACCGCGCAGGTACGCAGGATACAAAGCTAAAAAGTAACTTTATCGCCCCGCTTACCACCTCCCCTGGTATGTCAACTGTAATTCCATTGGATAACAAGGACTTAAGCAAAGCACTGACGGCAATGTACTATCTGCGCGAGCCCGACGCCTCAGTAAATTTCGGCTTGGAAAGAAATGAAGCTATGGACGCAGGCTATCAGGTTATTCGGAAAGAGTTTGACGAAAATCATGATTTGCAGCTTGTCAACTACGCAAAGGACATAATAATGGGCAAAAAGTCAATTCCCGATGGGCTTTTCACCCAACACGGCACGGATAAAAACGGACGTATAATCCATAGCCATCTGAAAGAGTGCTTCCAGCATGAGAAAGAAACGCAGTTGGAAAAGACGCTTGACAAGTCCCTTGATAAGTCCAGAGAACGCTAAACGACAAAAATGCTGCAATCTTGCAAGATTGCAGCATTTTTTATAGTATATCGCCAGCAGGTAGTTGAAGCGGTATATCTCACTTCAACCACCTGCTGCAAAGTCATTAAGGATTTATCAATAATTTAATTCAAGTTCAGCTTGGAGAGCGACCCGCGAAAGCGGAGAGGTTTTTGCGAACGCAAAAACGGATTGCCATAAGGGCAATCCGAACGTAGCTTTCGCAATTAAAAACCGTCCAGTGGACGGTTTGCGCGTTAAGTCTTGGAGAGCGACCCGCGAAAGCGGAGAGGTTTTTGCGAACGCAAAAACGGATTGCCATAAGGGCAATCCGAACGTAGCTTTCGCAATTAAAAACCGTCCAGTGGACGGTTTTTAATATGGTGCAGGTGAAGGGACTTGAACCCCCACGACCTTGCGATCACTAGCACCTGAAGCTAGCGCGTCTGCCGATTCCGCCACACCTGCGTTTATATTGGATTTCAAATTTTTACTCGGGTGAAATCTCCCGAAGCGGACTTTATCACAAGCTGCTCCGCGACATTGCCACAACTGACAACGTATATATTTTATCACAGCAAGGCAGATTTGTCAAGTGCTTTTTTGAAAAAAATTAAATTTTGTATACTCTACTTGAATCAAGTGCCGCTATTCATGCACAGCTTAACCATTTGCTTCAGAAACTCTATATCCTCGGCATTTGGATTATCCACCCTGAATGTGCAGCCGCATACAGCGTCAAAATCTCTGCCGAATACAGTTTTGTGCCGTCCGCCGCTGCAGGAGCCGCAATCCCTGCAAAGGTCGATATGCTTCCATGCAAGCGTCTTTATCTCGTCATCTGCATTCAATAAGGGGCTTGCCCCGTCATTTAACGTGGCAAGGGTTGGCTTTGCCAACCTGCCATTCAGTAGGGGATTGTATCCCCTACTGAATGGTAAATGTAACCCCCGCCTAAGAGGCGGGGGACATCTTGCCTAAGTTATAACTGTCAAACCATTCGGATTTCATGTCGCCGCTCCATACCGTCCAGAGATTTTGCGGCTCATCGGGGTCTTTTATGGAAATAAAAACAACGCACTCGTCATTGAATTTGCACCAGTAGTAAATTTTGTCTTTCCAGCAAGCGCCGTTGTCCTTATAAAAAGTTATACCGTTTTCTTCAAGAAACAAAACAAAGCTTAAAGCAGCGCTCTGCGCTTCGCGGGATAATTCTTTGAGAATATAATCTTTGATATTTATATTGTCCATATCAGCACCACCCACATTATGTCCAACGCACACACAGCCGATTTCCAAGCTGCGCATTGCGGAAATCTGAAATCCACATTCTGTGTAAACTGCCCTATTCATTGTATCACAAGCATACCCAAAAATCAACCCTTCTGCGGAATTATGGATTTCAATAATGCGCAGGGCTTATTGCGACATTTCTTGCTGCTTTTTTGCATTTGGCGGCGAATTTCAGGAAAAAGCATTGACTTCAACGCGTTAATAAGATATAATAAAATAGATACAAGGTCTTTATTCGCCTTGCGCCTATCGGCGAATTCAATAAGGGGCTTGCCCCGTCATTTAACGTGGCAAGGGTTGGCTTTGCCA
>CAZLBL010000124.1:0-4438 GCA_964557825.1 uncultured Ruminococcus sp.
TACATTTACCATTCAGTAGGGGATTGTATCCCCTACTGAATGGTAAATGTAACCCGCCGCCTAAGAGGCGGGGGACATCTTGCCTAAGTTATCTCGGCTACACAGACAAAAGCGTCAAATGCGAAGATACTTCAATGGACGAGTACACCGATGACTATGTTGCGTTTGTAGCCGAGCGGATGAGAGTTCTCAATAACCCATCTGCTTTTGTGGAACAGCGGGTCGATTGCTCAAAGTATGTTCCTGAATGCTACGGCATCTGCGATGCCCTTATCATTTCGGACGGTGTTCTTCACATTTGCGGCCTGAAATACGGCACAGGCGTAAAGGTTGATGCCGTGGGAAATGACCAGCTTCGCATATATGCGCTTGGCGCTTTGGAGATGTTCTCTTGTCTGTACGACATAAGCACGGTGCGAATGAGCATTTTCCAGCCAAGGCTCAGCCACTGCGACACTTGGGAACTTCCCATTGACGAACTGCTGAAATGGGCAGATGAGGTGCTCGTTCCTGCTGCAAGGCAGGCATGGAACGGCGAGGGTGAGTTTAAAGCAGGCGAACACTGCCGTTTCTGCAAGGTCAGAACGACCTGCCGAAAACTTGCTGAATACAACCTCTCGCTTGCCCGTTACGACTTTGAACCGCCCGCCACGCTTGACAATATCGAAATCGCCGCTGTTCTCGCAAAAGCGGACGAGCTTATATCCTGGGTGACAGACGTGAAAGAGTACGCTCTGCGGCAGGCGCTAAGCGGCGTTACATACGAGGGTTTCAAGGTAGTCGAGGGACGCTCAAACCGCAAATACACAGATGTAAATGCCGTTGTTGATACAGTAAAATCAGCGGGTTATGACCCGTATGAACACAGCGTTCTCGGCATTACCGCAATGACCGCTCTGCTCGGCAAGAAGAAGTTCAGCGAACTGCTCGGAGGGCTTATCGAAAAGCCGCAGGGCAAGCCAACCTTAGTTCCTATGTCGGACAAGCGTCTGGCAATTCATACAGCAAACGAAGATTTCAAGGAGGAAAATTAACATGACAAAGTTCACAAATCCCACAAAGGTAATCACAGGACCCAACACAAGATTCAGCTACGCAAACGTCTGGGAAGCGAAGTCCATCAACGGCGGCACTCCTAAGTTCAGCGTGAGCCTTATCATTCCGAAGTCCGACACAAGGACGGTAGAGAAGATCAAGGCGGCTTACAAGGAGGGCGAGAGCAAGCTCAAGGGCGGAAGCCGCCTCCAAGGCAACGGTCGCTCCGTTCCTGCGCTTTCCGCTATCAAGAATCCGCTGCACGACGGCGACACCGAGCGCCCCGATGATGAAGCCTACGCAAACAGCTACTTCATCAACGCAAACTCTGCGACCGATCCCGGTATCGTTGACGCAAACTGCAATCCCATTCTGGAGCGCAGCGAGATTTACAGCGGCGTTTACGGCAGAGCGTCAATTTCCTTTTACGCATTTAACTCCAACGGCAATAAGGGAATCGCCTGCGACCTGAATAACCTGCAGAAGCTCCGTGACGGTGAGCCGCTTGGTGGCAGGACCCGCGCCGAGGACGATTTCGCAGCCAGCGACGATGATGATTTTCTGTCTTGAGGAGATACACAATATTGACAACTGATAGCATTTTGCTTGCTGTCTGCTTTGGATATATATGCTCGGAGATACACTTTCTAAGCTGATTTTGATTGTTCCCGATATTGTTAGGGAAATCAAGCGCCGCAGACATGTCAAAACGGATAAGTAACATAAACGGGGCGGCGGCTTAATTGTCGCCGCCCTTTTTGAGGTGAACTATGGAAAAAATAAAAACACTGTCAATCGACCTTGAAACATTCAGCGATGTTGACCTTACAAAGTGCGGTGTGTACAAATATGCGGAATCACCGAATTTTGAGATACTGCTTTTCGGAGTGTCTGTCAACGGCTGCGAAGTCGTAGTGTACGACCTTGCGCAGGGCGAGAAAATTCCCGATGAAATCTTTGCGGCGCTGACCGACAGCAGCGTTATCAAATGGGCGTTCAACGCGACTTTTGAAAGAGTGTGCCTGTCGAAATACCTCGGCTTGCCTGTCGGCGAATGCCTCGACTCGCAATCGTGGAGATGTTCGATGATATGGGCGGCATACATGGGTTTGCCGCTGTCGCTTGCGAGAGCAGGTGCAGTCCTCGGACTTCCCGAACAGAAACTGAAAGAGGGCAAGGAACTCATCAAGTTTTTCTGCGTTCCATGCGCTCCTACCAAAGCAAACGTCGGTCGGAAGCGCAATCTGCCCGAATACGCTCTGGAAAAGTGGACGCAGTTCAAGGCTTACAACAAGCGCGATGTCGATGTCGAAATGGCTATTCAGGACAAACTGCGTAAGTTCCCCGTTCCCGATTTTGTGTGGGAGGAATACACTCTCGACCAGCAGATTAATGACCGTGGGATTGGGCTTGATATGGCGGTTGTGGATAACGCAATTGCGTTTGACGAGCGTTCAAAATCTGCTTTAACATTGAAAATGCAATTGCTCACTTCTCTTGAAAACCCGAACTCTGTTCAGCAGATGAAGCAATGGCTTTCCGAGAATGGGCTAGAGGTTGACAGCCTTGGCAAAAAGGAAGTTTCTGCAATGCTGAAAACTGCTCCACCGCAGCTTGCGGAAGTCCTGGAACTCCGTCAGCAGCTTGCAAAATCCTCCGTCAAGAAATACCAGGCAATGGAAAACGCTGTCTGCGCTGACGGTCGCGCACACGGAATGTTCCAGTTCTACGGCGCAAACCGCAGCGGTCGGTGGACGGGGCGGCTCATACAGTTGCAAAACCTCCCTCAGAACCATATTCCCGACCTTGAACAGGCTCGGGTGCTTGTGAAAAGCGGAAATTATGCGGCTATGGAACTTCTCTACGATGATATTCCCGATACGTTGTCGCAGCTTATCCGAACGGCATTCGTACCGAAAACGGGAATGAAATTCGTGGTGTCTGATTTCTCGGCGATAGAAGCGAGGGTGTTGTCGTGGCTTGCCGGCGAGAAATGGCAGCTTGAAGTATTCAAGAACGGCGGCGATATTTACTGCGCGTCCGCTTCGCAGATGTTCCGTGTGCCTGTCGAGAAGCACGGCATAAACGGACATTTACGGCAGAAAGGCAAAATCGCAGAACTTGCCCTCGGTTATGGCGACTCGGTCGGTGCTCTGAAAGCTATGGGTGCATTAGAGATGGGCTTATCGGAGGACGAGCTTCAGCCGCTCGTGGATATGTGGCGCAGTTCCAATCCGAACATTGTGCGGTTTTGGTGGGAAGTCGACCGCTGTGTTAAGCAGACAGTGAAAGAACGGATTTCCACTCAAACGCACGGTGTGAAATTTACCTATCAAAGCGGAATGCTGTTCATCACGCTGCCAAGCGGCAAGCGGCTGTCATACGTCAAACCCCGTATCGGTGAGAATAAGTTCGGCGGCGAATCGGTCTCTTACGAGGGCGTTGGGGCAGCGAAGAAGTGGGAGCGCATTGAAAGCTACGGTCCTAAGTTTGTGGAAAACATCGTACAGGCATTAAGCCGCGATATTCTCTGCTACGTCATGCGAACGCTGCGAAATTACCGTATCTGCGGTCACGTTCATGATGAACTTATTATCGAGTGTCCCGAGGACACAAACGTGTCTGAAATCTGCGAGATGATGGGGAGAACTCCGCCGTTTGCAAAAGGGCTGCCGCTCTGCGCCGATGGGTATGAGTGTGTTTTTTATAAAAAAGATTGAATGCTGGTTTGGTTTTTGCTTTTGCCTGTCCGTTAGTAGGTGAAGGCAATAAACCGAATCAAAAATTTTTTGGAGGAGAAAAATGATTTACACAAAAAACAACAACAGGGAAAATCCCGTTCTTGAAGGAAACACCTTTTCTGTCTGCTGCAAATGCGGAAAGGAAGTCCCCGTTCCTCTGAACGAACTGTTCAGAGCCAAGAAAGACCACCCGCTGTGTCGGCAAAGGTAATAGCCCTGAATGCACAAGGGAGCAGTTCAGCCGACACCACCCAACGCTTAATGGTGTCGTGGCTCTGACCTTATCCTTGTGCAAACTCGGTTTCACAAGACAGGTTTGCTCAACCTACAGCGATTATAACATCAGTGATATACAGGAACTCGGGCAGGCGGATTACGGGAACTTCGTAAACGGACTGCTGACGGCAGTTGCGGGAGGTGTTACTTCATGAGCGATATCCGTATCAGATATTTCACGGAAGAAATCAAGGAGGTAAATGACTGATGTTCACGATTTACAGCGCAGACACAGCAGGAATTCCATCAAATTGCTTATACCCCCACATTCATCATGTCACGGACGACGGCAGTCTGAAAGCCGCTGTCCTGACCGATTATGTTTGCGCCGAGTATAACTTAGGCAAGATGTCCCCCGCCTCTTAGGCGGCGGGTTCCATTTACCA
>CAZLBL010000125.1:0-213 GCA_964557825.1 uncultured Ruminococcus sp.
TACGCCTACTGAATGGCAGGTTGGCAAAGCAGTGTCGAACTTGTTCGATACGCCCCGTGCCGAACTCGTTCGGTACGGCCACGTTAAATGACGGGGCAAGCCCCTTATTGAAATAACCCGCGTCCGATTTGGTTCGGGCGCGGGGATTTATTAGGTAAACACTAATTAAAACGCGATACGCGCCTTGCTTGCATCTTCACTATGGTTCGCTTG
>CAZLBL010000125.1:313-4398 GCA_964557825.1 uncultured Ruminococcus sp.
CGAAACATAGTGTGGTTCGCTTGCGAAACATAGTGTGGTTCGCTTGCGAAACATAGTGTGGTTCGCTTGCGAAACATACGTCCATATTGCACAATTTGTCCTTCCTTATTGAATCCGACTGACAGGTCGGAAATTGTTTTTTTATGGGGAAATTTTTCACATCATCTGAAGCAGCACCCTTTTCGGCAGCACAGGCAAAACGGCAAAAATCCCGTGCCACAGCAGGCACGGGATTTTTACTGTTTATCATTACTTTTTCTTTTTCTTCACCGCGATTGCCGCAGCAGCCGCCACAGCCACAGCTGCCGCGCCGCCAACCGCAACGGGAATTACAGGGAAGCCGCCCTCGGCTTTATCTGCATCTGCGCCGCCGTCCGAAGCGTTCTCGTTGTTGTCCGAGGCTTCGCCGCCGTCCGAAATGCTTTCAGTGCCGCTTTCGGACTGAGAGGGAGTTTCATCGGGAAGCTCGGTGTTTTCTTCCGCAGGCTTCTCTTTCGGGTAAGGCACGCTGTCGCCTGTTACCTCAAGCGCGTCAATGCTCAGTGTTCCCGCAGTAACCTCAACGGTTACGGTGTGAGTGCCGCTTTCAAGTCCGCGAAGCTGATATGCAGACTCTCTGAATGTTGACCTTGGCAGAGCAAGCGCTTCTTCAACCGTCTTGCCGTCAACCGTAACGTTTACAACGGTGTCCTTTTCAGCGCTGCCTGTCAGCGCTGCGCCTGTGCCGTTAAACTCAAAGGTTACGCTTGTTCCCTCGCCGCAGCTGAACACAGTGCGCTTGTAGCACTTGAAGCTGCCCATGGTTTCGTACTTTATATTCTCGCCTGTGTAGGAAATAAAGCAGCTGTCGGTGTTGTCATAGCGGGTAATATAGCTTTCCGCGCCCTCGACAGGAGCGATTTCAATATTGTCAAAGCAGTTCTGATTGTAGGAGCTGCTAAGCGAAGCGCGTCCGGAATTGAATATAGAAACGCTCTCCGCGATATATTCCGTCACCTGTTCCCCGTTTATATATGCCTTGATTACGTTGTCCGCCGCTTCTATTTTAAGGTTGTTCCAGTTGTAAACATCTGCGTTTGTTTCGCCGTCAACAAGCTTGCTGCCGTTTTTCAGCAGCGTCCACTTGCCGCTTTCACGGATTACAAAGCGATAGCCGCTGTCGCCGTTTGCCGCAAGCACATATCTTAATCCAACGCCCGCATAGTTGCCATCTGTACCATCGCCCTTGCAAAGTCTTACATCTGCCGAAACGCTGTAATTGCTCCAGCGGTCATCACCGAAATTTGTGGTGGGATTTGGAGTTCCGCCCCACTCCTTTGCCTTGGTTTCGGGGGTGATAATCTGCATAAGATAATGACCGCCATTTTCGTCCGTCTGAACCTCAAAAGCGCCGCCCTGGTCGGTTGTATATCTGGGCGCGCCGCCGCGTGAGGAAATATAATCCTCGCTGTAATCCGCATATTCAAAATCATCGGAATAAGGCAGTGTAAGCACGGATTTTTCGCTTGCGGGAGCGTTTTCATAGTCCGCCGCGTTGTAGTCAATCTTAACCGTTGACAGCGTAACCATAGAGCATGGTGCAAGCGTTACGGAATAGCTGTATGTTCCATCGCCGTTATCGGTGGGAGCAATGGTGTCGATATGTTTGAAATAATTTTCGTCATACACGCCGTCACGGCTGTCGGGACCCTTTGTTTCCCACACATACACCTCGGAGGAAGCCTTGTCAAGATTGGTCACCGTGATATTATAGGTGATGTCGCTGTCGGTTGTGTTGGTTATAACGGTTGAGTAATCGTCCGTTGCGGTATCGGTGGCTGTTACATAGCTGTAAACCGCGTCAACAATGGCGTGACCATCGCCGCCCGCCTTGCCGTCGCCGTAGCAAGCGCCGTCCACAAACGCCCAGTCTTTTTTGATAAACTGTGAGAAATGAAGCTGCATGAAAAATCCGCTGTCAAGGAAATAATAGCCGCTCCACGGGTCGCTTGCGGTGATAAACTGCTTGTGGCAGTAGGTTACGCCGTCATAATAGGCGGCAATTACAGGCTGATACTCGCAAAGCGTCATAGCGCCGCCCGAATACATGGTGATATAGCGGTTTGCAATATCAAGCACGCCGTTGATATCGCCAAGACCCGTGCCTGTTTCGTCATAGCGGAACGTTCCCTGCGCATAACCCATAGAGGAGCTTGCCTCCGAGAACCACAGTTCCTTGCCGTATTCCGAAGCAAGCTTTTTCGCGTTGTCGGTAGACCGGCTTGTGTAGTGCGAACCGATAACGTCCACCGCTTCCATAAGCTCCGGGTCGTCAAGAATTGCCTTTGCAGCGTTCCATGTGCATACCTCGTCGCCTGCAACAATTTTTATTGCAGAATAGTCATAGGGGCAGTCGGTTTCAGCCTTAAGGTTCTTGGAAAGATACTTTATCCAGTCGTTATCTGCGGCGCGCTCGTTTTGCGTGGCGCTTACATAGTCAAATTTAATACCATAGGTTTCATATGCGGCGTCAAGCGTTTCCTTGTACCATTTATAGCGCGCGGCGTATACGTCCTCTGCGTTTGTTATCCACAGCGGCTCGCTCCACCACAGCATATCAAGCGTAAGGTCGGGATTGATTGTCTTTGCGTCAGCCGCAAGCTGATAGCCTGCGCCGCGCGCTGCGTCAGCCTTTTCGTCCTCGGTGCGCTTAACGGCAGGCTCCGTTCCCGATGAGGAATTTATATCAGAACCCATTTCAAGCTTAAGGTGCGCAACGGCAAGTCCCTTTTCACCGAAAATGTAGTTTAATATCTCCCAATAGGCTTCGGGATTTTCCGCCTTGTAGTCAAGCAGCAGACGTGAGGAATTATTTGCCGATACCATTCCCGCGCCCCTGTACAGGTAATTTTCGCCTGTATTCGCCTTGTTTCCGTCGATTGTTATGTTCATTGTAAGCTCCTCCGCATAGGCTGGTATACACGGCACTGAAGCCGCCATAATTGCAGCACCCATTGCGGCGGCTGCAAGCCTTTTGAATTTTCCCATAAATACTTACCCCTTTATGTAATTTTGCAGCATATGCCGCTGCCTTGATTACATTATACATAAACCGCGGGGGATTTTCAATCGTAAATTTTACTCACACTATTAAGATATGAACATTATCATATTGCAAGGCTGCTGCTTCTTTTTCTGTATTCAAGCGGGGAAATACCCTCATATCTGCGGAAAACCGCGGCGAAATAGGTGGGGTCGGGGTAGCCTGTCTGCAAGCCTATTTCCGCAACCGACTGCCCCGTTGACTGAAGCAGAAGCTTTGCCTGCGATATTCTCCTGCGCGCAATATACTCAAGCGGACGCATTGCCATCTGCTTTCTGAACAATCGGCAGAAATGCTGCGCCGATACGCCCGAAAGGTCGCAAAGCTGCTGAAGCGTGATATCCTGCATATAATTATTGTCGATATACGCGGCAGCCCTGCCCACAATGCTGTCAGTGGCGGTCTGGGTGCTTTCGCCAACAACAAAGCGGCGCGCGGTTAGAACGTATTCATACAGCAGCAGCGAGCTTTTCTCGCTGCCCGATACGGGGTCATCGGCAGCCATAAGCATATCAAAAAGCCGCTCCAGTGCTGAAGGGTCGCACATATCGCACACACAGTACGGCGGAAAACCAAGCTGCTGCATAAGCTGCGCAAGATACGCGCCCCTGAAAACAATCCAGCAGGTTGACCAATTATCGCCATCGGGGTAATATTCATGCGGGATTGAGGGCGAAATATAGAACAGCTTTCCCCTGTCAAGGCGGTACGCTTTTCCGTCCACATTCAACCTGCCCGCGCCCTCTTTAGTGAAAAGAAGCTGGTGCGAAACAAGTCCGTTCTCTCTGTTGATGTGATATTCACACTTGTTTATTCCAAGACCCGTTACATACATAGGCAAAATTGTCTGCCTGCCGATTACGGGATATCTGATGTTCTCCATATTCCACCTCCGCGTGTTTGTCTTTATTGATTATAGCACTAAACAACCCCGCAGTCAACCTTGCGGTTATAACTTAGGCAAGATGTCCCCCGCCTCTTAGGCGGCGGGTTCCATTTACCA
>CAZLBL010000126.1:0-4364 GCA_964557825.1 uncultured Ruminococcus sp.
TTGCGCTGAAATCAGCCGCCGCGGGAGTTTCAATCTCCGCGCCGTCAAGATACCAGCTTCTCCAGCTGTCTATTACGAACGTCACCTTGAGGTTCTTGTCTGCGATTGCCTTGATTACCGCCAAGGGGATATCGTAATTGCCGTTTACCTCGATAGTGGCTGTGCTGCCCTTTGGGTAGGTGGCAAGAACCTCTGCCATGCGCGTGTAATTATAGCTTTTGCCGTCAAGTCTGGGAAGTATATCCGAACCGTGGATTATGCTGCCTGTGCTGCCGCCTGTGGAGCTTTGCTTTCTGGCGAATGTAACCTCAACCGTGGCGTCGCTGGTAATGGTGAAGCTGAATTTTCCGTTTGCGTCGGGGGTTACTGCTGTGCCGTTTACCTTAACGCTTGAAATCTTGTAGCCGTTGTTGGGCGCTGCGGTGGCGGTTATTTCTGTGCCTGCTTCTATGGGAGCGGTGATGTCCTTGTCAAAGGTAACAGTGCCGTTTGCGGGTGTGTTTGCGGTTACGGTGTAGGTTGCCTTTTTAAATCTGACTTCAACCTCGGCGTCCTGTTCGGGAACGGTGAAGCTGAAATTGTTGCCATCGGGGGTTACTGCTGTGCCGTTTACCGTTATTGTATCAATTACATAGTAAGTATCGGGCGCTGCGGTGGCTTCTATGAGTGTGCCTGCCGCGATGGGGTTGGTGATATCGGTTGTGCCAAAGTCAACAGTGCCGTGCGCCGTAGGAATAACATACGTTACCTGGTAAGCGTTGGAATACTCAACCGTAAGGGTTTTGTCAGAGGAAATTGTATCAAATTTAAGCTTTGCGCTTGTAATTTTGCCTGTTGTGCTGTTAATTGTGGGCTGTCCCAGTATACTAACGCTGCGGGAGATTGTTAGCGCCAGCATCTCGGAGTTATTGATTAAATCGTAGGTGTCGCTGCCGTCCGTAATGCTAAGCTTTTTGATATAATAGCCGCCTGCGGGCGCAGTAACTGTTGTTTCAAACCATGCGTTCTCATCGGCTTTAAATTCCTTGTCTGTTGATGAATAGGTTACATCTGCTGCTACGCCTATTCCTGTGGTGCCATGAGTTCCCAGCGCAATAGTGCCGCTGCCGCCTGTTTCTTCAACTGATACGGTGTATATAAACTTTGTTTTAAGCTTTGTTGGCGTGGTGCCATCTGCTGTGTATATTTTATAGTTAGTGTTTGTAACAATGCCGTCAACAGCGGTGGTGTTATAACTGTCCTTGCCTATTATGGTTGAGTGGGTATCATCTGCATACGCACTATCAAGCGCTGAAAGCGTAACGGTTTTTAATGTGGGGGCTGTAATTGCGCAGTTATATGCGGAAAGGGAAAGGTCGCAGTTGGTGTTGATTGTCAGCTTGCTGCTTGCGCAAATTGCTACGCTTTTCTCTCCTAAATTAGTGCTATATGAAGTTCCAGTATCTTCGCGGGGCCCCGCTTTGATTGTTCCGCTGACGCCCTCAAGTGTGATATTATTCGCCGCTATGCCAAGACATCTTGTCGTTTTGCCCATTGAATAGTCGAGATTATAAGGAAGCGTCCCTGCGGCGGTAACATTAAGCTTGCAGTTTTTGATTGTTATATTGCCGCTGTTTGCCCAAATAGCGGCGATGTCTGTTGCAGGTGTGCTGCCATGTATTACGCGGGATACATGATCGGAATATGCTTTCAGACTTGCCTTATTGCCGCTGCTGTCAGTTTCGCCCACAATGGTAAAGCTGCCGTCTGATTTAAGCGCGGTAAACGCGGAGTGTATATCGTTACTGCCCTTAAGCACAATTGTTGTGCCATCAGGGACGATAATTGCGTTGTTGGCGGTGGTTGCAAATACAAGACCGTTAAGCACAAGAACCTTGCCTGTATAGCCCTCTGTGCCGGTGGGATGCCATTCCCATACCTGTTTGCCGCCTATTGTAGCGGAATTGCATGCAATGTTTGTTCCGTAAAAAGCGCCGCAGTAGTTCCATACCGGTGCTGCCGGGGAAGCGGGTGAATCAGTGAAATCCAAGGTGAAGTTGGGTGTTACCGCTTTCAAATTTTCGTCAAGGCTGACGCCATCTTTAGCGAATGTAACGGTAAACTCATCGCCCGAATTAACATCTAAATCATTGTTGCGGATTTCAACCTTGACCTCATTGGAAAGGCCGGCACGACTCTTTATTATGCCAAAGTGCGAGGTAACATCTGTATTGTCTGATTTTCTTTTTATTGTCACCGTTAAATCGCTGTAATCTTCGTCAAAGGGGCGGGTGCATTCCAGCTTGTACCATGCGTCATAGCTGTTTTTGAGATTGTAATAAAATTCAGCATGGGAATCGGTGCAGGCAAGCTGCGCGTCAAAGGCGCTGCCTATGTAAAGCACTGTATCGTTGTGCTTGGCGGGGAACAACAGCTTTATGTCATCACCACTATTACTAATATCCACGCCGTAAACAATACGCCCTGCATATTTTGCCTTGTTGTATATTGTGTTGTACACGTCATGGCTATCAAATACCTTGACACCCATGGTTGCAGCGGCAATCTGCGCATTTTCACCGATTGCAAGGTTTGCATCGTTTTCGCCGAAAATGGTATTTGCAGCCGCGAGATAAGCGGTAAGGTCGCCGTTTATTGTAAGCCGCTTTTCGTTAAGAATGATGGGGTCAGAGTCTGTCATAATGGTTACAGCACCGCCCTCGGCTATGGTAATGCCATTATTATCATCTGAGGATATAGCGGTAAGCGTGTTTGCTGTGTAGAGTCTGCCGCCGCTGCCGATAGTGGAATTGCTTAAGCCAACACTGCCAATACCTACAAGGCAGCCGTTTATGGTGCTGCCCGTAATGAGACCTGCATCGCCGCAAACCATGGTTGCGCCTGCGGCAAGCGTGCAGCTTTCAAGGGACAGCGGGCTTCTGCTGACAATTGTGTTGGCGATAGGGCTGCTGATATTGTCAAGCGCTGCGTTATCGCCGTCAAAATAAATTGCGCCTGTGGTGTTGATGTTATTACTCAACGGTGTTGTTGAGGAAATAAATTTACCGCCTTCAGTGGTGTTGACCTGGTCGTAGTATACGTCATAATTAACGGTGGCTGTTCCTACGACCTCGGTGGAGGTAGCACAGGAAGTCATTGAGGTAAGACCTGTGTGCGTGTTGGCTGTGTTGACAAGCAGAACGCTGCCCTTTAGGTCTGTGACGGCGTATTCCCAATGCTCAGCCTTGACAACAGCATTGCCAAAGTTAATGTGTTGTCCCGAGTCGCCGCCCGCATACAAAACAGTATCGGCTTTGAGATAGCCGCCGTTGAGATGTACGTTATTGTTAGTGACAGACAGTTCTTTACAATTTATGTAGCCGCTGTTCATGGTAAAGCTGCCCGCTTTATTTAAGGCAGAATCATTCTCTACAGTTATTGTTAAATCAGCAGAGTCAATCACGCAGTTTGAAATGGTTGTATTGCTGGTGAAAGTGCTATTGAGATATTCGGTACCGGTTGCGCAGATATAGCCATTGGAGATGGTCAATTCATCTGCTTTAAACAGACTACTCATATTTAGGGAAAAATCCAGAATACCGGAGCCGACAACCTCAATCTTTTTCGCTTCGACGGCACTAATGCTGGAGCTGCCAGTAATCATGATACCGTTCAAGCCTATTTGGTTTATTTTCAGCGTTTCATCGCCGGTGTATTCTATCACGGCGCTGTCAGCGCCGGCAAAGATTGCGTTGTACATCGACAGCGTGTGGGTTGTGTTGTCCCAGACCCAGTTTTCGCCGCTTTGGGGCGCGTCATCTGTAAGCGTGACTTTGGTTGTTGTCATGGCAAACGCCGTGAGGCCGATATCAATAATCGGCACAAAGCCAATCATGATAGCCACCGCCAAAAGCAGGGATATAATCCGCTTTGGCAGAGAATGCTTGCTAATGCTCATACTAAATTCCTCCTATTTGTCAACAAAAACCGATTAAACCGCTATGCGGCTAATCGAATGTTCAGACTTCATTTTATCACAGCGTTTTTGATTTGTCAATAGAAGTTGCGCGAATAGCATATAAACGTGCGCGAAAAGCAATTTTGCGCGCTGATGTGGTGAAACTTAGTGGGGATTTTGCATAAAATCGGGAGGAAAAATCGGCTGTAACAAGGGTAATGTAATTCCCACAACGCAAACGAAGCAGGAGCTTTTAACCTTCAAGGCTCTAAAATACGGTTTTTGACAAAAACCACTTGACAAAGCACGCGAAATAATGTATAATATTAGCGTTATTCGGAAGCGTATCGAAGTGGTCATAACGGGACTGACTCGAAATCAGTTGTACCTCACGGTACCGTGGGTTCGAATCCCACCGCTTCCGCCA
>CAZLBL010000127.1:0-4315 GCA_964557825.1 uncultured Ruminococcus sp.
GCCACGTTAAATGACGGGGCAAGCCCCTTATTGAAAGACGGCTGTCGTATATTGAATAGCTCCCCCTTCGTTAGTTTCAATTTCGGTATATTTTTGTTATACCGCATTGTCTGACGAAAGGGGAGCGTTTCGCTTCGTGGGCAATTTAACTTTGCCTGCGCGATATCATGACAATTCCCACAGCGCGCAAGCCATGCTGTTTCCAAGAAGCTCCGCAGTGTACAGCGCTTCGTCAAGCGAATTTGCGTGGCTGCCTACCTCGATAAGCAGCGAGCCTGTGGTGATATGCTGGTTGTAGTTGCGGTAATCAAACAGCACAGGTCGCGCAAGCCCCGGATACATCTCCTCGGCGGTGTTCTGAAGCAGCGCGGCAAGCTTGAAATTCTCCATATAGTTCGGCATATTGAACCTTCCGTCATCGCAGCCTGCGATTATCATGAACTGCGCGGCGCTTTTGCCGTCTATCTGCGCGGCAGGGGCAATGCGCGTTCCGTCTGCGTCCGCTATCGCGTCACGGTGCAGGTCTATAACTATTTTTATTGAGGGGTATTCTTTAAGCGCCGTGCGTATTGTTTCCTCGCTGCGGTCATATGAGCCTGTATAGGCGGGATAGTCATGAAGCGTACCGTCATGTACAACCGAAATTCCGTTGTCGGCAAGCGTCTGCGCAAGCACATCTCCCACCGCTATCATGTTGTGAGAGGGGTCCTGTGTGCGGCTTGGAAAATCCTCGTCAAAATAGCTGCGCTGATACGGATCAAAGCTTTCTGTGGCGTGGGTGTGAACTATCAGCACCTGCGGGTCGGGTGTGTCAAATTCTATTTGCAGCGGCGGAAGTTCTGACGCGGCTGCAAGCAAGACCTCGTTGCTGTCCTCGGTGCAGTTCTGAATCGCTGCGCCGCTTGCAAGCGTTATGTACTGGCTGCCCTCGGTCGCCTTGTAGGTCTTGCGCTGAATTGCGCCGCTGTACTGCCCTTCGGAGGTGTAGTCCAGCTCATCGTCAAACGGTGTGATGTTCTGCGTTATCACCCGCGCAGGGCTTTGCACGGGCGGCTCGTCCTCGTTGGCTTTGGCAGTGGTGGATTGTGTTGTCTGCGCGGACTGCGTGGTGGTTGTCTGCACAGGCGGCGCGGTTGTGGTGGGCGTGGTAACAGCGGGCTTTTCATTGTCCGCAGCAGGCTCGTCCGGGGGATTTTGCACAGTGGTCTGCACAGCTGCCGTTTGCGCGGTTATGGGAACTCCCGCCGAGAAATATGCCGCGCTGCGCGTCAGTTCTCCCGCGGCGGCTAATGCGTCAGCGGCGCTGCCGCCCGAAATCAGAGTAACCGCGGGCAGCAGCGAAGCCGCAGAAATTATCGCAATCAATCTGTTTATCCTCATTTTTTTACCTCCAATTGCCCGTATGTATTACATAGTATTGGACAGGATATGATTTTATGCACCGCTGCATGAAAATTTGCCCCAAACGGTTGACAAAATTCTTAAGCCGTGTTATAATAACGATAATCGGAATATGTTGAAATGCGTTGATGGGAAATAAAGCTTTGACCGTTGTTTTCAGAGAGCCGCCGTGTGGTGCAAGGCGGCAGCGCGGCATTGCCATAGCTCCTCCCTGAGCAGGACTGCTGAACATTGCAGTAGGCAGTCACGGGTTCTCCCGTTACAGAGATGCACATTGACTGATGTGGACGAGTGGGCGGATTTTCCGCCAACAAGAGTGGTACCGTGGAGTTTTCAGCTTCATCTCTTTATTGAGATGGGGCTGTTTTTGTTTTGGCGAAAGCGGTACGCGCAGCGTTAGCATATGGCGGAATTATCCGAAGAAAGGAAAATAAGACATGACAGAAGCAAGCAAATATACACGGCGATACTTTATGCCGCCGTTTCCCTGTATGGATTGGGCGGCAAAGGAATATGCGGATAAACCGCCGATATGGTGCAGCGTTGACCTGCGCGATGGCAATCAGGCGCTTATAATTCCCATGAGCCTTGATGAAAAGCTGGAGTTCTTCAGACGGCTGGTTGCGGTCGGCTTCAAGGAGATTGAAATAGGCTTCCCTGCCGCTTCGGATACGGAGTATGAGTTCTGCCGCGCGCTGATTGAGCGCAACCTTATCCCCGATGATGTTGCGGTGCAGGTTCTCACCCAAAGCCGCGAGCATATTATTGAAAAGACCTTTGAGGCGCTGCGCGGCTGCAAAAACGCGATAGTTCATCTGTATAATTCCACCTCCGTTGCACAGCGTGAGCAGGTGTTCAGAAAAAGCAAGGAGGAAATTATAGAAATTGCAGAGGTCGGCGCGCGGCTGCTTAACGAGTACAGGGCAAAAACGGAGGGCAATTTCCGTTTTGAATATTCCCCCGAAAGCTTTACCGGAACAGAGCCTGAATTTGCCGCCGAGATATGCAACAGGGTTATTGATATCTGGAAGCCCACTCCCGACAACAAGGTGATTATAAATCTGCCTGTAACGGTGTCAGAGTCCATGTCCCATGTCTACGCGCAGCAGGTGGAATATATGTGCAAATCCCTGCACAGCAGGGAGAATGTTATTGTATCGCTGCACCCGCATAACGACAGGGGCTGCGCTGTCGCAGATACGGAGCTTGGTCTGCTTGCGGGTGCCGACCGCGTTGAGGGAACGCTGTTCGGCAACGGCGAGAGGACAGGAAATGTCGATATCATAACAGTTGCGCTGAATATGTACTCACACGGCGTTGAACCCGGACTGGATTTTTCCGACCTGCCCGAAATTACAGAGGAATACGAACGGCTGACCCGAATGCACGTTTACGAAAGAATGCCATACAGCGGCAGATTGGTGTTTGCGGCGTTCAGCGGCTCGCACCAGGACGCAATTGCCAAGGGTATGCGCTGGAGAAGCGAAACCAACCCGCAGTACTGGAATGTGCCGTATCTCCCCATCGACCCGCGCGACCTTGGCAGGGAATACGAGGGCGATGTTATCCGCATAAACAGCCAAAGCGGCAAGGGCGGCATAGGCTACCTTATGGAGAGCAATTACGGCATCTCCATGCCGCCAAAGATGCGGGAGCATTTCGGCTACACCGTCAAGGGCGTTTCGGACAGGCTGCATAAGGAGCTTATGCCGTCCGAGATATACAAAATCTTTGAGGATACTTATATCAATAACAACGGCAATGTAAAGCTTGTCAGCGCACATTATACGCAGGGCGAGCTTATTTCCGCCATTGTCACGGTACTGATTAACGGAGAGGAAAAAACCTTTACCGGCAGCGGCAACGGTCGCCTTGACGCGGTATCTGACGCGCTTAAAAACGGTATGGGCGTTGATTATACAATATCCACCTTCGCTCAGAACGCTATGGAGCAGTCCTCCAAATCCAAGGCGGCTTCGTATATCGGCGTAACCCTGCCCGATGGCAGCGTAAGCTGGGGTGCAGGCATTCATACGGATATTATCGTATCCTCCGTACGCGCGCTTATTTCGGCAATTGATAATTCTGGCATTGTGTGATTGGCGTATACGCGGCTTGCAGCAGATTTTTTTGCCAAGACTGTTGAAAAAGTCGAAATAATGTGATATAATGTATAGCATAGGGGCAGATGCCTCTAGCTATACACAATACCATAACAAAGACAAAACAGCCGATAATTGAGGAGAGTATTATTATGAAGTGTCCCGAATGCAGCTGTGAGGAAAGCAAGGTTATAGACTCGCGTCCCTCAGACAACAAGGTTCGCCGCCGCCGCGAATGTATACAGTGCGGTCATCGTTTTACCACATACGAGATAATTGAAGAAGTGCCGCTGATGGTTATCAAAAAGGATAACTCCATAGAGCCGTTCGACCGCGAAAAGCTGGTTGACCGTCTTTGCCGCGCGGCAGTCAAGCGCCCTGTTACGCTTGAAACTATCGAGAATATGGTGGAGGAAATTGCTGCCGAGCTTAAAAATTCCTTGCAGCGCGAGATAACTTCCGATAAAATCGGTGAGCTTGTGCTTCACAAATTGAAGAATATCGACCATGTTGCGTATATCAGGTTTGCCTCGGTTTACCGTGATTTCTGCGATGTGGACAGCTTTATGAAGATTATTTCCGAGCTTAAGGAGCTGGAGGGATAATCTGTGCCAATACCGTTCCCCCGAAGTTTTTCGGGGGATTTTTTTGCTGCGATGACAAATGTCACAAAATGTTGAAAAAAATAAGAATTTAATTGGCTAGTATTTTGGCAGAAATGGTATTGACATTTTTGGCGGAAAGTGATAAAATATAGAAGCTGTCCGTGAGGAACGGCAATCGACATCGACGGAAGTCACGAAACCGATTTG
>CAZLBL010000128.1:0-4277 GCA_964557825.1 uncultured Ruminococcus sp.
TAGCTGTCAACAGCGTCCATCAGCTCCTTGATGCAAGCATACTCGGGAGCGTTGGGGTCTGTAGATGTGCAGTCAAGAGCAACCTTAGCAGAGCCACGGATTACGGGGATCTCATCGCCGGGGAACTCGTTCTGGGAAAGAACGTCACGAACGTCCATCTCTACGAGGTCGAGCAGCTCATCGTCATCAACGTCATCGCACTTGTTCATGAATACAACGATTGCAGGAACGCCTACCTGACGAGCAAGCAGGATATGCTCCTTGGTCTGAGCCATAGGGCCATCAGTACCTGCAACTACGAGGATAGCGCCGTCCATCTGAGCAGCACCAGTGATCATGTTCTTGATGTAGTCAGCATGGCCAGGGCAGTCAACGTGAGCGTAGTGACGCTTGTCGGTCTCATACTCAACGTGAGCGGTATTGATTGTGATACCACGCTCTCTCTCCTCGGGAGCCTTATCGATCATGTCATAAGCCTCAAACTTAGCCTTGCCCATCAGAGCGAGGTACTTTGTGATAGCAGCTGTTGTAGTGGTCTTGCCGTGGTCAACGTGGCCGATTGTGCCGATGTTAACGTGGGGCTTGCTGGAATTATACTTTTCCTTTGCCATTGGTTTTATCCTCCTTAAAGGTGTAATTTTCGGCTTCCCCCTGCTGGCAGGGGGATAACCATAGTTTAGTGATTATATTGTATCATTATTCCGCAAAAAAATCAAGTGCTTTTCGCAAAAATTATGATAAAGAGTGTGCGATAAACTCGCAGCTGAAACGCAGAAAATTAAGAATTTTCCTTGCGCTTGTTCATGATGCCCTCTGCAATGCTCTTGGGAACCTCGATGTAGTGGCTGGGCTGCATTACATAGTTGCCGCGGCCCTGCGTCTTGGAACGGAGGTCGTTGGAGTAGCCGAACATCTCGGACAGAGGAACGCCTGCGGTAATCTGAACAGTACCATTTCTGGTTTCCTGGTTCTGAATCTGACCACGGCGGGAGTTAAGGTCGCCGATAACGTGACCTGTATAGTCATCGGGAGTTACAACGTCAACTCTCATGATAGGCTCAAGGATAACGGACTTAGCCTTCTTGAGGGCTTCCTTGATAGCCATAGAGCCTGCAATCTGGAATGCCATTTCGGAGGAGTCAACCTCATGGTAAGAACCGTCGTACAGCTCAACCTTAACGTCAACAACAGGATAACCTGCGAGAACGCCCGCATTGAGTGCGCCCTGGATACCCTTGTCAACAGCGGGGATATACTCCTTGGGGATAGCACCGCCGACAACGGCGTTGACAAACTCGTAGCCCTTACCGGACTCGTTAGGCTCAACACGGATTTTAACGTGACCGTACTGACCCTTACCACCGGACTGACGCGCATACTTCATATCAACATCTGCGTTGCCTGTGATTGTTTCCTTATATGCAACCTGAGGTGCGCCGACATTTGCCTCAACCTTGAACTCACGGAGCAGACGGTCTACGATAATCTCAAGGTGAAGCTCACCCATACCGGAGATGATGGTCTGACCTGTTTCCTGGTCGGTGTAGGTTCTGAATGTGGGGTCTTCCTCAGCAAGCTTTGCAAGCGCGAGAGCCATCTTCTCCTGACCCGCCTTGGTCTTAGGCTCGATAGCCAGAGAGATAACAGGCTCAGGGAATTCCATTGACTCAAGAATAACAGGGTGTGCGGGGTCGCACAGTGTATCGCCTGTCGTTGTGTTCTTCAGACCTACTGCCGCAGCGATATCGCCGCAGGGGCAAGCGTCAATGTCCTGTCTGGAGTTTGCGTGCATCTGAAGGATACGACCCATACGCTCGCTCTTGTCCTTGGTTGCGTTGAGTACGGTTGCACCGGCGTCAACATAACCAGAGTAAACTCTGAAGAAGCAGAGCTTACCAACGAACGGGTCGGTAGCGATTTTGAATGCAAGAGCGGAGAAAGGCTCGTCATCGCCTGCTCTTCTCTCGGTTTCCTCGCCTGTTTCGGGGTTTACGCCCTTGATGGGGGGAATATCGAGGGGAGAGGGCATGAAGTCTACAACTGCGTCAAGCAGCTTCTGTACGCCCTTGTTTCTGTAAGAAGTACCGCAGGTAACAGGAACGAACTTGTTCTCAATTGTACCCTTACGGATAGCCTTTTTGATTTCCTCGGTGGTGAAATCCTCACCCTCGTTTTCAAAATAGCGCTCCATCAGGTCATCGTCAAGCTCTGCAACCTTTTCAAGCAGTTCTTTTCTGTACTGCTTAGCCTTTTCAAGCATATCTGCGGGGATTTCCTCAACACGCATATCCTTGCCGAGGTCATCATAGTAAACGTCAGCGTTCATCTCGATAAGGTCGATAATGCCCTTGAACTGAGCCTCCGCGCCGATAGGAAGCTGAATCGGAACGGCATTACACTTAAGTCTGTCCTTCATCATGCTTACAACGTTGTAGAAATCGGCACCCATAATATCCATCTTATTTACATAAGCCATTCTGGGTACCTTGTAGTTATCTGCCTGACGCCATACTGTTTCCGACTGAGGCTCAACACCGCCCTTTGCGCAGAATACAGTAACGGAGCCGTCAAGCACTCTCAGGGAACGCTCAACCTCAACAGTGAAGTCAACGTGTCCGGGAGTATCTATAATATTGACTCTATGGTTCTTCCAGAAAGCTGTTGTAGCGGCAGAGGTGATTGTGATACCTCTCTCCTGCTCCTGAGCCATCCAGTCCATTGTCGCGCCGCCATCATGAGTTTCACCCATCTTGTGGTTTACACCGGTGTAAAACAGGATACGCTCTGTTGTGGTGGTCTTACCTGCGTCAATGTGCGCCATGATACCAATATTACGGGTCATTTCGAGAGTTACGTCTCTTTTCATAAGTTCCTCCGTAATTTCGGGAATACCGCCGCAGCGTTATGCTGCGGTTAATTCCGTCGGTTTCTGATTACCACTTGTAATGAGCAAAAGCCTTGTTAGCTTCAGCCATCTTATGAGTATCGTCACGCTTCTTGCAAGAGCCGCCCTGACCGTTGAGTGCGTCAAGGATCTCGTTTGCAAGTCTTTCCTTCATTGTCTTTTCGTTGCGCTCACGGCTGTACTTGGTTATCCATCTCAGACCGAGTGTGCGTCTTCTTTCGGGGCGAACCTCCATAGGAACCTGATAGGTTGCACCACCGACACGGCGAGCCTTAACCTCGAGCTGGGGCATGATGTTCTCCATTGCCTCCTCGAAAGCTTCCAGAGCGTCCTTGCCGGTCTTTTCAGCAACGATCTCAAATGCGCCGTATACAATCTTCTGGGCTACGCCCTTCTTTCCGTCAAGCATGATATTGTTGATAAGTCTTGTTACCAGCTCGGAACCGTACATAGGATCCGGCAGAACCTCACGCTTGGGAACATTACCTCTTCTTGGCACTTTACTTCCCTCCTTCATAAAAAATGAAAATCATAGGTACTCGAAAGCATAACTTCCGCCGTCCAAACAGAGGCAGTATCTGAAAAATAATGCCTTGCCTGACAGCATAATGTTATAAATTACGCTTTCTTTCCAGCCTTCGGACGCTTTGCACCGTACTTGGAGCGTCCCTGCATTCTCTTGTCAACACCCTGTGCGTCGAGCGTACCACGAACAATGTGATAACGCACACCAGGAAGGTCCTTTACACGGCCGCCTCTGATGAGTACAACGGAGTGTTCCTGCAGTTTGTGTCCGATACCGGGAATGTAAGCAGTAACTTCATAACCGTTGGAGAGTCTTACTCTGGCAATCTTTCTCATTGCGGAGTTAGGCTTCTTAGGTGTGCTTGTACGAACTGCTGTACACACGCCTCTCTTCTGGGGAGAGTGCTGGTCGATTTCCTGCTTATGCAGTGTGTTCATACCCTTCTGAAGTGCGGGAGACTTAGACTTCTTAACCGCTACCTCACGTCCCTTGCGGACAAGCTGATTAAAGGTTGGCATTATTTCACCTCCAATAAAATTTCCGTGCTTTAGTGTACCCTTTTTGATGAGAATAATTCTCCAAAAAATACACTGCACGCAATTATGTATTATAAACGATAAAACGGCATTTGTCAAGGTTTTTTTCAAAACTTTGTCGCAAACACCGTTTAGCTTTTATATATAATATTTGTTTTTGTGCATTTTAACCTAAGGCAACACCGCACAAAAATTGTGCGGTACTGTCTAAGACCCGCCGCACCGCTTTATTACGGCAGTGCGACAGACCATAACGGTTTATTCAATAAGGGGCTTGCCCCGTCATTTAACGTGGCAAGGGTTGGCTTTG
>CAZLBL010000129.1:0-4267 GCA_964557825.1 uncultured Ruminococcus sp.
TTCTCTTAGGTGGAATAAAGCACTCTATTCCCAATTTCTGGAGAGTCTCTGCATCCACTAGTACTAACTTCTTATCTGCAGGAAATGCTTCAAATTTGAAGGGATCATTCACCCTGATCATCCCCTTAACTTCCACATACAGATCAGGACCAGGTAGGTAGAAATCAGGAATATAGTTATGTGATTTGCCATCCGCCCCCACATAAGGAAATCTATCCTTACATCTAGTCCATATAAATTGGCGTTGATCTAAGTATTCCATGAACTTGCGCTCATAGCTGCTCTGGTAGTGCACCTTTCCTGCAGTGGGCGATTCATACCATCCCTGGGGGGTTAGCCCTCTAGAACCTATCTTCCCTACCATTAGTCAGCCCTCTTATGATCATAATTAATGAAATAATATAAGGCCCTATCCAAAGCTTCTGCAGATCCTTCATCTGTAAAGAATGGGAAGTATTCTCCACCACCCCAATAGCCATTGGACTCGAAATAGGATAGGTTTCCAATAACTACGTAGTCCCAGGCTCCCACAAGAAGGGCTCTTTCCCCCTTTGCTGCTAGCACCGTGTAGGTGTGGCCATTTGCATTTTTGATTTGTTTTCCAACCTTAAGCTGTTCCATCGTAAAATAGTCTCCTTTGCAGTTCTATTTCTTACTGAAATTGCAAGCTTATTATACATCCTTCTTGTTAACAGGCCACAGCACCTTGTGGATCTGTATTTGAGCTCTGATGGGCTTATCCTTGTGCTTGAGTACATACTCAGGAATTCTATTCATTGTAACCTTTCCAAAACAGGGACTTAAGAATATGGATGCTTTTGTACCAGATTCAAGTAGTCTGTCCAACTCCCTCCAATCCTCTTCATCATCTGAGATTACCATTTTGAGAACGTCCATCTCTGAGTAGAGAGCGAGGTTAGATTGAATCATCAATCTAGTCATTCCTGAGCAGGGAAGTTTATAGTCTGCAATAATTGTAACACCCTCTCTATCTCCGTTAGCATTTACAATCTTTGCATCTCCAAAAGCCTTCTTGTAGTCAGTGTAATCAATTCCCCCATCTGTTTCAATGCCTACATCGTAATGAGCGGCTACAAAAAGGGGAATCAATTCATTGATCATAAAGTCCTTATTCTCCTCCATCAAGGGCTCACCACCTGTCAAGCAGATTGATTTGTGGTAGTAATTCTTCTCAATTTCATCCACCTCATCAAAGATCTCTTGGGCAGTTCTCCACTTAAAGGGATCTGGCCAGTCCTTTCTCTCTGGATAAACTTTGAGCATATTATCCACTGACCAGCATTCAGTTGTGTCACAAGGAAATTTACATCTCAAGTTACAGCCAAACGTGCGAATGAATACTGCAGGCTTACCCGATGCATACGCCTCTCCATTTATAGACTCAAAGATGTTGATCAAACAGACTTCATTCTTTTGCTTAGCTTCATTGTATCTAATCATGTTTTATATTCACCTCTCAATTTTTACCTAATTTATCAGCAGGCTCTTTGACTTCATCACAAAATCTCCTGCCCACTAACTCTTAATCTCTTCCCCAGAATCATCTACAACTTCCCAAGGAAATACTACCCAATCTTGACCTTTCTTCTTCTTATAGAAATCAGGCTCAACAAGAGATTGTTCGTGATAATAGATAGTAGCAATGAAGTACTTAGACTTATTGGTCTTGTTGGGTCTGTAGTGAGTCAGACTTCTACCTGTATCTGAAATATCGTCTACAATCAAGCAGCCTGCACTTGGAGCCATTAAAAGAGGAATTCCAAGTTTATAGGATACCATGGTAGCAGGAATTAGTCCTCCTCTAGGAAGTCCGTAGACTCCTGTAAAGAGATGCTCTTTGTGGATATCTGCAAGCTCATCTACAAATTCTTCTACCTGTTCCCAAGTAACCTGTTCAATCATCTTGCCTCCTTAATAGCTGAGATGATTTTATTGATCTCCTCAGAAGCTTCCTCCAAGGTTGCAGGAGAGAACGCAAGATCCTTAAGACTGAATCTTACTGGATCAGATTCTTCACTTTCTGCATATCCAGTTGTGGTTTCGTGGTATCTAACTCCGCTGCACATAATCTTTCCCTCTCCATTATTGAAATCGCAATGGTTGAGGATTTCGTTAATGCAATCTCTAAACACTACACAATAATTTTCTGCTGAAGGATTTGCAGGAAGAATGATGTAGCGATCATTTGTTTTGGTAAAGAAGTCCAAGCTTTCTTGAGTGTCCTGATCCCAGAGATGGATACTATGGTCAAACATATCAATAAATGAACCAATGGTTTTCTTAAATGCCCCAAAGTCATAAATCATTCCAGCATTATCTAAATGGTCTGCCTTAAAGAATACCTCAATAACTCCACTATGACCGTGATAAGAGTGAGAGCATCTTTGAGATACTGCCTTTCTTACGATGTGCGCGGATTCAATTCTATATAGTTTTCTAATTTTCATTCTAGTCCTCCTAATTCTTTTTTACCTCAGTGCCCTATTTAGACATCCTGCTCCAGTTGATCTACAATTGATTTGCACTGATCTTTCACATACTCCAAGGATCTCATCACCCCACAATCAGGAAAGAGATCTAATTCTTTTCGCATATCCCTCTCCCTGACATCTATGAGACCGTATCTGAGGGCCATATCGAGATCACAACCATCTCCATAGTGGCCACAGTCAAACCCTATAAAAAAAGGCTTGCTAGGGCCATATCCCATATCAAGAAGATCTCCAGAGAAGGTTAGTCCTCCGTGACAGGCAATATCAAAGTCCTCGTAATCCCCCTCGTTGGAAACCGATACATATCCACAGCGATATCCCCAGTGAGTGAAAATACAGATGCACTCATGTCCTTTGTAGGTGAACTTACTTTCTACAACAGCAAAATTCTTAGGCATCGAAATCTAGTACCTCCTCATCAATTTCACCACAAATAATGTTACCCTGGCAGAACTCTTCAAAGGTTAGATTCGGATTTAGCTCCTTATAATAATCTGTAAATATTCTCAGTTTTAATCTCCCTGCAAAGCTTTTGACTGACCTCTGACAAGTGAGGCACAGATCGTCTTGATTTGAGATTATTTCCTTTAATCTAATTATTTCCTCTTCGAGCTCTCCAATAAGCTGCACAGCATTGCGATGCAGTTTTTCGTTATCGCAGCAGTCTATTCGAGTGAAATAAGGGCAGTCCTCATAATTACAGTTGCGATCACCACAGGCTCTTAGGCCCTGCTTTACCTTCTCACTATTCACTATTAGATCTCTCCCTCCCTGCTATTCTCTTTCTCATATTTTTACCTCTATCCCTCCAATACAATATTTACCAAGTGAATCCTTGCTCTCGCATTTTAATCTCCCGACCTTACGTCTATATTATCCTACACAGAAAGAAAAAAGTCAACTAATTAAAGTCGACTTTTAATAACTATTTAAGAATAATATCTCCATCACTGCAGTGAATTAATCCGATGGGTGAGTTCTTCTTCCAGGTTCTATGCTTTTGGATCTTCCTCCATTGTGCTCTAGAGCCCTCATAATTAATCTCCAACAGATTAGGGCACTCTGCAAAAGCTGCAGAGTCAATTTGGACTGCACTTATAGGTATGTATACCTCCTGGAGGTTGAAGCAATAAGCACATATGGAAGCACTAATCTTAGCTAGGCTGGATGGAAGGCGAAGAGAGTAGAGAGCTGTCCCAGCAAACGCATCTCTGTCGATATGCACTACCTCAGTTGAAATTTGAACTTCTTCTAGATTGTAACTATAGGCAAATGCTCCTTCTTCAATGGTCTTAATGGTATCTGGAATGACCACTTCTTGAAGATACTTGCAGTGACTGAAGGCATACCGTGAAACAGTATCTACCCTCTCCAGATTAGGACAGGAGGTTATAGAAGAGTCATACATATAGAAAGGAGGCATGCTACCATGCAGTGCTATAACATCTATGCCTGCAGACTCCAGGGCCTGAGAAAGCCTCCCCACCCTACAGGACATGAGTGCGCTTTCTTTGAGTGCTTGGCAATAGAGCGCCCTCATATCGCTCTGCTGAACCAGTCGCTGATTTTTCAATAGAAATTGTTTGAGATAACTGTCCATGTATGCTGTCTCCTTGCCTGTTAATTTGGTGCTGCTTTCTAGTAGTCCTCTAATCCACTCTTCTATTCAGCCCTCATTGTGTATTTAAGAATTATTTCCTTTTTACCTTTCCTGGACTCTAGGACTCACTCTTACTAATAGTTCCGTCCGTACA
>CAZLBL010000130.1:0-4250 GCA_964557825.1 uncultured Ruminococcus sp.
CTTTTGTGCGCCCTTTTTTGGTATGGTGCTCATATTACAGTGTTTCAACCTTTCCTCCTGAAAATCCACTATTTGGCCATCTCTTTGTCCATAAATATGAAGCTGTCCGATAAAATATTACACGTCATTCAATAAGGGGCTTGCCCCGTCATTTAACGTGGCAAGGGTTGGCTTTGCCAACCTGCCATTCAGTAGGGGATTGTATCCCCTACTGAATGGTAAATGAAACCCGCCGCCTAAGAGGCGGGGGACATCTTGCCTAAGTTATCGGAATTGACCGCAAAAATCACTGCCTACTCTCCAAATAGTATACCATATTGTCCTGTTTTCGTCAACAAAATAATTGACTTTTTGCGGCAGTAATGCTATAATTAAATTAGTACAGTATTGCGCAGCGACGCTTAATCCGCAAAAAATAAACCGCAGGAGGTAAAAAATAATGTCAAATATACCCGCAAATCCTTTTGACGACGCAGAGGAAATCGCCAAAAAATCCATGGTGGTTTTCTTTCTGATAGACTGCTCCGGCAGCATGAACGGCAGCAAAATAGGCACAGTAAACTCCGTAATGGAGGAGCTTATCCCCGAAATCCGCGATATAGGCGGCGCCGACGCGGATATAAAGCTTGCCGTGCTTAAATTCTCAGGCGGAAGCGAATGGATGTATAATGAGCCTGTTTCTGTTGAGGAATTTGAATGGCAGCCTCTTGAGGCGGAAAACGTCACCGATTTAGGCTGCGCTTTTTCGGCGCTGGCAGGAAAGCTTTCAAGAAACGAGTTTATGAAATCGCCGTCATTATCCTTTGCGCCCGTTATGATTCTTATGTCGGACGGCTATCCCACCGATAATTTTGAAAAAGGTCTTGCAGAGCTTTCCGTAAACAAGTGGTATGCAAACGGAATAAAGGCAGCTGTCGCAATAGGCGAGGACGCTGACCTTGATATTCTCGCCCGCTTTACCGGCAGTCCCGACAGCGTGGTTACCGCACACAACGGAGAAGCGCTTGCAAAACTGATTAAATTTGTTGCAGTTACTTCTTCGCAGATTGGCAGTCGCAGCGTTCGCCTTGCCGACAGCGAGGAGGATTTGCGCACAAAGCAGCAGTCGGCTGCGGAACAGATACGCGAATTTGCCGAAAGCGATGAAATCTCCGCAGACATCGAGGCTGGCTGGTAATGGGCTTCAAAGGCTATTCGGTTTCCATTATGGGCGCTTCCCACGAGGTCGCGGGAGAGCCTTGCCAGGACTCGGCAAGAACACAGATAACCCGCGAGCTTGCAATAGCGGCACTGTCGGACGGGCACGGAAGTGAAAAGCACTTCCGCAGCCACATAGGCAGCGACGCCGCAACCCGTGTTGCAATACGCTCCATAACCGATTTTGCGCAGCGCAACGGCGGACTTGACAACATATTCCTCAACGACCCAGACAATGCTGCGCGGCGCATAGCCGCCAACATAATATGCGGCTGGAACGAGGAAATCTCCGCTCATATCCGCACCGTACCGTTTACAGAAAGAGAACAGGCATTGGCGGATAAGTACAGCGGTATTCAAACGGAGTCAATCTACGGCGCAACGCTGCTTGTTGCAGCAAACACGGGCGAGGGACTTTTCGGGCTTCAAATAGGCGACGGCAGCTTTCTTGCAATGCGGCGCGGCAAAATTTACTTGCCCATGCCTGACGATGAAAGACTTGTGGGAAATCTTACCACTTCTTTGTGCGACAGTGACGCTATTGGCAGCTTCCGCTGGTTTTATCGGGCAGAAAGCTTTACAAATGTGCTGCTTTCAAGCGATGGATTGATAAATTCCTTCAAAAGCCGCGCTGATTTTCTAAGCTTCAGCAAAAGGATACCGTCAGCAATCGCCGCCAAAAAAACAACCGAACTGGAAATGCACCTGTATGAACGCTCGGTAAACGGCAGCAGAGATGACATTTCAGTGGCATTTCTGAGAAAGCACTGACCGTGGCTGCACTGTCGGATTTAATCGGCGATTACCTAAAAATAAGCCGTGACAGCTATTGACTTTTTCGACAGAATATTATATAATATTTATACTACAAACGCAGAGCGTCAGGGCATTTTATATGCTTATGTATCAAAAGCCTTGCTCCGCGCGTATCGGCAGATTTATACCATAGCTTATGGTTATGGGCGCAGCATTGATAATTATTGATAATACCACACGGCGCGGCAGAAAATTATTTTCGGCATATATCAAGGGGAGGATTAGCATGGCAGAACGCAATAAACTGCTTATAGTGGACGATTTTGAGTTCAATCGTCTTATGCTCAGCGATACTTTCAGCGACAGAACAGTTTTGGAAGCTGAAAATGGCGAAAAAGCAATAGAAATGTATGAAAAGCACAAGGACGAGCTTTGCGCCGTTCTTTTGGATATCATGATGCCTGTTATGGACGGCTTCGGCGTGCTTGAATATTTTGTTGAACATAAGTACATAGACGATATACCCGTGTTTATCATCAGCGCAGATACTTCGGACAAGTCGCTTTCCCGCGCGTATGACCTCGGCGCTGCCGATGTTATCGCAAAGCCGTTCAATATCAGATTTGTGCGCAGACGTATAAACAACATTATCGAACTTTACGACCAGCGCAGAGAGCTTCGCTCCGTGGTAGACGAGCAGAACAAAAAGCTTGAAACCGCAGCTGCCGAATAAAAAATACGCAAATTTAACCAAAAACCACGGCTATTATGGCTGTGGTTTTGTTTTTTTGCAAGATTTTTCAAAAACGCTTGCAAAATCATATTGTGTGTGATATAATGTATTAGGCAATGAATAGTGCATAAAAAGGCGGTGAAGTGTTTGCACCGTATATTTTTGCATAAATCGGATAAAATAAATTCATATAAAGGGGTATTCAGATTATGTTGTACACGCAGATGAACAAGGAGCAGCTAGCAGCAGAAAAAGACCTGCTGCTGAAACAGTACGAGGAATACAAGGCAAAAGGGCTTAAGCTGGATATGTCCCGCGGAAAGCCCGCGCCGGAGCAGCTTGACCTCTCTATTGATATGCTGCTGCACTGCCTTGACGGGGATTACAAATCCTCCAACGGAATAGACTGCCGCAATTACGGCATACTGGACGGTATCCCCGAAGCAAAAAAGCTTTTTGAGGAAATGCTGGGCATCAGCGAGGACGAGGTTATAGTCGGCGGAAACTCCTCGCTTCAGCTTATGTATGATACGATAATCCGCGCGCTGCATTTCGGTGTTTACGGCGGCGATAAGCCGTGGGGCAGCAACAGCAAGGTTAAATTTCTGTGTCCCGCGCCGGGATATGACAGACATTTTGCAATATGCGAGTCGCTTGGTATTGAGATGATTACGGTTCCGTACAAGAACGATGGTCCCGATATGGATATTGTAGAAAAGCTTGTTGCAGAGGACGAGCAGATAAAGGGTATTTGGTGCGTTCCCATGTACTCAAATCCCACGGGTATCACCTACTCGGACGAGGTTGTAAGGCGCTTTGCCGCCCTTAAGCCTGCCGCAAAGGATTTCCGCATATTCTGGGATAACGCTTACTGCGTTCACCATCTGTCAGACGACCACGATACGCTGCTTAACATAATAGAAGAATGCAAAAAAGCCGGCAACCCCGATATGGTATTTGAGTTTACCTCAACCTCCAAGATTTCCTTCCCCGGCGGCGGACTTGCGGTAATCGCTGCAAGCAAGAACAACATAGATTTCATCAAAAAGCAGATGACGGTTCAGACCATCGGCTTTGATAAGCTTAATCAGCTCCGCCACTGTAAATATTTCAAGAATTTTGACGGCATAAAGGCGCATATGAAAAAGCACGCTGCAATTATTCAGCCGAAATTCAGCGTTGTGCTGTATATGCTCAACAAGGAGATTTCTCCCCTTGGCATAGGAAGCTGGGTTGCCCCCAAGGGCGGCTACTTCATCTCCTTTGACGCAATGGAGGGCTGCGCAAAGCGCATAGTTTCCCTTGCAGCCGAGGCGGGCGTTGTAATGACAGGCGCAGGCGCAACATATCCCTACGGAAAAGACCCCAAGGACAGCAATATCCGTATAGCGCCCACATTCCCCAGCGTCCATGAGCTTCGTCAGGCTATGGAAATATTCTGTGTGTGCGTAAAGCTTGCAACCGTTGAAAAGCTGCTCCAGAAATAATCGTTATTGTAGAACAAAAGAAATATATAAGAGGGGCGGAGTTAATTCCGCCCCCTCAGTCTGTCGATAAACCGCCA
>CAZLBL010000131.1:0-4184 GCA_964557825.1 uncultured Ruminococcus sp.
TTCTTTTTGCTGAAGCGCTGCTTATATTCGTCCTTTTTGTCAACAAGCACCTGCTTGAACGTAGGCTTGTGGATTTCGGGGGTTTCTATGGAGGAAACAGAGTCGGCGGGCGTTTCATCACATTCATATTCGGGCGTGATATATCCCACATCGCCGACATAGCTGTTGGTTTTTAGGGGGAGTTTGCGCTTGCGCAGCCTGCCCTCCACAAAATCCTTGAAAAGCATATACACAACGGCGCATATCGGCACGCCAAGCAGCATTCCCAGCATACCGAACATTCCGCCGCCGATAAGGATTGAAATTAAAATCCAAACCGCAGGCAGTCCTGTCGAGTCGCCAAGTATCCACGGCGCGATGATGTTTCCGTCAACATTCTGAAGAATAAGGGAGAAAATCACAAACCACAGAGCCATCATAGGGTCGCCCGAAAGCAGCAGAAGCAGCGTGCAGGGTATAGCGCCGATAAACGGACCGATAAACGGTATAAGGTTAAATACAAACATTATAACGGAAATCAGCAGGGCGTAATTCATGCCCATTATGGTGCAGCCTATAAAGTAAATGCACGCCACAAGCAAAGCCTCCACGATTTTGCCCATTATCGAGCCGAGGAACTTCTTGCTTGCCTCGCGGCAGACTGCAAGGAAGCGCTGCGCAGATTTAACTCTGACAAAGGCAAAGATAAGCTTTTTTGCCTGACCCACAAACATTTCCTTTTTTGCAAGTAGATATATGGAGATTACAAGTCCTATGATGAAGTTGTACATTGCCGAAAGCACAGACCACAGACCGTTTGCAAGGTTTCCTGCAAACGAAAGCAGCTCTGCGGAGTATTCCGCCCAGATGCTCTTGACAAACTCAGTGAAATCGTCCAGCGGATTTCCAAGAAATTCGTGCAGTGTGGGGTTGTCCTCAAAGGTTCTGTCCAGAAACTCGTTTACCGTGGCAATGTAGGAATCCATATTGGAAAACAGACCCACAATGTTGTCTACAAGCTGCGGAAGCACCATTACTATCACAAGCACCAGTGCCGCAACCACAATCAGCATGGTAAGCAGCAGCGCAAAGGCTCTTGCGCGCCCGCGCTTTTTCGCGTCATCAGAGCGCGACCATTTTCTGAACCACTTTGTTTCAATTGTGTTCATCAGGGGATTAAGCAGATAGGCCGCAAAAATGCCGATTATAATGGGCGTTGCTATCGAGCCGAGCCACGACAGCTTTTCCATTACGGCTTCTATGTTGAAAATCAGCATTATTGCAACGGCGCTTATAACGATAACTCCCGTGGCATATGCCGCTATGGTGAGATATTTATTGTTCCAGTTAAGCTTCATGATGTCCCTCCGCCGAAATGATGATATTATCATTGTACTACTTTGTGGCTGAAAAATCAAGTGCGGAGAAAGCCAATTGCGTAATTTTTTCCATGAGATATCGTTAAAATGCTGAAAACAGGGATTGGCAGAAAAAAATTGATTTTCCCTATTGCAAAAAGAAAAGGTTTATTGTATAATATATGTGTATGTTTGAGGCTTATCGCTTCATACAAAATATCGAAAGGAGTTTAAACTCAAATGACTTATTCTCATGAAGTTGAAAACATGTGTCCCGTAGCACAGGGCGTTGCTCACGGCGCGGCACCTATCCCTGAAGAAGCTAAGTGGGTAAAGGCTAAGGAAATTGCCGATATCAACGGCTTTACACACGGCATTGGCTGGTGCGCACCCCAGCAGGGCACCTGCAAGCTGTCCCTCAACGTAAAGGGCGGCGTTATCCAGGAGGCACTGGTTGAAACCATTGGCTGCTCAGGTATGACACATTCCGCAGCAATGGCTTCCGAAATTCTCCCTGGCAGAACCATTCTTGAAGCGCTCAATACAGACCTTGTCTGTGACGCTATCAATACAGCCATGAGAGAGCTGTTCCTCCAGATTGTATACGGCAGAAGCCAGTCCGCTTTCTCTGAGGACGGTCTTGTTATCGGCGCAGGTCTTGAGGACCTCGGCAAGGGTCTGCGTTCCCAGATTGGTACAATGTACGGTACTCTTGCAAAGGGTCCCCGCTACCTCGAAATGACTGACGGCTATGTTACTGGTATCGCTCTTAACGAGGATAACGAGATTATCGGCTATCAGTTTGTAAACTTCGGCAAGATGATGGACTTCATCAAGGCCGGCGATGACGCTAACACAGCATTTGAAAAGGCAAAGGGTCAGTACGGCCGCGTTGCTGATGCTGTTAAGATCATCGACCCCAGAAAAGAGTAATAGGAGGTAGAATACAATGGCATTATTTGAATCTTATGACAGAAGAGAACCCCAGATTCTGGCTGTTCTCAAGGAATACGGCATCAACTCCATTGAGGAGTGCGCTGATATCTGCAAGGCAAAGGGTCTTGATATCTACAAGCTGGTTGAGGGTATTCAGCCTATCTGCTTTGAAAATGCAAAGTGGGCTTACACAGTTGGCTGCGCTATTGCAATCAAGAAGGGCTGCACAAGAGCTGCTGACGCTGCCGCTGCTATCGGCGAGGGACTTCAGGCATTCTGCATTCCTGGTTCCGTTGCTGACCAGCGTAAGGTAGGTCTTGGTCACGGCAACCTTGGCAAGATGCTGCTTGAGGACGATACAGAGTGCTTCGCATTCCTGGCAGGTCACGAGTCCTTTGCTGCTGCTGAGGGCGCTATTGGTATCGCTGAAAAGGCAAACAAGGTTCGTAAAAAGCCCCTGAGAGTTATCCTCAACGGTCTTGGCAAGGACGCTGCGCAGATTATCGCGCGTATCAACGGCTTCACATATGTTGAAACCGAGATGGACTACTACACAGGCGAGGTTAAGGAAGTATTCCGCAAGGCATACTCCACTGGTCTGCGTTCCAAGGTAAACTGCTACGGCGCTAACGATGTAACCGAGGGCGTTGCTATCATGTGGAAAGAGGGCGTTGATGTTTCCATCACAGGTAACTCCACCAACCCCACACGCTTCCAGCACCCTGTTGCAGGCACATATAAGAAGGAATGCACCGAAAAGGGCAAGAAGTACTTCTCCGTTGCTTCCGGCGGCGGCACAGGCCGTACACTCCACCCCGACAACATGGCAGCAGGTCCTGCTTCCTACGGTATGACCGATACAATGGGTCGTATGCACTCTGACGCTCAGTTCGCAGGTTCTTCTTCCGTTCCTGCCCACGTTGAGATGATGGGTCTTATCGGTGCGGGCAACAACCCCATGGTTGGTATGACAGTTGCCTGCGCAGTTGCCGTTGAAGAGGCTATGAAGTAATTGACTTACGTTGTATTGCGGGTTAAAGCGGCGTGCGATTGCTAAAAAGTGCGTGAAAATTAACCCGTAATACACAAGTAAGTAACAAGTAATATACAAATAAGACGACTGTCAAATTGGCAGCCGTCTTATTTTTATGGAATTTTTTCAATTTCTCGCCGTAGATTTTCTATGGTTCGGTGTGTATATACTTTTTCCGTAACATCTCCGATTTGGTGACCTACCATAAGCTTAAGGCAATATTCATCAACTCCCGCTTCTTTTGCGCGGGAAATAAAAGTGTGACGAGTTTCGTGTGGTTTGTGCTTTAATCCTAAATATTCCATAGTACGCTTAAACCGCCGTTCGTATTTATCGTATGTCATTTTGGGTTCTACGCTTGTTATGTCATTAAAAAGCTGTTCATTATCGGCGTTGTATAATCTCCTATTGTTTCCGTGCTTAGATTTAACGTTTTTCTCAAAAGCCGAATTTGGTTTTTGAGATCTGTAATCACTTTCGTTCGCTTAAGATTAGTATTTGAAAGCGGGCTGTTAATCTCATTACGCAAGGCAAGGTTGTTGTTACTCAACTGCTTATTTTCCGCTTGAAGCTGTTGAATTTCCTGTTGAAGCCTAGTTATTTCTTTTTTCAGTCTTGATTTATCCGATTTTGCTTGGTCGGCTGTCAGCTTAACTGATTGCCATTGCTCCCACGTTACATTTTTAAGCGCACCGCCCAGCGATTTTTTGCCCTCTATGGCTTTTAATTCTTCCGCTGTGAGAATTTTACCGTTTAGTTCACCTAATTGCTTTTCAGCGGCTTGTTTTTCCTTTTCCAAAGCGGTTATGTTATCTTTGTAACGTTTCAATAAGGGGCTTGCCCCGTCATTTAACGTGGCTAAGGGCGTATCGAACAAG
>CAZLBL010000132.1:0-4144 GCA_964557825.1 uncultured Ruminococcus sp.
ATCATTGTGATATACACAAAAGCAGGGCGTTTTCCTGTTGACTTCAAGGGGGAAAATATGAACAAGGTTTCTGCCGAAATCGGCGCAAAAAATGACAAAAAAGTAATATCTAAGTCTAAAAAGCGGTTTATACTAAGAAACATAATAATTTTACTGCTTGCAGCGGCGGTTGTGTTTTTGGCATTCCGTACAGCGGAAGAAAAGGTCTGCCGTGCCGAAATTCTGTATTGTATCGACGATGGCAAGGTTATGTATGAAAGCGGCACTTGTGACAGAATTGCGCCCGCAAGCCTTACAAAGCTTCTTACTGCGGCAACCGCACTGAAATATGTCGGCTCACAGGAGATTTACACCGTGGGAACGGAGCAGCAGCTTGTGCCTGACGGCTCAAGCGTTTCGTTTATATTGCAGGGACACAGGCTGAAACTTTATGATTTGATAACGGCAATGCTTCTTGTTTCGGGAAATGACGCCGCCTATGCCACCGCCGTTTCCACCGCGCGTATTGTCAGCGGCAGCGAAGCCATGTCCGACAGCGAGGCGGTTGATTACTTCTGCGGACTTATGAACGGTCTTGCTGCGGAAATTGGCATGGAGAACAGCTATTTCAACACACCGGACGGCTTTGACAGCGAGGGGCAGTATACAACCGCGCGCGACCTTGCAAGGCTTGCGGAATACGCATTGTCCGTAAAGGAAATCCGCGAGATAGTTCAGCTTTCCGAAAAATATGTGGTTTTTGAGTCGGGCGAAAATATAACATGGGTAAACTCAAACCTGCTTCTTGACAGCGGCAGCCGCTTTTACTGCGAAAACGCGGTGGGCATGAAAACCGGCACTACGCCCAAAGCGGGAAGCTGCCTGATTGCGGCGTTCGTCAAGGACGGAAAGACCTACATAACCGTTGTTGCGGGCTGCCTTACCGACAGTGGAAGATACAGCCACACGCTCAGCCTGCTGGCGGATTATACATAACGGCGGGCAAGCTAAATTGCGTGTTTCTGCGGCTGAAATTTTTCTTACAAGCATCGCACAGGAATACTGATTTCTGTCACAAATTTGGTGATATCGTTGGTAATGCCGTAATCAATCATTGTTATTTCGCGGGAAAATCCGCTGATTTCTAGCTTATGTTTTTCGATATATGTCAGCAGCTTTTGATAATATTGCGGCGCTTCTGCATGGCTTCCGCGAAATCGGACTGACGCACAGTGGGTTTGCGGCAGCAGTGTTGTTGTACCGTTATAGCGGTCTTCCTCATCGAGGATAAGAAAAAATTCCATCATAGCTATCAAATCGTTTTTTGCTGAGATTTTCAGCCGAAATACCCACGCCAATCTTGCCAAGAAAAACAATTGCCTCGGTTTGTCCTTGGTCAAGCTGTCTGATAGGCTCCTCCATATCCAGAAAGCCGTTGATTTTAAGCGAGCTGCCAATCCAAATCATTCTGCAAGCCTTTTTTTCTGTCAGACAAACCTCGTCAAGCGGGGTGTTTTGGGCGCTTATAAGCATTTGCAGGCGGTTGTCAATTTTGCGCTCAATGCGTTTCAGTTCCTCCTGTCTGTCGATTACCGCCTGTTTCTGGCTTAATAGCTTTTCTTCAATGCGTTTTACGTCACGATTGCCCAGAAAATCCGCAATTTCTGTCAGCGGCATATCCAGCGCACGGAGATAGCGAATGCTGTTAAGAACCTCAAATTGCCTTGCACTATAACTTAGGCAAGATGTCCCCCTGCCTCCGAACCGAACTTCGTTCGGCTCTAGGCGGCGGGGGACATCTTGCCTAAGTTATAAACCCTACAACGGCTGTAGAGTCAATACCTGCCGTGTCCAAAAACACAATCTGCCGTACTTGGCTTTTTGGCAGTTTTACCGATTATCGCGATAAACAAAAATAACGCCGACTGCGCTACATAACATATCGCAATCAGCGTTCAATATTATGGTGCCGGTAGTGGGGGTCGAACCCACACGGTATCGCTACCAACGGATTTTGAGTCCGCCTCGTCTGCCAATTCCAACATACCGGCATATTCAAACAACTTCTATATTTTATCATAAATTTGCTTGGTTGTCAAGCCCTGTTTTAACTTCAAAAAAGCGACAAACAGCATTCTTTTGCCATTTGTTGAAATGACAGAAAATTTTTATCAAAACTACTTGATTTTATGCACATTTCATGTTAAAATATGTTTTGTAATCGTTTTTACATCATAAATTATATGCTTATGGAGGAAACTATGAGAAAAAAACGTATAGCGGCAGCGCTTGCGGCGTTCGCGCTTGCTATGTCGGTTATGCTCAGCGGCTGCAATGGAACAGGTGAGTCGCAGGGTGACAGCGTTTCTGCTTCCGGCAGCGTTTCGGGCGATGATATGCAGAGCGCTTCCGAGGGCAATCAGCTTACCTCGCTTGAGGTTATCCGCCTTATGGGAAACGGCACAAATCTTGGCAACACGCTTGAGGCATATAACCACAGCGGCTATGTAAGCGGCGTTGACCCGTCCTTTATGGAAACGGGCTGGAGTCAGCCGTACACAACCCCCGATATGATAAAGGGCATGAAAGAGGCGGGCTTTGACACCATAAGAATACCCGTGGCATGGACAAACGGCATGAACTATGAAAGCGGCGACTACACCATAGACGAGCGCCTTATGACGCGCGTTGAGGAGGTTGTAAATTATGCGCTTGACGCCGATATGTACGTCATAATAAATGACCACTGGGACGGCGGCTGGTGGGGAATGTTCGGCTCTGCGGACGAGGCAGTGCGCCAACAGGCATGGGATATGTACAATTCCATGTGGACGCAGATAGGCGAGCGCTTCAAGAATTACTCCTACAAGCTGATATTTGAAGCCGGCAACGAGGAGCTTGGCGACCGCCTTAACGACAAGGAAATTACAGGCAGCAAGGGCGTGCTTACGCAGGACGAGTGCTACGAAACCGCAAACAAAATCAACAGCGAGTTTGTAAAGCTTATCCGTTCGCAGGGCGGCAACAACGCAGACCGCTTCCTGCTGATTGCAGGCTATAATACCGATATCTCCATGACTTGTGATGACAGGTTTGTAATGCCAGAGGATACCGCCGATGATAAGCTGCTGCTTTCGGTTCATTATTATACTCCGTGGGATTATTGCGGCACAAGCGGTGTAAACAGCTGGGGTTCTCCCAACGATTATAAGGAGCAGAACTCTCTTTTCGAGCAGCTAAGCAAGTTCTCAAAGCAGGGCTACGGCGTTGTTATCGGCGAGTATGCCGTTATGGGCAATGGCAAAAGTAACCGTGAGGATTTCTATAATAACCTGCTTGATAATTGCGACCTTTACGATTTCTGCCCCGTGCTGTGGGATTGCAGCGAGTTCTATAAGCGCCGCAGCCTTAAGTGGGCGGACGAAAGCATAGGAAATATATTTGATGAGCGCCGCTATGAAAATGAAGCGTCCCTTTCCGTTGAAGAGGTAAAATCCAATGCAAAAACAAGGTTATCCGACAGACTTGAAGGCGCGGAGGAAGGCTTTGTTTCCGAGGACGAGATACTTCCCGAAGATGGCAAGGCGGTTGCGTGGATAATGTTCCAGAGCGGAGATTGGGGCAAGGCTTACAGCGTAGGCGACGCCTATGACCCCACCAACAAGACTATGGGCATTGAAGCCAAAAATGTGGAAATCACAGGTGAGGGTACCTACACCATCAGCCTTGATTTTTCGGGCTGCGGCGCAGCTTACGGAACAGCGTTCTCGGCTATCGGCATATCCAACGGCGAGGAATTGTTCCCCGGATATACGGTAAATATCGACAAAATCCTTATCAATAACGCGCCGTATGAGCTTGCGGGCAAGGAATACACCGCGTCTGACGATGGCAAATGCACAAGAGTAAATCTTTACAACGGCTGGGTTTCCTCTCTCCCCGATGAGGCAAGAACCGCCGATGGCGACTTCACCGACTGCACCGCGCAGATTATGCCGCTTGACAATAAGACCGCTGTAAACAGCATTTCCATAACATTCACCTATAAAGCGCCCTGACATACCATAAACCCCTCTGCGCGAGGGGTTTGATGTGTTTCGGGACTAAAACAGACCTGCAAATAAAAGTCAATAGGTAAAACGAAAAATTTTCAAAAAATTTTTCA
>CAZLBL010000133.1:0-4122 GCA_964557825.1 uncultured Ruminococcus sp.
CCGAGTTGAACTTTGTTCAACGCTAGGCAGGGGGGGACATCTTGCCTAAGTTATACGCGAATTCCGGAACAGATTTTCCATAATTAAAGCTGTGCAAGCTCCTTGAAACTTTGCTTCATTGCGGGATAAAGCCTGCGGTACATCTGGTATACCTTTTCGTACTGGCGGGAATTATCCTCAACCGGCTGCTGAACCTTATCCGTCTTTATAACGGCACGGCAAGCCTCGGGAACGCTGGAGTATATGCCCGTGCCAACGGCTGCCAGAAGCGCAACGCCAAGCGCGGGGCCTTCCTTGCTTGCGGCGGTCTTTACGGGGCAGGAATAGAGGTCTGCAAGCATCTGACGCCACAGCGTGGAAGTTCCTCCGCCACCGCACGCCATCATATCGCTTACGTTTATATCCATCTCGCGCATTACCTCAACGCAGTCGCGAAGAGAGTAAGAAACGCCCTCCATAACCGCGCGCAGCATATCCTTTTTCTTGTGCATTGCGGAAAGTCCGAAGAACACGCCCCTTGCGTCGGGGTCAAGGTGGGGAGTTCTCTCACCGTTGAGATAGGGCATATACAGCAGCCTGTTTGCGCCTATCGGAACGCTGTCGGCTTCCTTATCCATAAGATAATAGGGGTCTACGCCCATTGCAAGCGCGGTTTCCATCTCCGACCATGCAAAATTATCCCTGAACCATTTAAGCGAGTGTCCCGCAGACTGGGTAACGCCCATAACGTGCCAGCAGCCCGGAACAGCACAGCAGAATGTATGAACCCTGCCCTTTTTGTCGATTGCAATATTGGATGTGTGCGCAAAAACAACGCCCGAAGTGCCGATGGTCGTGAAAGCCTTTCCGTCCTCAACAACGCCTGTGCCGACAGCGGCGGCTGCGTTATCGCCTGCGCCGCCAACAACGGGAGTACCCTCCTTAAGTCCTGTAAGCTCGGCTACGCGCTTTGTAACCGTACCCGTGATATCGGGGGACTCATAAACCTTTGCAAGCAGGCTTTTATCAATGCCAAGCTTTGTAAGCACCTCATCGCTCCAGCAGCGGTTGGGGATATCCAGAAGCTGCATACCTGAAGCGTCAGAAACCTCGGTTGCATACTCGCCCGTAAGCATAAATCTGATATAATCCTTGGGCAGCAGGATATGACGGCACTTTTCGTAATTTTCAGGCTCGTTATTCTTCACCCACATGATTTTTGCGGCGGTAAAGCCTGTGATTGCGGGGTTTGCGGTGATTTCCACAAGCCTTTCCGCACCCACCTTATCGGTGATTTCCACAACCTCTTTAGCCGTGCGCTGGTCGCACCAGATGATGGATTTTCTGATAGGGCGGTTGTCCGCGTCAAGCATAACAAGACCGTGCATCTGTCCCGAAAGACCTATGCCCTTGATATCCTCTGCGCTTACCTCGCTTTGTGCGATAACGTCCTTTATGCCGTTGACAGTGGCGTTCCACCAGTCAAGCGGCTCCTGCTCTGCATAGCCGTTCTGCGGGGTGTAGAGCGGGTACTCGTATGTTGACGAAGCAACGGGTGTGCCGTCCTCCGAAAAAAGCACGGTTTTTGTACCTGATGTGCCGATATCTACGCCTAAAATATATGCCATAATAATTTATACTCCTTTAAGAAAATGCCTTTATTCGCCGCAAAGCTCCTTGTACAGACCGATGTAAAGCTTTGCAGAAGCCTCCCAGCTGAAATCAGCCTTCATTGCCTTTACGGCAAGCTTTTTCCACTCTGCCTTATCGTCATAGAGAGCCTTTGCGCGCTGAACCGCATGAAGCATATCGTGCGCGTTGTAGCTCTGGAAGGTAAAGCCTATGCCATCGTCGCCTGCGTCGATAATGCTGTCCTTAAGACCGCCCGTTGCGCGCACAATCGGAACTGTGCCGTAGCGCGCCGCTATCATCTGCGCAAGACCGCAAGGCTCGCTCTTTGAGGGCATAAGGAACATATCCGCGCCCGCATACAATCTCTTTGCAAGCTGGGGATTATAGCCGCGGTAGAAGCCTACCTTATCGGGATATTTATAGTGCATATCCTGGAAGAAGTTTTCATAACATGCCTCGCCCGAACCAAGGATAACAACCTGCATATCGGTGCTGATTATATCGTCAAACACGCATCTTACAAGGTCAAAGCCCTTGTGGTCGGCGAAGCGGGAAATCATTACAAGCAGCGGAATACCATACTCCGGCATACCAAACTCCTCAAAAACGGCGCTCTTGCAGGCAGCCTTGCCCTTAAGGCTTCTGGTGTTGAAGTTTGCCGCAATATTGGGGTCGGTCTGGGGATTATAGAGGTCTATATCGATACCGTTGAGGAAGCCGCAGGTTTTGTACTGCTTCTGCACAAGTATCCTGTCAAGACCGTGAGAGAACCACGGGTCGAGTATCTCGCGCGCATAGGTTGGAGAAACAGTTGTAACCTTATCCGCCATCTCAATAGCGCCCTTCATGAAATTGATATCGCCATCATACTCTATAATGTTGATATTCTGCGGAGGGATACCCACCATATCGCGAACCAAATCAAGACCGTACTGACCCTGATAACCGATATTGTGGATTGTGAACACCTGCTTGATATTCTCATAGCCCCATGTGTTTTTATAGAACAGGTTGTAATACACGGGAACAAGCGCGGTCTGCCAGTCGTTGCAGTTGATAATCTGCGGCTTGAACTCGATATATTTCAGCATTTCAAGGATAGCGCGGCTGAAGAACACATAGCGCTCAGCGTCGTCATAATAACCGTACAGACCGCTGTCGCGCTTGAAATAATGCTCGTTATCAAGGAAGAAATATGTAACGCCGTTTACCTGCTGCGAAAACAAGCCGCAGTACTGATTTCTCCAGCCAACGGGGACAGTGAAGTTTGTGATATAATTCATCTTCTCCTTCTGTTCGGGCTTGAGCGTATTGACATAATAGGGCATAACTACGCAGGTTTCATGACCTGCCGCACAAAGCGCCTTGGGGAGAGAGCCTGCAACGTCTGCAAGACCGCCCGAGGCGGCAAAGGGTAATGCTTCACTGGCTGCATAAAGTATTCTCATAATTTTTTCCTCCGGGATTTATTCAGAAGCAGACCGCAGGGAAATATCCCGCACAGCGCTGCCTCAGCACTTGCTATATAATTACTATAACACAAAACCGCCGATATTTCAAGTAGTTAATGTTTTTTTATGCAAAAAAGACGTCTGAAATATACTCAAACGTCTTTTTGTCAAACTTACTTTGAACCTACGGTAAGCGAACCTGCCAGCTTATTTGCGGGCATAGTCTGGATAAGCACCTTGCCGGGACCTGTAACAACGGTGTTGAACAGACCCTCGCCGCCAAACAGCGCGTTGCCTATGCCCTTTACGGACTGGATATCCATGGTGCAGGTTGCGGACATTCCTGCAAGATAGCCTGTGTCAATCACAAGCTGCTGACCTGCCTGAAGCTCGTATTCAACGGTGTAGCCGTCAATCTCTATAAATGCAAGACCGTTGCCGTGCAGCTTCTGCATGATAAAGCCCTCGCCGCCGAAGAAGCCTGCGCCAAGCTTTTTCTGGAAAGCAACGGAAAGCTCCACGCCCTCCTGCGAAGCAAGATAGCCTCTTTTCTGCACGATAAAGTCGCCCTGGCTTACATCAATCGCCATTATTGAGCCGGGGAAGCTGGAAGCTATCGCAAGCATACCCTGACCGCCCTCGGCGGTATATGTATTCTGGAAAATGGACTCGCCGGAGAACATCTTTCCAAATGCCTTGCCTATGCCGCCAACGCCTGTTGTCATCTTCATGTTGGGGGTCATCCAGGACATACCGCCCTGCTCGCACATAATTCTCTCGCCGTTTTCAAGGTAAAGCAGCAGCACGGGAAGCGGCTCGCCTTTAATTTCGTATCTCATAATAATTATCCTCCTGTGTATTCCGTGTGTTTGCCACACAGATAAATTATAGACTAAAATAATACAAATGTCAACAGCCTTAACAAATTTTTGTATAATTCAACATATAGCCGAGGTATATTTTGGTTCAATAAGGGGCTTGCCCCGTCATTTAACGTGGCTGTACCGAACAAGTTCGACACTGCTTTGCCAACCTGCCATTCAGTAGGGGATTGTATCCC
>CAZLBL010000134.1:0-4097 GCA_964557825.1 uncultured Ruminococcus sp.
CCGAGTTGAACTTTGTTCAACGCTAGGCAGGGGGACATCTTGCCTAAGTTATATATTTGATTGATAGTTGTGTCAGACTGTTTGTCGGATCGGAGGAAAAATGGATCAGAGAATACAACGAACAAAAGCCGCTATAAAAAAGGCATTTTTCGCTTTTCGCGCTGAAAAGCCTGTTGAAAAAATTACAGTGACAGAGCTTACAAAAATGGCAAATATCAACAAGGCTACCTTTTATCTGCATTATTCTGATATATACGCCCTTGCAGACGAAATTGAGGACGGGCTGATAGACGAGATACTGGCAGACCTTGATATTAACGGAAACTTTTTTGATAATCCAAAGCAGCACGCCAATGAGATTTTTATGGCGCTTGTGGCTCACCGTGCGGATATAGATACTGTTTTTTCGGGCGGCAGGTTCGCTATGGCTTCGGATAAAATTGAAAAGCGCATATCGGCGGCGGTGTTTGATAAATCTCCGCAGTACAGGACGGTTAAAAACGAGCTTATTGTTTCCTTTGCGATACAGGGTATTTTTCACTGCGTGAAAACGCCCAGGGTAAGCGGCGATATAAGTGATAATATCAAGATATTGTCTGAAATTGTTTCTGGTGTTCTTGAGGGACTGGAATATCCCGAACGCTGACGCGGACAGTCTGTTGTGCAGTCCGTGCTGCCGCGTGCGTGTTTTTTGTGAAATTGTTGACAACGGACGGCGCTTGTGCTATAATTGTAATAATGTTATTGTGGCATTCGGCTGATGCAGAAAGGCTAAAAAATGAGCAACAAGAATGTTATATATTTTGACCATGAGGGTGATTTTTCGCTTTGGGAGCAGACCTGCCTTCCGATAGGCAACGGCTATCTGGGCGCTTCCATGTTCGGCGGAATACGTACAGAGCGCATAGTGTTCAATGAAAAGACGCTGTGGGCGGGCGGTCCGTGCAAAAATCGTCCCGATTATTATGGCGGCAACAAGCGCGACAGATATAAATATGTTCAGCAGGTTCAGAAGCTTCTTAAGGACGGTAAGAATAAAGAGGCAGAGGAAATTCTGCAAAAGCTTACAGGCGACGGCGATTTTGGGACATATCTCCTGCTGTGCGACATGGTGATAGATTTCAATGTGCCGAATGTACAGGCAAAGGATTACCGCCGCAGCCTTGACCTTGACAAGTCGCTTTATACCTGCGAGTTTACGGTAGGCGATGTAAAGCACAAGCGCGAGGCTTTTGCAAGCTATCCCGCAAGGGCGGTTGCGCTGCGATTTACCGTTTCCGAAAAGGGCAGGCTTGGCTTTGCGCTTGGGGCGGAGAAAACTCACCCCTGCGACATTTATATGGACGAGGACGGACTTATCAGTTACAGCGGTTATGTTGCGGATAACGGTATGCGCTTTGACGCAAGGGTGCTGATACAGACCGATGGCGAGGTAGTGCGCGCAAACGGCAGGCTTGCCGTAAAGGAAGCGACAGAAGCGGTTATCTACATAACGGCGGCAACCGATTACGAGATGAAATATCCCACATACCGCACAGGCGCAGACCCTGCGACAATCACTATTCCCACGATACAGGCTGCATACAGGCTTGGCTGGGACGCGCTTTATGACGAGCATTTTGCGGATTATTCCGCGATTTTCGGCAGGGTTGAGCTTGATATAAACAACGATTATGACGACCTGCCTGCCGACAGGCTGATTGAAGCGTACAGGCGCGGCGAGCGCGCGGCTATGAACAAGCTGGAAACGCTGTATTTCCAGTATGGCAGATATCTGCTGATTTCATCGTCAAGGGCAGGCTCGCTTCCTGCAAATCTTCAGGGCGTGTGGAATGAAAGCAACACGCCGCCGTGGTGCTGTGACTACCATATAAACGTAAACCTTCAGATGAACTACTGGGGCGCGTATAACACAAATATGGCGGAAACCGTTCCGCCGCTTGTGGATTTTCTTGACAGCCTGCGCGCTCCCGGCCGAGTTACCGCAAAGGAATACTACAACATAATCTCCGATGAAAAGCACCCCGAAAACGGCTGGACTGCGCACACGCAGTGTTCGCCGTTCGGCTGGACTGCACCCGGCTGGGATTTTTACTGGGGTTGGTCTACCGCCGCGGTTGCATGGCTTATGCAGAATATATGGGAGCATTATGAATTTACGGGCGACAAGAGATATCTTAAGGAAAAGATATATCCCATAATGCGCGAAAGCGTCAGATTTTATACCCAGTGGCTTATTTATGACGAGAAGCAGGACAGGCTTGTTTCCTCGCCGACATACAGCCCAGAGCATGGCCCCGCCACTATTGGCAACACCTATGAGCAGAGCCTTATAGAGCAGCTTTTTATTGATTTTCTGAAGGCTGAGGAGATTGTGGGCGAGGACGCGCAGCTTGCCGAAAAGGTGCGTGAAATGCTGCCGAAGCTGAAACCGTATCACATCAGCAAAACAGGACTTCTTAAAGAGTGGTTTGAGGAGGACGAGCCTGATTTTGACCGCACAAAGGTTCAGAAAAATCACCGCCATATATCCCACCTTATGGGACTATATCCCGGAAAGCAGATAAACCGCTCCCGCCCCGAGCTTATGAGCGCGGCGATTGCCACAATGAACGACCGCGGCGACGAGTCCACGGGCTGGGCAAGGGCGTACAAGATAAATCTGTGGGCGCGCACGGGCGACGGAAACCGCACCTACAAGCTGCTGCGCGGTCTGCTTTCTTCCTGCACTTTTGCAAACCTGTGGGACTTCCACCCGCCGTTCCAGATAGACGGAAACTTCGGCGCTTCTGCGGGAATTGCGGAAATGCTGCTGCAAAGCCATGAGGGCGTTATAAGGCTGCTTCCTGCTTTGCCTGAAGAATGGAAAAGCGGCAGCTTCAAGGGACTTTGCGCAAGGGGCGGCTTTGAGGTAAGCGCCGAGTGGGAAAACGGCGAGATTACAAGCTGCGAGATATTCTCCGCAAACGGCGGTGAGTGCAGCGTGGAACTTCCCGCAAACGGCACAATTTACAAAACCGTGATAAACACGGGCAGGAATGAAAAGAATATCATAGTCCCTATGGATTAAAAAAATTAGCCGCGTTGTGAAAACGCGGCTTTAAGCTGTTGAAAAACCTCATTTTTACCTTTGTTATAGGTTTGATTTTGAAAGCAGTATTAGGAGTTCTGAAATGAAACAAGAAGAATACTTGAAAATAAAGAAATTATTTATATTTGGTATTATAGTATCCTTTGTAACTATTTTCGGTGGAGAAATTCCTATTGGTTGGGAGGTAAATCCAGAAGCCGATAATGAGATCTTATCAATGATAATGGGGTATGCCTCGTTATCGCTTCCGCAACTTGCTTGTGGTGTGTTTTTTGGTGGTATAGGAATACCATTGCAATATTATGGATATAAAGCAATAGTAGAAATAATATCAAAAACTGATTGTAAGATGTGTGCCAAATTAACAGAGATAGGAGCAAAGGCTATTGCATTTGGTGGCGCAACTGTTCATGTGATTTGCATTGCTCTTATGTATATATGTAAGATGGAATGTTCAACAGCGATTACTGAGTTGCCACAAAATGTTATTGATTTTACTTTATGGCTGGTGTTGCCGTTTAGTGCTGTGTTTATGGCAATATATAGTGTAATGACAATAGCAATGGCAATTCCGATAGTTAAGGGAAAAACGATATTTCCAAAATGGGCTGTGGTTTTTAATCCACTAGCTGCTAAGGTGCTTATTCCTATTATTGCAATGATTTTACCAAATACCGAAATCGTTAATGGTTTGAATATGGCTGACATGGGAATAGGTTCTTTAATAACTTTTGTAGGCTTACTAATATTACTTAATAAATATCAACCAAAAGAAGCGTAAACTTTCAGGTTGTACCTGCTTTTCGGTTCTCATTGCTAATCATATCAAAACATGCTGCTAACATTATGTCAGACCATCGGAAAAGCCCCGTTGGGGATTTTCCGACGAAATAATCCGCACTGCGCGCGCACTCACTGACGGCAAAGCCGTTGCTGGCGTACACTTGTGCGGATATAACTTAGGCAAGATGTCCCCCTGCCTCCGAACCGAACTTCGTTCGGCTCT
>CAZLBL010000135.1:0-4053 GCA_964557825.1 uncultured Ruminococcus sp.
TCTCTATTAGAGAAAGCAATCAGATTTTCGTGTTTACTTCTATAATGCCAAAGCAGGGTCCTATTAGGCAGAACAGATGCGGATTCTTCCAAAATGGAGTCAGATATAACTTCGCTGAAATCTTCCTCATCCGTAATATCGTAGTCGCCATCAAAATTGTTTGTTGTAGAAGCAAAGAAATTAGTAGGCGGCAACTGTTTACTATCGCCGGCAATAATCACCTGAGAACCTCTAAAGATAGCTCCGATTGCATCTTCAGGGAAGATCTGTGATGCTTCATCGAAGATAACCAAATCAAAATGATACGCTTCTGTTTCTAAGAAATAGGAAACAGAAAGTGGTGACATCATAAGGCAAGGCTTTAACTTCATTAGCAAATTCGGTATCATTCTAAAGAGTTTGCGTAACGGCATAATATTACGCTTCTTGCTTAGTTCTTTGTTGAGAATTGCCACTTCATCAGTCGCTTTCAGCATACGATGAGAAGAAGGTAAGTTCTCAATCAGCTTTTCACGAATTCTCATTTGAGCAATCAGCAGTTGAAGGTCATCAAGTTCGATAAATTTCTTAATCTTTTCATCCTGCGTATTTCTTCTGAAACGGCGCACTGATGCTGACTTGTCGCAAACTGCTCCAAGCCACATATGATAAAAACCCTTTAAGAACACTTTTTCAATGTTTTCTCTAAGGTATGCGCTTTCAAACTTGACGATAAAATCTTCAAGTCCGGTTTCAATGCACTTATCCTTTGCTTCTTGATAATCAATCCATTTATCAAGGTTCATAAGATTATTCAAACAACCACTCATTTTCTCTGCGAGAGCAGTTACGGTTAATAACTGCAAATTGGTATTTGCAGAGAACTGTTGCTTGATCCAATCAAATGCCGCACCGCCATTGTTATGGGTGCTACGTAATCTGTTTGCTGTTTCTTTGAGAGATTGTTTTCTTTCTTCGGTGACATTAACAAGTCCCTGAAGTAATGTAAAATGTGTGGATTTCTTCAATTCATTTACTTTGTTCAGCAAGAAAACAACATTGTCCCAATCCGTATGCTCATCAACAAAAAGAATCTCAAAATCACGCTTGTGAGTTTCAGCGAGAATATTTATGAGTCGCTTGGTTTCACTATACGAATTTAAGTGTTCAATAGCCGTATAGATAGCATCTATCGCTTCGTTAGAATTAACCAAATACGGCTTCACCATTTCGGTTTGTGCTGATACTTCATTGAGCTTGCTTAAATATGTATCAATCGTTATGAGAGTTTCTTCTACATCAAAGTCAGCCAAATCAATATCTATATCAGCTTCCAAAGATGCTATCTCATTCTTTGCCGACACCAAGGCTGTTGTAAGTTCAGAAAGAAGTACATCAAGCTTTGCTGCTTCTTCAGTATGTTCAACAGAAATAATGTCAAGCAGACTTGATGGGATTTCACCAATAGGCAGATTCTTAATTTGGGAGCAGATACCTACTGCATTTATGATATAATCCCAATCGCTATCTATGCCCTTATAGTATTCACCTAAAAGTCTTTGCAATTCAGGAGCATTTTCCTCTAACCAATTTAACTTATCGTGATAGAGTTTCAACATTGTCAGTAATTCGACTACAGCATCATCGGACAGTTTTTTCAAAACAGTTTTGCTTAAAGCCTGAATTTGCTTCTTATCTTGCTTGTATTGTCCCTTGAATACTTTGAATATGTTGGTGTATTCAGTTTTGTATCTCAAAAGAATAGGGGCGAAATCCAAATCAAGGATTTCAGGCTCCCAAACTGCTAACAGTTTTTCTTTTGCACTTTTAATATCAATTGATACCGCTTGAGCTTCAATAACGAGCGTTCTGATCTTAGCTATATCAGACGAAAACCATATTTTGTTGAGTATCACATTGCTTCTAATTAAATCAAACAAAGTCGCAACTGTCTGTTGGTTATATGTGTTAGTAGCAAAACCTGTTCCCAACTTATCATTTATCGCTTTGTAAGTATTTTTCGCACTTATCAAAGCATTTTTAAGGCTTGTTAAGTGGGCGTGCAAAGTCCCCGCCTCTTTTACAAAAAACTCAGAGTCGGTTCTTTTAATTAAAGGCAAGTCAATAAAGCCGTTTGCCTGAGCCAACAGCTTTTCTTTCCATTCGTTATAATTGTAGTGATAGATCGTATCTACAAATACTTTTGATATTGCTTCTCTAAAGTCACAGAGTTTGGTATAAGTTATTTTTGCTTCGGATGCGGACTTAATACCTTGTTCAAAATTAAATGCGCCAAGCCATATTTCAGGAATCTGCGGTAAAGCACAAATATTCTCAATGAGTTCAGCTATTTCGAGAATCGAAATGTACTGTGCTTGGTCACAAATGTCCGGTGACTCGTAAATTACTGAGAGAACTTCAATGCAATTGTTAATTGAATTTGTAAATGCTTCTAATTCAGATCTCATCTGTTCTGTATATTCAAAACCGGATACACGAACAGAAAGACCATCCCAAGGATTATTGTTAACGAAGTAATTCAAACGTTCCAACGAAAGAGAATAATCCTTAAGTGCGTTCAAATAGGACTGAAGTTTGGTCTGCGATACGCTCAAGGGATCGGTAAACGCAAAAGAAATTGCAGGCGCATCATTTACTTCTTCGAGTTTGCTATAAACCTCGTAGCAACTTATATTGAGTTCGGGATTCAGAGCGTGTAATTCTTCAGCATATTTATTTAGTTCTTGACGAATAGATAAGAGTTCTTCCAAGTTGCTGATTGCTACATCCTTGACACGGGTTTGCTTCAGCTTAAGGTTAGCTCCGATCTGTTCAAGTATTTCTTTCTTATTTGCTTTATAGCTATGCAACGGTAAGCAGAAATCGCCCAAGTGTGCTTCTTGGAGTCTACGATAAACTACTTGGAGAGCTGCCATTTTTTCAGATACGAACAGAACCTTTTTGCCTTCAGCTAATGCTTCGGCGATTATGTTTGTAATCGTTTGGCTCTTACCCGTACCAGGAGGACCTTGCATAACAAAACTAATATTGTTTTTGGAGTACAATATTGCATCTTGCTGACTCGAATCAGCACTCATAACCTGATAACAGTCTTGTGTACTCGTTGAGTCGAGGTCAAAGTTATGTAGGTGTTCTGGTATTTCATTTGCTTCGGCAGCATCGCCTGACATTGCACGAATAACGGGATTTTTCTTAATACGTTCTTCGTTTCTAAGAAGGTCATTATACATAGATATCTTCAAGAATGAGAGTAATCCTAAACTAACTTCACGAAGTATACGCCAACCTCTTTGATCTGCTATTTCCTCAAGACTTTTTAAATAATCATCAATTTTATCTTTATCCGCATCAAACTGAGGAATCTCAATTCCGTATTCGGTTTTAAGATAATATTCCAGTGTCGGATTTACAACAATATCATCTTCGTGTTTCTTTAATGTATAAGGAGAGTTTAAGGCTTCTAAAGCTAATACAGCAGGTACTAAAATCAACGGAGATTTTATCCATTGTGCCTGTGCGCCTTTACCATCTTTCCATTCTATAAATCCAAAAGACAAGTAAAGAATATTTGTACCTTGTTCTTCTTGAGCTAATCTTGATTTTGCTCTGAGATTTTTCAAGGTTTTCTGCCTTTCAAGAACACTTCCTTCGGTTTTGATGTCACCAATAGTAACGGGAAGCGATGCAGACAAGTTCTCTAAAAGTGAAAGGATTGAGAAAACACGAATATCGGTTTCTCTATCAACCGAACGTTGAAAAGTTAAGGTTTCTTCATTTAGAGCAAGTCTACTAAAAAGGTCGCCAAAAGAAGGCTCTACCAATTTGATGGTAGTCCTTTTGGTTTCACGATAATTTATCATTTTATTGCGCTTGCCAAGATCGAGTAACTGATGTTCCCAATATTCAAGCTTTTTATCCATTAAATTCGATGACATAGCTCAACCTCAATTCAAAATAATAATTAAGTTAATTCATTCACATCCATAATATCATCCACCTTAGCCCTGAGCAAAACCGCACAAACGCAATAACCAAGCGGCTTCGCAAGGCACA
>CAZLBL010000136.1:0-3827 GCA_964557825.1 uncultured Ruminococcus sp.
TCAGAAAACGTGCTTAAGGGCGGCGTTTACTGCGCAGGCTTGCAGAAGAACGGCGAGTATTCAGCAGACCTCGGCACGCTTACCATCAACGGCAGCGGCAAGCTTACCGCAACAGGCGGCTATGTCGCTGCGGGTATAGGCGGCGGTTATAATGGCAGCACAGGATATGGCACTGCAAATATCACCATCGAGGGCAGTGCCAAGGTTAACGCAACAGGCGGCGATTACGCTGCGGGTATAGGCGGCGGCAGTCAATGCCCAACTGCGGACTACATCACCATCGGCGGCAATGCTGTTGTTACCGCAACAGGCGGTAAGAAGGGCGCAGGTATTGGCAGCGGCAATAACGGAAACGGCAAAAATATAACCATCAGCGAAAACGCAGTTGTTACCGCAAAAGGTGTTGACGGCGGCGCAGGTATAGGCAACGGTGAAGCTTCAAATAACACTGGTTTGAATGTGGTTATCAGCGGCGGCTCTGTCAAGGCAGAGGGAAGCACTAGTGGCGGCTATACAGCTCCGGGTATCGGTTCGGGTGTTGGTTACATGGCTACGTCAGCTGGCACACCCGCAGACCCCAAGAACAGCACAGGCGCTGGCGCAGAGAAAGTTTATCTGCTCACCATAGCAAACCCCAATAGCGCGGACGTTTATATTGACGGCAATGCAACCGCTTACAATCCCAAAAATCACTCGGCGGCTGACAGCGAAGACACAAATCTTTACGTTTATCTCACAGGCGAAGCCCACACCATAAAGCTTGGCGAAAACGGCAGGACAATGCAATACTTTTTCAACACCACAAGCAATACATTCGACCTGCAGGGCAGCGACTTTGTGATAACCGCAACATCGACTGAGGGCGAAGCAGCCCCCGCAGCCCCTGTAAGCGGCACGGACTACGAATACATCAACGGCGTGCTGACTATCAAGACCAACAAGGCAATGACCATCAAAAACGCTGCTGATGTATCTACTACAACCGATACAATATTTATAGCTGCTGGCGTAGACGCAAACCTTACGCTTTATGGCGTAAATATTGACGTTTCACAAAAAGCTGATACAGCAGCGTTCAAGATTGCGGACGGCAGTGAGGGCAATGTAACAATTAAGCTCTTCGGCACTAACACCTTAAATAGCGGAAAGAACTGCGCAGGCTTGCAGAAGAACGGCGAATACTTAAGCGAAGATAAGGGCAAGCTTACAATTATTATGTGCGGAGGAACTCTTACCGCAAATGGCGGCGAGAACGGCGCAGGCATAGGCGGCGGCGAGAACGGCGCAGGCGCTAATATCATTATATCCGCCGGTAGCAATTTAAAGTATCCAGGTTCGGTGACTGCAACCAGCGCATCGTTCGGTGCAGGCATAGGCGGCGGCAAAAACGGAGCAGGTTCTTATATTACTATATCCGGCGGTACAGTTACTGCAACTGGTAGCGGCGACAGTGCAGGCATAGGCGGCGGCGACAACGGAGCAGGCTCTTATATTACTATATCCGGCGGTACGGTAACTGCATATGGTAGTGGCGGCGCAGGCATAGGCGGCGGCTACAACGGAGCAGGCTCTTATATTACTATATCCGGCGGTACGGTTACCGCAAGATGCAACAATTATGGCGCAGGTATAGGCGGCGGCAGCGGCAAAACAGCCGACAATATCGTTATCAGCGGCGGCTCTGTCAAAGCAATCGCAGGTTACGAGGCTAACGCAATCGGCGGCGGTAAAGGTCAAGAGCCCGTAACACCGAAAAACGCCACAGGCGATGACGCAAAGAAAGTTTATCTGCTCACCATAGAAAACACCAATAGCGCGGACGTTTATATTGACGACAGTGCAACCGCTTACAATCCCAAAAATCACTCGGCGGCTGACAGCGAAGACACAAATCTTTACGTTTATCTCACAGGCGAAGTCCACACCGTAAAGATAGGCGAGAGTGACGAAGTAATCTATATTTTCGACAGCGTGGCAAAGAAATTCAAGACTCCCGACCTTACAATAACGGCAACCAATGATGGCGAAAGCATTGCCTATGGTAAGGATTACGAATATGATGGAACAGCGCTTGTAATCAAGACAACAAAGGCTGTTACCATTTCGGGCGAAACCGAAACCGGAACAATCAAAGTAGACAGCGCTACCGCAAATATCACGCTTAACGGTGTAAATATTGACGTTTCGGAAAAGTCTTTCGCCTGCGCGTTCGAGATTGGGGATAACACCACGGGCGATGTAACCATCACCCTTGCGGCAAACTCGGAAAACGTGCTTAAGAGCGGATATAATTGCGCAGGCTTGCAGAAGAACGGCACAAGCGCCACGCGCACGCTTACCATCAACGGCAGCGGCTCGCTTACCGCAATAGGCGGCGAGAAAGGCGCAGGCATAAGCTGCAGTTACGGAACATTAAAAATCGGCGGCAGTGCAACCGTTACCGCAAAAGGCAAGGACGGCAGTGCAGGCATAGGCGGCAATGCTGGCTACAATTGTGGCAATATCATTATCGATATTGGCGCCTCTGTAAAGGCTGAGGGAAGCAAAGTTAGTGTTTATCGCGCTCCCGATATCGGCACAGGTGCTATTGAAAGTTTCTTCCGAGACGGCACACCCGTAACCCCGATTAATTCCGATAACAAATCGGTATATCTGCTTAAAATTGAAACAGACGGCACTTCCGATGTCTATATTGGTGATACAAAGCTTGCCCACAAGACCCACAACGGCGAAAATGCGGTTTACGCTTATGTAATCAGCGATACCTACGTTGTCAAGCTTGGCACGAACGGCAAGGAGGTAGAGTATAAGCTCTGCGGAACAGGAGCAGATGCAAAGTTCAAGGTTGTTCCTAAGGCAGACGATTTCACATTCACCGCGCCCACAAACCTTACTTACAACGGTTCTGCAATCGAAGCGACAGTAACCACTACTGCAATCGGAATGGGCGAAATCACTGTAAAGTACTACGAAAACGGCACGAAGCTTAACGGCGCGCCTGTTAAGCCAGGCGACTATACTGTAAAGATAGACGTTGCCGAGGGCGGTACTTATGCAGACGCAGAAGATATCACCGCGGAAGAGTGGACGTTTACAATCATTAAGGCAACTCCCGAAAAGCCCGACGAAGCATCGTTCACGCTTGATTTCACTACTGACAGCAATAATATGTACACCGCGACAATCAATACAGCTCTCACAGGCGTTGAGTACAGCTTTGACGGCACAACATGGAGCGATGTAAACAGCAAAACTGGTATAGGTCACAATACAGAGGTGACGGCATATATCCGCTTTAAGGTAAGTGATGTAAGCGATATGAGTGACTCTGCCTCCAAAACCAAAACAACAGCTCACGGAAATGTGGCAAGCGAATGGTCAAAGGATGCGCAGGGACACTGGCACGTTTGTGCGAACTGCCCGAATGATAAGCTTGACTTTGCACAGCACACTTCAAGCGGCGCGGCAACAGTCGGCAAGGCGGAAACTTGCACCAAGTGCGGCTATGAAATCAGTCCCGCTATAGTTGCAACACCCGTAATCACCCCGAACGGCGGTAATTTCAAAGACACGCAGGAGGTAACAATCACCTGTGCAACCGAGGGCGCGACTATTTACTACACCACTGACGGCACTGAACCGACAGAAAACAGCACAGAATACACAGGCGCAATCACAGTAACGGCAGATACAACCATCAAGGCAATCGCAGTCAAGACTGGCATGGCAGACAGCACAGTTACAACGGCGGAATTCACTAAGCGGTCCTCAAGCGGTGGAAGCGGCTCGGGCAGCGGTTCGAGCGGCGGCAGCACAGGCGGTCACAG
>CAZLBL010000137.1:0-3818 GCA_964557825.1 uncultured Ruminococcus sp.
TTGGCAAAGCCAACCCTTGCCACGTTAAATGACGGGGCAAGCCCCTTATTGAAATTCCGCTGAACCTCGTTTTTACTGCTGTATTCTCGCTGTTTCTTGCAAATACAAAATTTCGCGAAAAATGAAATGAACTTCAAGAAAAAGAGAAAAACAGAGAGAAACCGAGAGAACGACAAAGAAAAAGCAATATATTTCAAATTGGAGTGAAAAAAGCCTTGACAAACGGCGCCAAAGCGTGTATAATAAACAATGTTGTGTGGCGGAATTATGTGATTTCGCCCGATAAGTAAGAATCGGAAAAATCCGAAATACAAGGAGGAAAAAAGTATGGCAACATATATGCCCAAGGCTGAAACAGTAGAGCGCAGCTGGTATGTTCTCGATGCAGCAGGCAAACCTCTCGGTCGTGTAGCTGCTATGGCTGCTCACCTGCTCAGAGGCAAGCACAAGGTAACATTCGCTCCCCACTGTGACTGCGGCGACCACGTTATCATCATTAACTGCTCCAAGGCAGTTCTCACAGGCAAGAAGCTTGAAAAGAAGTATTACAGATGGCACACAGGCTGGATTGGTCACCTGAAAGAGGTTCGTTATGACACTCTTATGAAGGCCAACCCCACCAAGGCTATGACGCTTGCTGTAAACGGCATGATTCCTGACACCACAATCGGCAGAAAGGCTATGACAAGACTTCGCTGCTATGCAGGTGCAGAGCACAAGAACGCGGCTCAGAAGCCCGTTGAGTACAAGTTTTAAGGAGGGCTGAAAATGTACGATTCTAAACCTTACTACTATGGCACAGGCAGAAGAAAGCATTCTGTTGCCAGAGTCAGAGTATATCCCGGAAGCGGTTCTATCACAATAAACGGCAGAGGCATTGATGACTACTTTGGTCTTGACACACTCAAGCTTATCGTTCGTCAGCCCCTTACTCTTACCGATACTGTTGAGAAGTTTGACATCGTCTGCACAGTAGCAGGCGGCGGCGTTACCGGTCAGGCAGGCGCTATCCGTCACGGCATTTCCAGAGCGTTGCTTCAGTATTCTGATGAGCTGCGTCCCGTTCTCAAGAAGGCAGGCTTCCTCACTCGTGACCCGAGAATGAAGGAAAGAAAGAAGTACGGTCTGAAGGCTGCACGTCGCGCTCCCCAGTTCTCCAAGAGATAATAAAAGCCCTTACAAACGGTGCATTTGCGCGGTTTGGGGCAGCGTTATCACTCGGTTTTACCAGAGAATATTACAAATCCTCCCCGGTTTCGGGGAGGATTTTTGCTAGGTCAATTTTTAAGCACTATATACTATTGTAGGAGGATGCAGCTATGCCGAATAAAGCGTTAGTCATAATTGATATTCAGAATGATATCACAAAAAATTACAAGGGATATTATCCAAAACATAAACAACGCCGTGGAATTGGCTGAACAAAGCGGAATTACCATTGTTTATATAAAGCGCAACAATCTTTCCGCGGGTACAAGAACTTTTAAGCCCGATACCAAGGGCGCTGAGCTGGTTTCCGAGCTAAAGGTGGCGTTGGATAATATCTTTGTAAAAACCAAGGGGAATGCGTTGACCTCGCAGGATTTTGCGGATTTTATCAGCAAAAACGAGATAACTGATTTTTATATTGCGGGAGCGGACGCAATCGCCTGTGTGAAATCCACCTGCTTTAATATGCGCATGGCAGGCTATAATGTAACTGTTTTGTCAGACTGTGTTACAAGCTATAACTTAGGCAAGATGTCCCCCTGCCTCCGAACCTAACTTCGTTCGGCTCTAGGCGGAGGGTTACATTTGCCATTCAGTAGGGGATACAATCCCCTACTGAATGGCAGGTTGGCAAAGCCAACCCTTGCCACGTTAAATGACGGGGCAAGCCCCTTATTGAATAAAAATAAAATTGATGAAATGCTTGGCTATTACGAACACAAGGGCTGCAAAATTGTGCCGTTAGCCGAAGCCAGGCTTTAACATCTGCCTGAAACAGTATTTCCCCGAAAAATTTATTTACCCCCTTGCAAAAAAACGCAGGATATGTTATACTAGAATGTAAGCATAGGGAAATACCCTAAAGCAAACTACATTTTAAGAAAGAGGTGTTCCTTTTGAAGCACATTACTACTATCAACAAGGCAAATCTCAAGTCTACTGCTGCCAAGGGCGGCTGCGGCAACTGCCAGTCCTCCTGCCAGTCTGCCTGCAAGACTTCCTGCACAGTAGCTAACCAGAAGTGCGAAGCTGTGAAGTAATTCTTCGCCTTGGCGTCTGCCCTTGCTTTTGCAGGGGCGGGTCTGTGGATTTGTAAACATTTTGGGCGGAGGCTTTTCCGCCCATAATTTTTGGAAAGGCTGATTAAAAAAATGATACATAAATTCCGACAGCTTGGCTATAACATCGTTCTTGATGTAAACAGCAACGGCGTGCATCTGCTGGACGACTGCGCATTTGATATACTTGACCATATCGCAGAGGATATGCCAGAGGAATGTCCCGCAGAGCTTATTGCTGCGCTTCCTGCGTATTCCGCGCAGGATATCCGTGAAAGCTATGCCGAGCTTTATAAGCTGCACTGCGATGGCGCGCTGCTTACCGATGACGATTATGAGCGCTATACCAAGGCGCGCATGAAATCTCCCGTTAAGTCAATGTGCCTTAACGTTTCGCACGATTGTAATCTGCGCTGCGAATACTGTTTTGCAGAAACAGGCGATTTCGGCGGCGGACGCTGCATAATGCCTCCCGAAACGGGCAAAAAGGCGATAGATTTTCTGATAGAAAATTCAGGCGACAGGGTAAATCTTGAGCTTGACTTTTTCGGCGGCGAGCCGCTGATGGCATGGGATACCGTGGTTCAGACGGTGGAATATGCGCGCTCCATAGAAAAGCAGCACGGAAAGAATTTCCGCTTTACAATCACAACAAACGGTATGCTGCTTGACGATGAAAAGATTGAATATATTAACCGCGAGATGTCAAACTGCGTGCTTTCGCTTGACGGCAGAAAGGAAGTAACCGACCGTATCCGTAAAACCGTAAACGGCAAGGGCTGCTATGATATAATAGTTCCCCGCTTCCAAAAGCTTGTTGCAAGCCGCGGGGATAAGGATTACTACGTCCGCGCAACGTTTACAAAATACAATCTTGATTTTACGGACGATGTTCTGCATATGCGTGACCTTGGCTTTGAGCAGCTTTCCGCAGAGCCTGTTGTTACAGACCTTGATATGCCGTATGCAATTACAATGGCTGACCTGCCGCGCGTATTCTCGGAGTATGACCGTCTTTGCGAGGTAATGGCAAACCGCACCGAAAACAAGTTCAACTTCTTCCATTTCATGGTTGACCTTAATCAAGGCCCATGTGCGATTAAAAGGCTGCGCGGCTGCGGCTGCGGCAATGATTATGTTGCGGTTACGCCAAACGGAGATATATACCCCTGCCACCAGTTTGTCGGCATTGACGAATGGAAGATGGGAAATCTTTACGATGGCACATTCAACGAGGATATAAAGAACACCTTTGCGGGAACTCATGTTTACAGCAAGCAGGGCTGCCGCGACTGCTGGGCTAAGTTCTTCTGCTCGGGCGGCTGCAATGCAAACAGCTATATTTATGAGGGCGATATCAACAAGCCGCACAAGCTTTCCTGCGAAATGCAGAAAAAGCGCCTTGAATGTGCGCTTGCGCTTGCCGTTGACAGGGCGGTTAAAGAACACGAATAAAAATAAAACGGGTCTGAGAAGCACAATTTAACTTCTCAGACCCGTTCAATAAGGGGCTTGCCCCGTCATTTAACGTGGCTAAGGGCGTATCGAACA
>CAZLBL010000138.1:0-3671 GCA_964557825.1 uncultured Ruminococcus sp.
GGCAAAGCCAACCCTTGCCACGTTAAATGACGGGGCAAGCCCCTTATTGAAAATGTCCGCAAAAATCAAGCGTAAAAAACAATGAAACAAATATCACACAGCTGCGCCATGTGAATATTTGTTCAATTTTTCAGATTGGCGCTTGGCTTGATAAAAATTCAATGATACATTCACTGATCTTTTTATATTCATAATCATGAACATAATGCGGACAATCCAATTCGACATACTTTGAATTACTCACTTCAGCGATATACTCTTTCGCTATCCTGCGCCATGTTTCTTTGTCAAATCCCGTTCCGCCGGAGCCGTCTGAAATAAACAGCAGCATTGGAATTTGCGGAATACCCATATCCCGAACCTTTTTCGCGTTTGCCTTAACCGATTCGCTCTCGTTAATCATAGTTACTGTTGCGGTACGGCTGTAAAAAACCGCTCTGTAGATTTCTTTTTCGGCATCGGTTAATGTGCCGTTTTTGATTGCGTCGCTCTCCGAAATCCCTGGTATCAAACGAGTTACCCCAATTCCCGCTGCAAGACTCGCAGCGCGCATAAGCGGCATATTGATTTCCATGCTGTCATAATACTGTGGTACTGCCATATCAAGTCCGATAATCGCCGACACCTCATCAGGATATTTCTGCGCCCAGTATAATGCTTCAAGACCTGACATTGAATGCGGACATAAAACATATGGCGCATTTAATCCCGCAGCTGTCAATGCCGCTCTGGTATCTTCTAATATTGAATCAATATCTCTGCTTTTATCAACAATGTCGCTGAATCCATATCCGAATTTTTCTACCACTGCAATTCTATATTCATCGCTTAAACAAGAATAAAGCGATTTGAAATCCAATATCGGAGAACTGGTACCTGCACCGGACATAAAAACCAGCGTTATTTCACTGTCCCCTTCAGTATAAACACTCATATTATTCCCATCAACTGCAACCATTTTCCCAATAGGCGACAGCAATTCAGCCTCGTTTGCCAAGTGAATACGATGATTTATGTATATCGCTAATATTGATAAAATCACTATGGCGAGTATAATCAAAATTACTTCCAAAATCTTTTTACATTTTGTCATATTATTTCTCCTGATAAGTTTCAATTTGTCAAGCGGCTTAAAAGCATTGTATCATATAGCAGCTGAAAAATCAAGCGTAAAAAACAATGGAACAAATATCACACAGCTGCGCCATGTGAATATTTGTTCCATTTTGTAAATATAGGATAGCTTTTTTGGTGCAAAATGTGAAATTACTTACTCTTTCTTGAAAGAACAAGCGCACCGCCTGCCGTTGTAAGCATTGCAAGAGCGGCAGCTAAGCCATGTACGCCTGTGTCGGGGCTGTCCTTGGAAGCGTCTGCTTCTGCATTTCCGTCATCGGAAATGTCTGTATCAACGGGAAGCTCTGTATCAATATCTCCATCAACAGGTACATCTGTATCCGCAAAGCTATCGCTCTGCTCGCAAAGCAGATCATAAATTACGCCGTGTCCTGCGGTGTTCGGGTGAATATCCCAGTAAGCAATGTTGGTGTATTCGTCAGCCTTGCCCTTGAATGCACTGTAAACGTCAACAACAGCAACATTGTCGCAGGTAACGGCAATCTGAGCCATGCTGGTGTTTACAACGCCAAGAAGCTGTTCAGCAAGCTGGCTAAGCGAATTCAACCCCTTAAATCCTGCCGCGCCGTCAAAGGGGTTGTAGACCGTCAGCAGATAAATCTCACAATCAGGGTTTAATGTACTGATTGCTGCAACAATCTGTGCAAGATTTTCGACAGAAGCGGCAGGGTCAACCTCTGTCATAGCGGTCATAACGCTTTGCAGAACCTGCTCCAGAACAACTGCAGTTGTGGGGTCTGTTACATCAAGCGTGCCTGTGGTGAGCGCGGTGTAAATCTCGGGATTTCCCGAAAGCGCTGTCTGAATTGCTGTAAGCATAGGCTGCAGGAAGTCGTTGCCGCCGATGGATATGATAATGCTCTGTGCATTGGCAACAGCAGCGGAAACCTCCGGCTCAGCAAGCGACATAAGCAGCTCTGAGCTTGTTCTGCCGTCAACAGCGAAGTTTACATATTCGCCGCCCTCCTGCGCAATGAGATTGCCAAAGCTGGGCGCAGCGGAGTTGTCCTCTGCGGAATATCCCGGCAGACCATAACCTGTGGCGATAGAATCTCCGAGAACTGCCGTGTTGTCGAAGCCTTCAGCCTGTGCAGCCATTCCGCACGCGCAAACAGCGATTGCAGCAGAAAGCGCACCAATACGAGATAATACTTTCTTCATAACTCTTTCTCCTTTGCTCATGGATTAAATTGCAAGCTTTTTGCAAGCTTCGATATATTTTACAACATTTGCGGCAAAAAGTCAATAGAAGCTGCGCGAATGGCACGGATATTTTTTCAAAAGCACGCTATCATTGACAAATCAAAAAAATTTTAGGCAACACCGCACGCAATCTTTGTGCGGTGTTGCCTTTATTCTTTTTAGCAATACTTGACAGAATGGCGGCATGGTGTTATACTAAAAGGGCAGACTGTAAACATAGTATATAGCAGCACCCCAAAACGCTGTGCGCCTTTGTCGGCGGCGGGGGAACAATCTGAAAGGACGCACCTTAATGATAAGCAATGATATTCTCGAAGTAATAGGACATACACCTTTGGTTCGGCTTAACCGCATGGTTGATGAGAACAGCGCGGAGATACTGGTTAAGTTTGAGGGACTTAATGTAGGCGGCTCAATAAAAACCAGAACCGCATATAATATGATACTCACCGCCGAGCGTGAGGGGCTTATAAATAAAGATACCGTTATAGTTGAGCCGACAAGCGGCAATCAGGGTATCGGTCTGGCGCTTGTGGGAGCGGTACGCGGCTATAAAACCGTGATAATTATGCCCGATTCTGTAAGCTGTGAGCGCAGAATGCTTGTGCGCCATTACGGCGCGGAGGTTGTGCTTGTGCATGATGACGGAAATATCGGCGAATGTATCGAGGAATGCGTGCGCACGGCTCAGCGTATGAAGCAGGAAAATCCCAATGTGTACATTCCTCAGCAGTTTGAAAATAAGGCAAATCCGCTGGTTCACAAGCACCATACGGGTCTTGAGATACTGGAGCAGGCGGGCAAGGAGATACACGGCTTCTGCTCCGGCATAGGCACGGGCGGCACCTTAAGCGGCATAGGCGAAACGCTTAAGGCGCAGTATCCCGATATCGAGATTTGGGCGGTTGAGCCGCAGAACGCCGCTATTCTTGCGGGCGGAACAATAGGAACACATCTTCAGATGGGTATTGGCGACGGTATAATTCCCGATAACCTCAATATGAATATTTACAGCCATGTCTACATAGTCACCGATGAAGAAGCCATACAGACCGCAAAGGACCTTGCGCGGCTTGAGGGACTTATGTGCGGCATTTCGGCGGGAACAAATGTCGCCGCAGCCAAAAAGCTTGCCGCAAAGCTTGGCAAGGGCAAAACAGTGGTTACCGTGCTTCCCGATACGGCGGAGCGTTACTTCTCCACACCCCTGTTTGAGGGAGATTGACCGGATTTACCAAAAAACCAAATGCGCATATGCGCTGAAATATGAAAGGACGTAAAAGGTTGAAACACTGTAATATGAGCACCATACCAAAAAAGGGCGCACAAAA
>CAZLBL010000139.1:0-3607 GCA_964557825.1 uncultured Ruminococcus sp.
CCGTAAAAACGGCTCTATAAAGCCACTTTTTGAGCATATTACGATATTTCAAGCCTTTTTCGCACGTTTTTTATTTTTCATAATATGCTTGGCAAATAACAATATGATGGCAAAAAAACAATGCACTATTGTTTGGCTATTCTTCTGTCAGTGTTTACAGCTTTGGTGTACTACTTATTGTGGTTTGCCAAGCTTTCGGGTAGGATAAGCAAAGAACTTAAGCGAAGAAATATATCATTTAAATTCAATGATATGGATTTTCTGGTTTATGGCATTCTGTTAGTTCCGTTCATATGCGGTATAACATCTATAATATATTATGACAGACTTATCAATGCCATGAACGCACTTGCTGCTGATTATAATGAGAAAGGCTGCTAAGCAGATATTGCGGAAACTGCGTAACTTTGCGGATGTTTTATATTGCAGTTTATATGCTGGGCTGTGATAATAATTCTTGCGCTGACGGATTTGCTTACGATTGGTTTTAAGCTTGGCTACGGGGGATATAGCTTCTACAAGTCGGAATACAGCTTAGGCTTAAGCATTTTTCCTGCTTTGATATTTCAAAGCTGATTGATATGCTTCGGACGCTTATATGTATTGTTATTGCGATATTGTGTTTTGCAATGCTTATTCGTCTATGGTAATATTCTCAATCAGAACATTAGCAAGCGACCAAATTTTTCAGAAAAAATTTAATTTTCCACTTTGAAGTATGCTCTATAACTTAGGCAAGATGTCCCCCTGCCTCCGAACCGAACTTCGTTCGGCTCTAGGCGGCGGGTTCCATTTACCATTCAGTAGGGGATACAATCCCCTACTGAATGGCAGGTTGGCAAAGCAGTGTCGAACTTGTTCGATACGCCCTTAGCCACGTTAAATGACGGGGCAAGCCCCTTATTGAAAGCCGCCCGTCCGTGGGCGGCTCTTGCTATTTCCCCCGAAAAGTGGTACAATAATCATATACGAAGGGGGGGCGGCGCAAATGGATATCCCGCAGGGCATAATACAGGTGCTTGACAGGCTTGAAGCCGCAGGCTATGAGGCATACATTGTCGGCGGCTGCGTGCGCGACAGCCTTATGGGCAGACAGCCGCAGGATTTTGATATCGCAACCTCTGCGCTGCCAGAGGAAACCATGGCTGTTTTTGCGGATTTGCGTGTAATTCCCACAGGACTTAAGCATGGAACGGTTACCGTAATTGTCGGCAAAGAGCCTGTGGAAATAACTACCTACCGCGTGGACGGGGATTATGCGGACGGCAGGCGTCCCGACAGCGTACAGTTTACACGGAGCATTTCCGAAGATATTGCGCGGCGCGATTTCACCATGAACGGCATTGCTTACAGCCCAAAACGCGGTCTTTTCGATTGCTGCGGCGGCGCGGAGGATATTCGCAAGGGGCGTATCTGCTGCATAGGCGACCCCGATACGCGCTTTAACGAGGACGCTTTGCGCATACTGCGGGCGCTGCGCTTTTCGGCGGTTCTGGGATTTGAGATTGAGCGTAAAACCGCCGACAGTATAAGGCAAAATCACGCGCTGCTTAAAAGAGTTTCGGGCGAGCGGATATTAAGCGAGCTTGAAAAGCTGCTTTGCGGCACGGAGTGCGGCAGGGTGCTGCGTGATTTCCCGCAGGTTTTTGCCGGGATAATTCCCGAGCTTGCTCCGTGTATCGGTTATAATCAGCATAGCCGCTTCCATTCGCTTACGCTGTATGAACATCTTGCAGCGGCGGTGGAAAACGCTCCGTGCGAGGCGGGAATAAGGTTTGCAATGCTGCTGCATGATATAGCCAAGCCGCTTACGCAAACCGAGGGCGAGGACGGCGAGTGGCATTTTTACGCGCACGCGGGCAGAAGCGCGGAACTTGCAGATACTGTTTTGTCGCGGTTTCATGCGGGAAATGCGCTTCGCGACAGGGTTTGCGGGATAATCCGCTATCATGATATGGTTCCCGAAAATACCGACAGATTTATAAGGCGCAGGCTTTCAAAGCACGGTCTGCCCATGTTCCGCGATATCATGCTTGCGCATATTGCGGACGACAGCGCAAAGGCGGATTTCGCAAAGCAGCGTATTCCGCTCTGGCGGGAAATTATCCGCCATGCCGAAGAAATAGATATGCAGCAGCCCTGCCTTTCCATAAAGCAGCTTGCGGTAAGCGGCAGGGATTTGGCGGCGCTGATACCGCCATCGCCCAGAACGGGCGAAACGCTGAAATATCTGCTTTCGGGCGTGCTTGACGGAAGCTTTGAAAATAATCGCGAGGAGCTGCTGGTTCAGGCGCGAAAATTTCTTGAGAGTGGCGGCGGATAAAATTGCGCAAGCTACTTGCAGTGTTGCTTAAATTGTGGTATACTATAGTTTATAGATTATTTTATGTGTAGGAGTTTGAAATGGCACTTGATATAGGAATTGACCTTGGCACTGCCAATGTTATTATTACGATAAGCGGAAAGGGCATTGTGATTAACGAGCCGTCCGTTGTGGCATACGACCGCAAAAAGCGCGAGGTTGTGGCTGTGGGCGAGGAGGCATACAGAATGCTTGGCAGAACGCCCGAATATATTGTGGCGGTTCGTCCGCTTAAGGACGGCGTTATTTCCGATAACGACATGACGCAGGCTATGATAAAGCAGTTTATAGGCAAGGCTAACGGCGGGTATATGGTGAAGCCCAGGGTTGTGCTGTGCGTACCCTCCTCCGTTACCGATGTGGAACGCAGGGCGGTTGTTGAAGCGGCGCTTTCCGCGGGCGCAAGAAAGGTGTATCTTATTGACGAGTCGATAGCGGCGCTTATCGGCGCGGGCGTTGATATATCCAAGCCAAACGGCACTATGGTGGTTGATATCGGCGGCGGTACTGCCGATGTTGCAATTGTGTCCTTTAATGGTATAGTTGTAAGCCGCTCCGTAAAAATGGCGGGCAACAAGTTTGACGCTGCCATAATCCGTCATATCACGCAGAAATACAAAATTCTCATAGGCGAAAAAACCGCCGAAAAGGCAAAGATGGAGATAGGCAACGTATTTCAGCCCGACGGCAGCAGAAAAATGACCGTGCGCGGCAGACATCTGCTGAAAGGGCTTCCCGAAAGCGTTGAGATATCCGATATTGATATTGACGAAGCTATCCATGAAAACGCAATGGAAATTGTGGAGCAGGTGAAGCTTACGCTTGAGTCCGCTCCGCCTGAGCTTGTGGGCGATATTCTCAGCAACGGTATAACTCTGACGGGCGGCGGCGCGCTGCTTGGCGGACTGGATAAGCTTATTTCGCACCATGTAAAAGCGCCCTGCTTTATTGCGGATAACGCTATTGAGTGCGTTGCGCGCGGTGTTGACCTTGCATTCAAGATGTCGGACGATTTGCTTGACGGCTTTGAGCAGGTTCAGCTTTACGGTTACAGATAAAATACAGGCTTCGTCTTAATGCGCTGCAGCCTTAAAGCTTAACCGCAGCGCATGGCAAAATTAACGGTTGATTTCCACAAAAAATACGATAACACTTGATTTTTATGTTTTGCTGTGATATAATAAACACAAGGTTTATTCAATAAGGGGCTTGCCCCGTCATTTAACGTGGCAAGGGTTGGCTTTG
>CAZLBL010000140.1:0-3600 GCA_964557825.1 uncultured Ruminococcus sp.
ATTGAGAATACCTGACTTTCTTAACAGCACACAACAAAATTCTTTGTGTACTTATATCAACTCTGCTGAGCTTGGTCTGCTTTGCACAGTTCCTACCGAAAGCGTTCCAGATTTTGAGCTTCGCCTTGAACGTAAATTTCCGTTAATCGCCAGCCGTTCCGATCCGAATGAGATTCAAATTGGAAATGTAGTGGACGGAAAAAGACCTCTTGAAAATATGCCTTTTGCTTTAAGCGAAAGAGACCTCAATAAGCATACCTTTGTTTGCGGTATTACAGGAAGCGGTAAAACAACGACGGTCAAGAAAATACTCGTTGAAGCGAAAAAGCCTTTCCTTGTGATTGAGTCCGCAAAAAAGGAGTATCGAAACACAGCCGTTAAAACGACTGTTTATACTCCTGGCAAACCGGAAATTAACGCACCGAAAATCAATCCGTTCTATATAATGCCAGGTGTTAGCCCGCAAGTACACATAGACTATTTGAAAGATTTGTTTAATGCTTCGTTCTCTTTCTATGGTCCTATGCCGTACATTTTGGAGAAGTGCCTGCATACAGTATATCGCAATAAGGGTTGGGGCTTAACTCTTGGTTATCATCCTACGCTTGCCAATTGTAACAGCCATATGGATTTCTTCAGCATTGAGCACACAAAGGGGCAATATGCAAAGCTCTCCCATAGGTATTTGTTCCCCACAATGCAAGAATTAAAGGATGAGATTGCTCGTTACGTCGAAGAAGAATTGAAATATGATGGTGAAGTAGCAGGTAATGTAAAAACCGCAATGAAGGTGCGATTGGAAAACCTCTGTGTCGGAGCTAAAGGCTACACGTTTAACACAAGCGAGTTCATTGATTTTGATAAGCTGCTTGAAAGCAATGTTGTTTTTGAACTGGAAGGGCTTGCTGATGACTCGGATAAAGCCTTCAGTGTAGGTTTGCTTGTAATCTTTATCAATGAATATCGCCAAGTCCAAAAGGAAATCAGCGGAAACGAAAAGACTTCTTTGAAACACTTGCTCGTTATTGAAGAAGCTCATCGTCTGCTAAAAAATGTGGACACAGAACGGTCAACTGAATCTGCAGGTAATCCCAAAGGCAAGGCTGTCGAACACTTTACGAATATGATTGCAGAGATGCGTTCCTATGGACAAGGTGTTATTGTCGCAGAGCAAATACCTACGAAACTTGCTCCAGACGTAATTAAAAACTCCTCAACAAAGATTGTCCAAAGAATTGTCTCTGCTGATGATCAACAAACAATCGCCAATACAATCGGAATAACTGGCGATGATGCTATTCAACTCGGCACTTTAGAAACGGGATACGCATATTGCCATAAGGAAGGGATGGTTCTCCCTACTCCAGTGAAAATCTCTGACAAGTTTATTTCCGAGAGTGGTGAAAAGAAAAGTTTGGATGTCTTTGTAAGTGACGAGGAACTTTATAATATCAATAATGATGAGAGATTTGAAAAAATAACTCTAAGCGTTGTGAGAAGTTTCTTTGGCGGAGATGTTCGTGTTAAGCAAAAGGCTCTTGCGTTCTTGAATACTATTATGGTTGAGTCTAATGCACATTGCATTTCCTCTTGTGATAAGTTGCTGAAATTTATCACAGATGGGCTGAGGTTAAACGATGTTGATTTGACATTGACGCATAATGTAGCTCGCATTGCAGCCAAATATCTAACTGAACTTATACTTTCGTTGATGGTGAGGGGTGTTTATCGTGCAAATAATTTGCCAAATAATGACTTTGTAAATCTTCTCGAGCAAACCTTGTATGCACCAACGGATGACAAAGTAAAAGAACTAAAGTCTATGATGCAATCGCTCTATGCAAAGGATTTAGATAAATATGCTAAGAGTAACATTACAGCGCTTGTGCGACGAACGCTTAAAAAGAATACGGATGTCACGGGTACAATCCGTGAATACTTCATTGATGTGTCCGATGACATAATTGTGATGCTTGAAAAAATGGTGAAAGGGGGACAATTAGAGTGATGACAGGTATTGAGTCCCTTGTTGGAAAGCCAATGGAAAAACCAGACTTACCAATCAATTTTGATGAGTTGTCGGAAATGAATGAACTTCCCGATAATATTGAAGGCGGTAATGAAACTCGCATTGAACCACCGGATATTTCATACATAGAACGAACATCACGCTCTGCTCTTATGGAGCAATGTTCTCTCATAGCTTCTGAGACAGATAATGTCAATGATTCCGCCTCCGAAACTACGGAAACGAAATCGGAAGGATTAACCGCCGAGGAAAAGGCAAAAATAAAAGAAGAAACCGGTTGGTCAGACGAGATAATTGACAATATAGCGAATATGAAGCAATATGAAGTTCTAAAAAACGCAGGGCTTAAAGAAGTTGAAATCAATGGCAGAAAGTGTTTGATTAAAGAAAACATTGACCTTGATTACGCCGATGAAGATGGTGTAACAAACCGAGAGCGAATGGCTCGTGGTTTGGCGCCGTTGGACAGCAAAACTGGTAAACCTCTTGAACTGCACCATTTAGGACAAAAAGCAGATTCCCCCCTTGTTGAGCTTACGGAAGAAGAACATCGAACAGGCGAATACGAGGACGGAAAGAAAAATCAAAGCCTTTGGCACGATAACACAAAAGAAACCGAAGTCCACGGCGAAGGAAACAACTGGGACCAAGAAAGAAAAGCTCATTGGAAAGAGCGAATCGAGAACAGTTAGGAGTGATGATAAGTAATGAAAATAATTGATGTTATTAACTCTCTGCCGGAATTGTTGCCGCTTAAAGCAGCAACAGCGATGCAAATTACCGATGCAGAGCTTCAACTGAGGGTGAGTTTTTCAAACGAGTATAAAGAGTATCTTTCTACGTTTGGTGCAATAATGGCTGACGGCATTGAATTGTCCGGTATTGCTAAATCTGAACATCGTAATGTAGTCTCTTTGACAAAAAAAGAATGGGATCTTAATCCTAAAGTTCCTCATACTATGTATGTGATTGAGAACACATGTGTCGATGGTATCATTATTTGGCAGGACACTACTGGGGTAGTTTATCAAACCAATCCTAATTGTACGCCTAAAAAAATTGCGGATTCCTTACAAGATTACATTGTGAATCGAACTAACAAGTAAAATGGTCCTCCCAAAACCAGATGAAATCTTGGCTGATAGATTCCATCTGGTTTTTTTAAATATAATTCCTTGCAGACAAAAGCTCTTTGATGGTTCAAAAGCATATTGAGGAGATAAAGGAGAAATGGCAAAAAATAAAGTCGCTAATGAACATTATGTTCCACAGGCATATCTCAAATCATTCTCTAATTCAAACGAGCAATGTTACGTTTATGATAAGATCAATAACAAACATTTCCGTTCTCATATAAGCAATATTTTGGCAGAAAGGTATTTATATGATTTCCCAGAAGAACTATTAAAAGATATTTCTGGTTTGGATACCCAATCTGTAGAGAAGATATTAGGGAATACCGTAGACGCTTTTTGGAAAAACATTGCGGAAAATATTGAGCAGAATTTTGGATGGTTTAGCACACGATATTCATATCATTTTCTCGATACATACAGATGTGCAACCATACA
>CAZLBL010000141.1:0-3583 GCA_964557825.1 uncultured Ruminococcus sp.
GAACTCGTTCGGTACGGCCACGTTAAATGACGGGGCAAGCCCCTTATTGAAATAAATTTGATAAACACGGCAGTGCAAGACGCTTTGCACTGCCGTGTTTTTTTGTGAAAATGCCTAAAAAATTTACCGCATTGTAGGTTATTATAATCAAAAACACGGTTTTTAGTTAATTGTCTTGTAGAGCGGCGAAAAAAGTTGTATAATATCAGACGGAAATTAAATCATGATAAAGGAAAGTGAAGAAATTGCTTAGAGAAGATTTAAGAAACATCGCGATAATCGCCCACGTTGACCACGGCAAGACAACGCTTGTTGACGAAATGCTGAAGCAGGGCGGCGCATTCCGCGACAATCAGGTTGTAAACGACCGCGTGATGGACAGCAACGATATCGAGCGCGAGCGAGGAATTACAATTCTTGCCAAGAATACCGCTTGTATGTACAACGGCGTTAAAATCAATATCGTCGATACCCCCGGACACGCGGATTTCGGCGGCGAGGTTGAGCGCATACTGAAGATGGTAAACGGCGTTCTGCTGCTGGTAGACTCCTTTGAGGGAACAATGCCGCAGACCCGCTTTGTTCTGCAAAAGGCGCTGGAGCTTGGCCATAAGATTATCGTTGTGGTAAACAAGACCGACCGACCGGACGCGCGCAATAAAGAGGTTGTGGACGAGGTTCTTGAGCTTCTTCTCGACCTTGACGCAACCGAGGAGCAGATTGACAGCCCTGTGGTTTTCTGCTCGGGCAGAATGGGTGTGGCTTCGTACTCCCCCGACCACATGGGAACGGATTTCAAGCCGCTGTTTGACAAGATTGTAGAGCATATCGACCCGCCCGAGGGCGATATTGACGGCGAGCTTCAGGTGCTTGTTTCCTCTATCGACTATAACGAGTATGTCGGAAGAATTGCCATAGGACGCATAGAGCGCGGCGTTATGAAGCAAAACCAGGAAGTAATGGTCTGCGACCATCTTGGAAGAACCGAGCCGTTCAAGGCGAAAATTGTTTCGCTTAACCAGTTTGAGGGCCTTGCACGAGTTCCCGTTGCCGAGGCTAAGATGGGCGATATCGTTGCATTTTCGGGTATAGAGGGCGTTACAATCGGTCAGACGATAACCTCCCTTGCCTGCCCCGAGCCGCTGCCGTTCGTTAAGATTTCCGAGCCTACCGTTGAAATGACGTTCTCCGTAAACACAAGCCCCTTTGCAGGACGCGAGGGCAAGTTTGTAACCTCCCGCCAGATAAGGGAAAGACTTCAGCGCGAGCTTCTTAAGGACGTTTCTCTGCGCGTTTCCGACAGCGAAACGCTTGACGCCTTCAATGTTGCGGGCAGGGGAGAAATGCACCTTTCTATTCTTATTGAGAATATGCGCCGCGAGGGCTATGAGCTTTCCGTTTCAACTCCCCGTGTTCTCTATAAGGAGATTGACGGCGTAAAGTGCGAGCCTGTGGAGCGCCTTGTTATTGACGTCCCCGAAGCCTGCGTAGGCTCTGTGATGGAAAAAATCGGTCAGCGCAAGGGCGAAATGATTGATATGCAGCCTGTCGGCGTGCGCACAAAGCTGGAGTTCCTTATCCCGTCAAGAGGTCTGTTTGGTTACAGAAGCGAGTTTATGACGGACACCAAGGGCGAGGGAATTATGAGTTCCGTATTCGACAGCTACCAGCCGTATTTCGGCGATATTCCCAGAAGAACCGTTGGTTCTCTTGTGGCGTGGGAGGACGGTCAGGCCATCACCTACGGTCTGTTCAACGCGCAGGAGCGCGGCACGCTGTTTATCGGCGCAGGCGTTCCGGTTTATGAGGGCATGATTGTGGGCGTTGCACCAAAGGCAGGCGATATCGTAGTAAATGTGTGCAAGAAAAAGCACCTTACCAATACCCGTGCCAGCGGCTCTGATGACGCGCTGCACCTTATCCCCCCCAAGACAATGAGCCTTGAGGAAAGCCTTGAGTTTATTCAGGACGATGAGCTTGTGGAGGTAACTCCCAAAAATATCCGTATCCGCAAGGTTATTCTTGAGCGCGATTTGCGCCTTAAGGCGGAAGCAAAGAGTAAAAGACAATAATTTTTTCGGGTAGCGTTATGCTGCCCGTTTCTTGCGAGGTGATAAAAATGGTTAAAGATATGACCAAAGGCGCAGTAGCGCCGATACTTATAAAGTTTTCAATCCCGCTGCTTATCAGCGTTGTGTTTCAGCAGCTTTACAGCATAGCCGACAGCGTAATTGCAGGCAACTTCATCAACAAGGACGCGCTTGCGGCGATTGGCGCTTCCTACCCTATAACAATGATTTTTCTTGCCATCGGCACAGGAATGAACATAGGCTGCTCGGTGGTGATTTCCACATTCTTCGGCGCAAAGGATATGAAAAGCCTTAAAACGGCGGTTTTCACCTCGATAATATCCAGCTTTGCCATCGGACTTGTGCTGACTGTCGTGGGTTATTTCACAAGCGGACTTTTCCTTGAACTGCTTGGAACGGACAAAACCGTATTCAAGGACGCACAGGATTATCTCAACATCTACGTTTTCGGTCTGGTGTTCCTGTTTATCTACAATATCTGCACGGGAATTTTCACCTCTCTCGGCGACTCCAAAACCCCGCTGTATTTTCTGATAGCCTCGTCGCTTGGTAATGTTGCGCTTGACCTTGTGTTTGTGGTGGTTATCCCCATGGGCGTTCCCGGAACGGCGTGGGCAACCTTTATCTGCCAGGCGATATGCTCGGCGCTTGCCTTTGTGGTGCTTATGCGCAGGGTAAAAAAGATGGAGGGCAGCGGATACCGCCTGTTTGAGCTTTCAATGCTTGGGCGTATTTCAAAGCTGTCGGTTCCAAGCATATTGCAGCAAAGCTTTGTTTCTGTGGGCAACCTTTTCATTCAGAGCCTTGTAAACGGCTTCGGAACAAACGTAATGGCGGGCTATTCCTCCGCGATAAAGCTGAACACCTTTGCCGTAACCAGCTTCAGCACGGTAGGCAACAGCGTTTCAAGCTTTACGGCGCAGAATATGGGCGCAATGAAATATGACCGCGTTAAAAGCGGCTTCAAGGTGGGCGCGCTTATTGCCGTAGGAATTGCTGCGGTGTTCTCGCTGGTGTATGTGCTGTTCGCCAATAACCTTATCTACATATTTATGGACAGTGCGGACGCTGACAATACAGCTGCTGCGGACGTGGGAATAAAATTTCTTCAGATAGTATCGCCGTTCTTTATCATGGTGGGCATTAAGCTTAATTCTGACGGCGTGCTGCGCGGCTGCGGCAAAATCGGCGCATTTATGGTGACGGCATTTTTAGACCTGTTTTTAAGGGTTGCGTTTGCATATATACTTACTCCCGTATTTGATGAAACGGGAATATGGCTGTCATGGCCGATAGGCTGGACGCTGTCGTCAATTGTTTCGGTTGTGCTTTACCTTGTCTATGCGCGGAAAATGCCGAAGCAGGAAGCTGCCGAAGCCTCCGAATAAGGCGCGCCGAGAAAATCCACTAAAGCTATTGACAAAATAAAAATTGTGTGTTATAACTTAGGCAAGATGTCCCCCTGCCTAGCGTTGAACAAAGTTCAACTCGGC
>CAZLBL010000142.1:0-3530 GCA_964557825.1 uncultured Ruminococcus sp.
AATGGTAAATGTAACCCGCCGCCTAAGAGGCGGGGGACATCTTGCCTAAGTTATAGCACTAATTTGCGAGTTTGTAAAGCGCCAAATGGGCAAAATCTCCCCCCAAAATCAAACCGATTTTACACAAACCTGTTGACATTATGATAAAAATTGTGTATCATAAATAGGTAGATGGTATGCGTACCGCGTTTGCAGGGCAGGGCGGCACAGCCGTTTTTCCGTGCGGACGATAATTTTGAGAGGATTTATAAATAATGCAGCTATTTGATTTTTCACCTGCGCTTCTTGAAGCGGCAGAAAAGGCAATGGATATGTGCCGACAGCCTTTTGCAAAGCTTGACCGTCTTTGCGAGTACAACGGTCAGCGCGTGCTTAAAGCGTTTATAGACAACCGTGTAAGCGATATACATATGAAAGGCACAAACGGCTACGGCTACGGCGATGACGGCAGGGACAAGCTTGACGCGGTGTTTGCGCAGATACTTGGCGCAGAGGACGCGCTTGTGCGCCACAATTTTGTAAACGGCACTCATGCCATTACAACCGCGCTGTTTGGTATCCTGCGCACGGGCGACACGCTGCTTTCGCTGACAGGAGAGCCTTATGACACCATTCAGGGCGTAATTCACGGAGAGGGAACAGGCTCACTGAAGGATTTCGGCGTTAAGTATGCGCAGGTTGATCTGCTTGCGGACGGTACTCCCGATTATGAGGGAATTTCAGCCGCTGCTGCTGACTGCAAGGTGGCATATATTCAGCGTTCAAGGGGATATTCGCTGCGCCCGTCGTTCAGCATTGACGTTATCGGAGAGATGGTTAAGGCTGTGCGCAGGGTGAACAGCAAGTGCATAATTATGGTTGACAACTGCTATGGCGAGCTTGTGGAGGAGCGCGAGCCGCTTGCGGTGGGCGCAGACCTGATAATCGGCAGCCTTATCAAGAACCTTGGCGGCGGCATTGCGGAAACTGGCGGCTATATCGCAGGAAATGCAAAGGCTGTTGAGCTTTGCGCATACAGGCTTACAACCCCCGGCACAGGCAAGGAGGTAGGCGCAAGCCTTAATCAGCTTCGCGGAATATATCTGGGCATTTTCCATGCGCCCGAGGCGGTCTGCGCGGCGCTGAAAACCTCGGTGTTTGCAACGGCGCTGTTTGAACTGCTGGGTTACGAGTGCTTTCCAAGATATAACGAAAAGCGCACGGATATAATCGCGGCGCTGAAGCTTGGCGGCGAAAAGCAGCTTATCGCGTTCTGCGAGGGTATACAGAGCGGTTCTCCCGTTGACAGCTTTGCTTCGCCGGAGCCGTGGGATATGCCCGGCTATGACAGCAAGGTTATAATGGCGGCGGGCGCGTTTACAATGGGCGCTTCGGTGGAGCTTTCCGCAGACGCACCGCTGAGAGAGCCGTATGCGGTATGGCTTCAGGGCGGACTTACATTCCCCACAGGCAAGGCGGGCGTTATGCTTGCTGCGCAGAAGATGATTGACAAGGGACTTATCACAATGAAAGGATAATCGGATATGATTAAAAGTATGACAGGCTTCGGCAGGGGGCACGAAATTCTTAACGGCAGAGATATCACGGTTGAGATACGCGCCGTAAACCACAGATATTACGAGTTCAGCTGTCGTATTCCGCGCAGCATGGGCTTTATCGAGGAGAAGTTAAAATCGCTGCTTAACGGCAAAATCAGCCGTGGCAAGGTTGAGGTTTCCGTGCTTGTAAGCAATACGGACGCACCCGATGAAAAAGTTTCCATAAACCGCGAGGTAGTGCGCGACTATATAACGGCGCTTCGCAGCGTACAGGAGGAGCTTTCGCTTAACGATGACCTTTCGCTGTCGCACATTATGCGTATTCCCGACGCTTTTACGGTTGTAAAGGAAGAAACAGACGAGGAGCAGCTTTGGGGCGATATAAAAACGGTTGCGGAGCAGGCTCTGGGAAAATTTATCGCCATGCGTGAAGCCGAAGGCGAGCGCATGAAGGCTGACCTGCTTGCAAGGCTTGATACAATAGAGGGCTGGGTAGGCGTTGTTGAGGAGCGCTCTCCGATAATAGTGGAGGAATACCGCAAAAAGCTGTTTGACCGCATGACCGAGGTGCTTAACGGCGCGAATGTGGACGAAAGCCGCATATTGCTTGAAGCGGGAATATTCTCCGAGAAAACCGCCGTTGACGAGGAAACTGTAAGGCTGAGAAGCCACATTGCGCAGTTCCGCACAATGCTTTGCGGGGAAGAGCCTGTCGGCAGAAAGCTTGATTTTCTTGTGCAGGAGATGAACCGCGAAACCAACACTATCGGCAGCAAAGTTCAGGATATCGAAGTGACAAGGCTGGTGGTTGACCAAAAAAGCGAGATTGAAAAAATCCGCGAGCAGATACAGAATATTGAGTAAATGTTATTGACAAAACCGCCGTATGGGTATATAATATAGCAGTAGCAATAATACTGCTGAAAACATTTTATCTGTTTCGGGGCGGAGTGAAATTCTCCACTGGCGGTAAAGTCCGCGAACCAAGGCAAATTGCCAAGGCTGAATGGGTGCAATTCCCATACCAACGGTAAAAGTCCGGAAGAAAGAATCAGAACAAATGTGTATCTTAGCTTTTTAAGTGCATATTTGCGCCTCCGGTACTGAACATGGTTCTTTATCGGGGGCTTCTGTTTTCCCGAGGAATTGGAGGAAGCAATGGACAGTAATACCACAACAAAATCAACCGGCGGCAGAAAGCCTGTAAACGTGCGGCTTATGGTGTTTACGGCGCTTATGGCGGCGCTTTCAATCGTTCTGTCGGAGCTTACAAGCTTTAAGGTTCCGTTTATGCCGGGTTTTATCAGCTTTGATTTTTCGGATATGCCCGCAATGCTGGCTTCGCTTACAATGGGGCCCGTTTCGGGCGTGCTTGTGTGCCTGCTGAAAAATCTTGAGGGCATGACAACAAGCGCAACGGGCTGTGTGGGAGAGCTTTCCAATTTTATTCTCAGCGCGTGTCTTGTACTGCCCGCGGGAATAATCGCAAGGAAAACGCACACGCTTTGGAAGGTTATTGCAGGCTGTGCAGGCGGTGCGCTGCTTATGGGAGCGGTTGGCATTGCTTCAAATTATTTTATTGTTTACCCTGTGTACGCCGTGGCTTTCGGCACTGATATAGACATACTGGTCAGTATGTACAAGGGACTTATTCCCGTGCTTGACGCAAATATTAACGGGCTTTTTGATGTACTTGTCATGTTTAATTTTCCGTTTACCGTTTTGAAGGGACTTATTGCGGCGCTTATTTCTGTTCCGCTTTACAAAAGGCTGCGTCCCGTGTTCAACAGCCTTTACCGCAGCGAGGGTTAAGGCAGCGTGTACTAAGGCAACACCGCGCAAAGACCATCTTTTGGATTTTGCGCGCGTCTTGCTTGCATCTTTTCCGTCATATTGCACAAATTTTTCTTGACAGGCGCCAGCCTGCCTGCGTCAAATTTGTATAACTTAGGCAAGATGTCCCCCTGCCTCCGAACCGAACTTCGTTCGGCT
>CAZLBL010000143.1:0-3494 GCA_964557825.1 uncultured Ruminococcus sp.
ATGGCAAATGTAACCCGCCGCCTAAGAGGCGGGGGACATCTTGCCTAAGTTATACCAATATCGGAGGGACGCGTTTGAAACGGCTTGTTAAAATCACTTGGATATTTTATCCGCTGCTGTTGGCGGTGCTGATGTATCTGCTGCTTCCGTTTTTCCCCGATTTTACAGAGTATTTCATATCGCGCGGTCTGTTTAAGCTGATTACCGTGCCGATAGGCTTTATAACCTCGCTGCTGCCGTTTTCGCTTACAGAGCTTACGGTAATCCTGGCAGTGCCGCTGATTATCTTTGCAGCGGTTATGTTCGTTATTAGGCTGCGGAAAAATCCGCACAAAAAGAAAGCTGCAATAAAAGCGCTGCGCTTCATATGCGGATTTATTTCATTTGCAGCGCTGCTTTACATGATATGCCACGGCGCTAACTATTACCGCCGCACCGCCGCAGAGCTGCTTCAGCTTGACATGACCGCGCGGACGGCTGAAGATCTGGAGAATGTCTGCCTTGTGCTGACCGAGGGCGCTAAACAGGCTGAAGCGGAAATTACCCGCGGCGAAAACGGCTGCGCCGTGTTGAGTGAGGATTTGTACACAACGCTGTCGCGCGCGGGCAGCGGCTATGATGTGATTATAAAGGATTATCCGTGGCTGTGGACAAGCGTGTGGCGGCAGAAGCCTGTTATGCTGTCCTATCTGTGGTCGTATACGGGAATTACGGGTATGTATTTTCCGTTTTATGCAGAAAATAACGTCAATATCGAACAGCCCGATTACAGCATTCCGTTCACTGCCGCACATGAGTCGGCTCATTCGCGCGGAATTGCCTTTGAGGACGAGTGCAATTTCTTTGCATTTCTTTCCTGCATAAACAGTGAATATCCCGAATACCGCTACGCAGGCTATATGCAGGCACTGCTCTACTGCAAAAACGCGCTGTACCAAGCCGACAAACAGCTGTGGCAGGCGGTTGACAGCAAGATGTCAGACGGCATGAGAGCGGATTTTGCCGCAAACAACGCATATATAAACAAATTCAAGTATATCGCGCCCGAAAATCCCGATGATAAGCCATCGGTGGCGCCGGTGTGGTCGGCAGCAGGCACGGCAAACAACGCATTTATCACGGCGCAGGGCGTGAAGGACGGCTCGCAGAGCTATACAAGAGCGGTGCAGCTTATTCTTGCATATTATTACACGGAAGGCTTTTGATTATGGTAGGAACGCTTGTAAATACGGCAGCTATACTGTGCGGTTCGCTTGTCGGAGGACTGCTGAAAAAGGGCATAAAGGACAAATACCGCGACGCGCTGTATAACGCCATGGGACTTGCCGCTATCGGAATAGGCGTGAACTCTATATGCAGCAATATGCCTCAAAGCAGCTATCCCGTGCTGTTTATAGTAAGCCTTGCGCTTGGCAGCCTGCTCGGCTCGGTAATCGACCTTGACGAAAAATTCAACAGGCTTGTGGGGAAATTCTCCAAATCCAACCTTGGGCAGGGGCTTTCCACAGGAATATTGATGTTCTGCATAGGCACGCTGTCGATACTTGGTCCGATAAACGCCGCGCTTTACGGGGATAATACATATCTGTTCACAAACGCAACGCTTGACCTTGTAACCTCCATGGCGCTTGCTTCAACCTATGGCTTTGGCATGGCGCTTGCCGCGGGCGTGCTGTTTTTGTGGCAGGGAGCAATATATCTGTGCGCAGGCTGGCTTGCACCCCTGCTTAACGGCGGTCTTATGACCGAAATTTCCCTTGTGGGCGGATTTCTTATAGCCGCTTCTGGTATTTCCATACTGGGGATTAAAAATATGAAAACAATAAATATGCTTCCCGCACTGCTGATACCGCCGATATGGTTTGCGATTAAGGCAGTGTTCGGCTTCTGAAAATTACTGCAATCTTTAGGAATCAATCAATTTTGTTTCACAATAATTACACAATAAAGAGGTATACTGTGAACATAGAAAATAACAACAGCCAATACCGAAAGGATTTGATTTTATGTATGATAACAACAATGGCTTCAACTTAAACGGCGAGCATCAGGGTTATTACCCCGATATGATACAGCAGCCGACCGTTCAGCCTGTACAGCCGACCGCAGGCGCAAAGAAAACGCGCAAAAAGCACAGCACCGGCAAGGTTATGGCGCTGCTTGCAGCTGTAATTGTCGCAGGCGGCGGCGCAGGCTTTGCGGGCGCGTATTTTGGCTCAAATTTAATGGGCGGAAGCGCTTTGGTAGGCAATGGCGGCGGTACTTCGGGCGGCACAGCCGCAGACAGCGGCATAAATCAGCCTTCCTCAAAGCCGTCTGCGGACAACAGCTCCAGCACAAGCCAGCCTACGCTTGACGAGCTTCAGCAGGGCGTTACCGTAACCCATATTGCGGTTGGCGAAACGGAATTTAACTCCGACGGCTCGTTTGCATACACGCGCGACCTTGTGGCAGCGGTGCGCGACTCGGTAGTGTATATCGAGGTTTACACACGCTCTTATCATAACGCTGCCGACCCATACGGCGCGGGCAGCGGAGTAGTTATCTCCAGTGATGGATATATCATCACAAACGCCCATGTGGTTGACAGCATGGATAAATTTGTTGTCCATGTTACCACGACCGACCCGATTGAGGGTACAGGCGTTGTTGATGAATACGAAGCAAAGCTTGTCGGCAGCGATACCGATACCGACCTTGCGGTGCTTAAAATAGAAGCCGAGGGACTGCGCGCGGCAGTGCTTGGCGACTCGGACGAGCTGCGCCTTGGCGATGATGTCGTTACAATAGGCAACCCGCTTGGTCTGGAAACCTCGGTTACAAAGGGCATAGTTTCGGGACTTAACCGCGAGCAGTACAGCACCAGCGAACGCGAGCTAAGCAGCATACAGACCGACGCTTCCATCAACAGCGGCAACTCGGGCGGCGGATTGTTCAATATGCACGGCGAGGTAGTCGGCATTGTAAACTCAAAGCTTGTATACAACAATGCCGAGGGCGTTGGCTTTGCAATCACCATTAACGAGGCTAAATCCGTTATTGATGACCTTATCTCAAAAGGCTATGTTTCGGGCAGACCCATTCTTGGCATAACCTGCCTTGAGGTAAGCGAGTATGTGGGTGCAATTCAGGGCATGACCCCTGGTCTGTATATCACGGAAATAGACAAATCTCTGAAGGTTGCGGAAAGCGAGCTTGTTGTGGGCGATACCATCGTTGCAGTTGAGGGAATTTCCGTCACCTCGGTCAGCGAGGTAAGCGAAATTCTTGCCGAAAAAGCGCCCGGCGATTCCGTAAACGTTACGGTTGTAAGGGTGGACTCACTTGGACGCAACAAGGAAGTTACCTTCCCGATAATTCTTTCCGAATACAGCGGCGGATAAAATCATAAATACCCAAAATAATAACTTAGGCAAGATGTCCCCGCCTCTTAGGCGGCTGGTTCCATTTACCATTCAGTAGGGGATACAATCCCCTACTGAATGGCAGGTTGG
>CAZLBL010000144.1:0-3435 GCA_964557825.1 uncultured Ruminococcus sp.
TGTTCGATACGCCCTTAGCCACGTTAAATGACGGGGCAAGCCCCTTATTGAACGGAAACAGAGCGCCCTTCCCTGCTGTCGGGAAAGGCGCCTATTTATATTCAATTACTTTTCCGACTGCTTACGGTACTCCGCGATAAAGCGGTGAAGCTTGCCGATACAGACGTACCCGACAGCTTCGATGGAAAGCTGCTCCTTAAGGCGCGACAAAAGCTTTCTCGCCCCCTGTTCGTCATTAAACTCAATTTCAAGTTCATAATCGGTCTTGCCGAAATATACGCTCTTGTCAAGGTCAAGTTCCGCGCCGCCTATATGCTTTATGCTGCGCAGGGTTGAAAGCTCGCCTATAAGACCAACATCGGGCATATCCGTCCTGCCCGTAAGCGCGTTAAGCTGCTCCGCTGAAAGCGTGTACGGCAGCGCGTCCCCAAGGGTCTGCTCAAGCTCTATACGCGAATAAGCCGCGCCGTTTGGCAGCTTCATCTGAAGATAATACACGCCCTCAAGCAGCCTTACGCGGCAGGTTATATGCCGCTGCACCAGCGAAAGCTGCGGCGTATCAAAATAATAATTCTTCTGCGTATGCTCCCTGTCCCAGCCGTACATGGAATAAAGCTTCATATACTGCTCTGCTGTAAGCATAACCTTAAATTCGTTTTCTATCATGAAATCTCCCCTAAATATATCCCAATAAGCCGCGAACGCTGACCTCGCCCGAATTTACCTCAAACACGCCGTTTTCATCGCGGCAGATAAGATAACCGCTGTCCGCTATATCCTCGGCAAAGGCGATGCGCTGCGTGCCGCCTCTTATTATGCGCACCTGATTTCCAAGCGTTATGCAGCGCGATTTATATTCACCGTAAATTTCCGCAAACGGCTTTTCGGCATACATCACAATGCGCTGTGAAACAGCCGCTGCAAGCGCGCGCCTGTCCGCCGTAATCCCCGCAAGCGACATAAGCGAGCCGCCGTGCGGAATGCCCGCGCTTTCAAAATAATCCGCGCTTTGGCTGATATTCACCCCTGCCCCGCAGATTATATCCAATCCGTCACCATTTGACGCGCTTTCGCATAGAATACCACAGAGCTTGCAGCCGCGCAGTATTATATCGTTTGGCCATTTTATCATGACGGGCAGACCTGCAAGCTCCTCAAGCACGGCGCAGACCGCCGCACCCGCCGCAAGCGTAACGCTTTCGGGGCGGGCGATATTTCTAAGCAGCACCGACACGGGAAGCATTCCCTGTGTGCCAAGCCATACATTGCCCATTCTGCCCCTGCCCTCCGTCTGGCGCAGGGCGGTAACCGCGTCGCCATGGCAAAGCTGCGCGCGGTGCGCCTTAAGCCAGCTGTTGGTGGAAGCCGTTTCTTCAAGCTGTATCAGGCTCATTTTACGATATTAAGCGCGATAATATTCATCTTTATTTCGCCGCTGCTGGAAATATCTATAACGCCGTAGGTGGGCTTGTTGTGGTTTCTTGGCGAATCGGGGCTGCCAGGATTCATAACAAAAACGCCGTCCACAATCTCCGTGCGGTAAAGGTGGGTATGCCCGTACAGGGCAATGCGGCAGTCGTTCTGCTTTGCGTCATACACAAGGCGCTCCAGTCCCGCGTGGACATTCTGGAAATGCCCGTGGCAGCAGAATATTTTATAGCCGCTTACGGTGACAATCTGCTGGGTTTTGTGCCTGCCGAAATCGCAGTTTCCCGCAACATAAACCATCGCCTTTTCGGGGTGAAGCCGCGCAACGTCGTTTGCCTCATGCTCGCCGTCGCCAAGATGAATAAAGATATCCGCGTCAAGATTGCGTTCTACAATTTCCTTAAGCACGGCGTAATTTTTATGGGTATCGGATACTACGATTATTTTCATAGCCTCAATCCTTTCGTGGAAGTATCGTGAGAATGCCGCATATCCAACCGGCTGCGGCACACACTCACCCAAGAGCAGGGCTGCGCAAAATCCCAAGGATTGTCTTTTGGCGACACTGCCCGAGTATAATCTAGTCTATTATAGCATAAATTATTAAAGAATAAAAGGGGTTTTACAATTTTTTTGCCGTTTTTACAGCAATACCGTATTTTTACAGGAGGGATTATCATGACAGACAAGGACTACAACGCTTTGCTTAACGCGGCAAGCAAAAAGCTTGGCTCAACGCCCGAAAAGCTTCGCAGCACTATTGAAAGCGGCGATATGTCGGCGCTGTCCGCAAGGCTTTCCAAGGGCGACAAGGCGAAGCTTCGCGAGGTTCTGGCAAACAAGCAGCTTATGGATAAGCTGAAAACCGCCTCCTCCCCGCAAGAGGTAATGAAAATGCTTGGGAAAATATAGCGCCGGATAACCGCACAGGGAGGGTATATGGAAAATATTGAGGATATCCTCCGCGCGCTTGCTTCAGACGACGGGGAGCAGACCGAAAGCAGCGAGGACAGCAGCGCACAAACGGGCGGCGGACTTTTCGGCGACCTTGACCCAAACATGCTTATCACGCTTATGGAGCTGCTTGAAAGCATGAACAAGACTGATGACAGCGAACGCCTGCTGCTTTCGCTGAAGCCGCTGCTGCGCGAGGAAAACCGCCCCAAAATCGACGCGGCGGTGAAATTTATGAAGCTGTTTTCGCTGCTGCCCGTGCTTAAGGACAGCGGAATACTGGGCAAGCTGTTTTAAGGGGGAGATTTTATGGTATGGAACTCGGCAGGCTCAACGCTGTACAAGGCGGTGGAGCGGCACAATTCCGCAATGGAGCAGCCGCAGCAAGGGGGCGGCGCGCCGCAGACAGACAGCGCACAGCCGCAAAAGCCCAAGCGTGAAGCGCCGCCGCAGTCCCCGCAAAGGGAAAAATCCGCCCCCGATAACTGCGTACATACCGTCAGACAGACGGACAGCTCTCCCCTGCAAAAGCTTATGCAGGACAGAGATATGCTGCTGATACTGGCGGTTTTGCTGCTGCTGTTGCACGAAAAAGCCGATACAAAGCTTATTATTGCCCTTGCTTTTGTGATTTTTTGCTGAAAAAACAATAAGCTATTGCAAAATTGCGCAGCTTGATGTATAATAGAGATATATACAAAGGCTATAACTCGGTCAGAGTAGGCGGAAATTCCGTTCCACAGAGAGCCGCGCAGGTGCTGAAAGCGCGGCGTCCGCGTCCGCTGAAGTGCGTCCGACAGCCGACGGGGGGAACGTTTAGTTAAAGCGGCAAGTATCCCCGTCCGTTTTCCGCGTTAAGGAGCAACAAGAAGGTCTGCGGCGTGCCGCGGCCTTGAAGCGAAGTGGAACCGCGCGTATTCTGCGCCTTCGCACCATATCGGTGCGGGGGCTTTTTTTGTCGGCTCCGCTTAACAGACTATATAACTTAGGCAAGATGTCCCCCTGCCTAGCGTTGAACAAAGTTCAACTCGGCGGCAGGGTTACATTTACCAT
>CAZLBL010000145.1:0-3433 GCA_964557825.1 uncultured Ruminococcus sp.
AGACCGAAGGTCTTTAATGCCTCTATATCTTCATACAACGCCTTGCGACCTGCGGCAATGCCGTAAAGTTCAAGCTGTTGTACTATTTCAGGCATTGTTATGTAATGCTGTTCATCTGTTTTTTCAAGGAAAATCTTATAAAGATAAAGTATCTTTAAGCGTTGATGTGCTGTTTTGATTTTATCGTCCATCGTAGTACCTCACGATTATTTGTCTTTTTCCAATACAAATGTACTCCAAGTATCTGCATACTGTAACAGGAACAAAAGAGGACATTCTTTCGTTGCAACTGACTTATTATCGTCCACATATTGACCGTCGTGATACATAATTGCCTGTGTTTCTTCGGGTGTCAGAGGGAATAGAGGTAAAATGAAATACAGACTACGAAGCGGAACGCTCATATAAGTCATATTGTTATTGCAACTGTATGGTATGCTCGGCTCTTTGCCGTTCTTTCCAATATTCTTGACATACATAGGGTTATCAGGCATACCAACTTTGCCTAAATCGTGAAAGAGAGCCGTTACAATGCAACTCTCATCGCTGATTTCGGGGCAGAGTGTATTTTTCATTTTAAGCATTGTTTCTGCTACATTGAGAGAATGTTCAAGCAATCCACCTTCATTGCTAAGATGAAAGCGAGAGCTTGCAGGAGCTGTCAAATACTCTGTTTTGGTTTCTGCAAATTTGCAGAGCTTCTCAAATTCAACCTTTCTCTCAATTACAAGAGATTTCAAAAATGAATATCGTTCAAGTAAAGTAATGATAAATCCCTCCTCATTCAGCTTTAAAGCCGATAGGTTGCTTATTGTTCTTCTTTTTCTTTGGCTTTTCAGGCTCTATTTCTTTTTTGGGAGCTTCGGAAGTGTCGTCTGTATCTTCATCATCTTCCTCAACATCTTCCTTGTCAAGCACAAGAACGATTGCCGAAGAATGAGTTACAAACATTACTTTGCCGTAAGCATAATCATCAATTTTATCATAGAGCCTGCCAGCACTTATTGTACCGTCATAAACAGTATTTGTGCTGTTGGCAACATATCCGATTTTGTCGATGAAAGGCAGAAACGCAACGATAGCTTCGCTGTCATATTCGTTATCAGGTTCTTTGATGAGCTTGATAATCCTGCCAATTTCAAACGGCTTTTTACCATAGTAGTGATTAAGTCCTGTGATTGTAACGAAATATGTTTTCTCCATAAAGATACCTCCTTAAAAGTGTCTGTTTTGGTTTCTTTACTTCATTATAACATATACCGGTGTATCATTTTCAGGACAACGGCTATTCAAGAGCAGAAAATAATTCTCCCTTGAAATCTACAATTCTATCAAAGCTATCTGCCGAGAAAGTCACTTCTTGGGTTATAGCATAAGTTGAAATCATATCCTCGTGCGTTCATATCACCTAACTTGATTAAGAGTAAGTCGTGAGGAACAAAAAGGTCTCTCGCAAGCTGTTCACTTGTGTATTGATAGCAGGAATTCTGTTCAACATCTTCATCGCTAATCATAAAGTTAGCGGCAAACGTATTTGCTTCAATTTCCATTTTCGAGGACATATCATAGAGAGTGTGTTCCTTAAAAGTTGAAACCGCATTGTATCGGTGCATAAAGTGATGTCCAAGCTCGTGGAACAAAACGACTTTTTCCATATACTCGTCCAGTTCTTCGTTCAAGAAAATGCAAGGTATGTTTTTGGAAACAGTATACATACCTTTCAATGTTCCTAATTTTCTGCTAACAACATCTATGCCACATATATCAGCAATTTCATACGGGTCGTTAGTACGATATTTTCTCTTTATCTTTTCAACATCTTTTCAACGAACTTATAAATATCTGTCGTAAACATATCTCACCAACCTTTCGTGGGCGTGGGCAAACTAATACTCCTACATTTATTATATCATAGTAGGTGTATCATTTTCAGGACAACGGATTTATTTGTCAGAATTATTTTCTTCGTTGTCCGTGTTGTCCTTGCGGTACTTTTTGGGAATGTGCCTTTTATTCTTTATCTTTGCTCTCCAGTATGCTTCTTGAAGTGCTTCCATAACATAAGTCTTATCTTCTTCGGTTATATCTCCACCTGCAAAGAGAGCACTCGCTTGTTCTATTACTTTCATCGCATCAGCTTTTCCTCGTGAGCCGTACTGCTCTGTCGCCTGAATAATGAACTTGTCATCTTCCGAAGCAAGTTTGTCAGTTGTTACTTCGAGAGCTTCGGCTATCTTTTCAAGAACTGCTGCTTTTGGAATTCGATTTCCCGACTCATAGTTCTGAATTGCACGGGTAGTCATTCCGATTTTTTTTGCAAGCTCTGCCTGTGTCAAGCCTTTATATTTTCTGATACCAGCAATCCTGTCTTTAAGTTCCATATATATCCTCCGTTCGGTAGCGTTCGTATATAACAAACAAAATTTTAAAATTCCTATTGACATTTGACTGTTTAGCAAGTATAATGAGGTTGTAGGTTTGTTCGTCTTTTATTATAACTCAACACGAACGATTTGTCAATAGGTTTTTGAAAAATCTACGGCAATCACAGAGGGAGTGGAGGAAAACTATGATTGAAATTACGAAAATCAGCGACAAGGAAAAAGAGAAAACAGTTAAGTCTGTTCTCAAGCTTTACCGTGTTATTAACCATATTGTAAATAACAAGCTGGTGTATCTTGAAAAAGAATTATACACCACAAGCCATAAGCAACTGTCGGACATCGTAGAAGGTCTTGTTCCGTTTGAAACCAAAAAAGACGAACAGAATTTTTACGATAAAGTGTTCGTGTGCTATACGGATTTGCAACTTACTAAGTTGCTCGAAAATGTTCGCCATTTAGTTCAATGCTACCCGAATGATGGGGCGACATACTTCAAAATTCTTGATATGCTTTACTTTGATAATCTGGATTTGGACGGCGACGATGTAATGCGAATTCTTGAAATATCTCGTTCAACATATTATCGCCTTTTGAAGAAAGCTCATCTATGCTATTACTATCATCTTGTAGCCGTCCTGAAAGGCGAGATTGAAAATTTCTCTGAGAACAAACTTGTCGAAAAGTTCAGCTAATCTTTGAAAAAGACGTTCAAAAAAGGAACGGTCTTTGAAAAAGTTGTTCAAGCACTGCGGTGCGAGAGGTTGACAGCAAGCATAGCCTGTGTCTTTACACTCCCGATTTTTTATCAAAAATCAATTCGTTGACACACGCCCGTTTGCAAAAATCTTGCCCTACAAGATTTTACAAACTTCGCTTGCTGGGAATTCCCAGACCCTTTCAATGACGGCAATACTGCCTTAAAGCAATGCAAACAAATTCTCATTTGCAAGGAGGTTTGATTATGGCAAACAGAGTAAGAAAGACCATTCTGAATTTCTATGTTACTGATGAAGAAAAGGAATTCATCAAACACAAAATGTCCTTGATGA
>CAZLBL010000146.1:0-3420 GCA_964557825.1 uncultured Ruminococcus sp.
AGAGCAAAGGAAAAGGAGGAAAAAAGTCAGTTCGAGGCTGTTGCCCCGAAACTGCTGGAAGTTAGAAATCCGTCAGAGAAGGAATTCCTGACGGCTAAGGATGTGGCATATATGTTCGGAATCAGTACTGCCACTGTTTACCGCTATGCTGCCAAGGGCGTTTTCAAGGCTTTGAAGTTGAATGGTGTCAAGCTTGTCGTACGGAAGTCGGACCTTGATTATCTTTTCGACCATGCAGCTCCTTACAAGAAGAGAACCTATGGGAGACGTGGAGACAAGGAGTATTACTCCATGCGAGAAATCATGGAGAAATTCAACATCTCCAAGAGGGCAGCAGAAAACAGAATCAAGCGATATAACATTGAGAAAGTTTACGACGGTCGTCTTGTATACTTTCCCAGGAAGACCGTTGATGAGCATTTTGCTGAGCTCGTACAGACCATCAGACTGGACGATTATTATACTCCGGAGCAGATGATGGAGAAGTTCCAGATGGAAAAGCATCAGGTTCTTGCTTTCGTCTATTGGCATAAGGTTCCACGGAAAACCATACTCCGAAAGGTTTATTACCTTAAATCGGAAGTCGACAAACTTAAGAATCCAACTAAGGGGGACACTGCGTCTTGGTATACATACCAGCAGCTGATGGATGGATATGGGCTTACTAAAGACCAAATCTCCTATAGAACCCATACTTATCATCTCAAGACCCTAAAGATGGGAAAGCTGACTTTGATAAACAAGAAAGAGTTTGATGCAATGATGGCTTCTATGTCTTCCGAGAAGACAGTTTCTACGGACAAGCCAGACGGAGCAACTATCAAAGAGATCAGGGAGCGTCGGGAAAGAGACCGACAGGAGCGGTTTAAGTCTAAAATTCCCAAAGGCTACGTTTCTATTGCCCAGATAGCGGACAAGTATAAGCTAAGTCAGGCGCATGTCCGCCGCATTGCTTGTCAGTTGAACATAAAGGAGAGAAAGTGGGTCGCCAATTATTGTTACTACCCGGAGGACATCATTGCGAAGCACTTCGCCAAGTATGAGCCGGATAAGAACGTCAAGCAGTGGATCTCGGCAAAGCAGATGGAGGAAGAGTACATGATGACCAAGGATGCACGGCATGCTTTTTCTTACAGGCATAAAATACCGACAAAATGGGTTCATGGAAAAGTTTACTATTCCAAGACTGACATAGACAAGGTTAAAGAAGACACCTTTGAGGGAAGAGAAAATTATTTCTCTGTGGAGGATATAGCAAGAAACTATAATCTTACGCGCATGCAAATCTACAATCGGATAAAGTACTATAAGCCCAGGGCAGTACGCAAACCTCCCTATTCTTACTATCTGATTGAGGATGTAGAGAGAATTTTTGGCCAAATTGGTGGAGAAAATGCAGATAAAGACCGATGACAGATGTCAGCGTTTGGTCTGCATGGTAGAATTTTAGAAATTTGCAACCTACAAACAACTGAGAATAAAGTAATTGACAATCATTTTTAATTTTCCAAGAATATGAAATACTGTAAGAGCGTAAAACTCAGTGAACGTAAGATAGCCAATGGTAAATTGTCGTTGTACCTCGACTATTACCCAGGCATCCGTGACAAGGTGACCATGCAGATGACCAAGGATGCACGGCATGCTTTTTCTTACAGGCATAAAATACCGACAAAATGGGTTCATGGAAAAGTTTACTATTCCAAGACTGACATAGACAAGGTTAAAGAAGACACCTTTGAGGGAAGAGAAAATTATTTCTCTGTGGAGGATATAGCAAGAAACTATAATCTTACGCGCATGCAAATCTACAATCGGATAAAGTACTATAAGCCCAGGGCAGTACGCAAACCTCCCTATTCTTACTATCTGATTGAGGATGTAGAGAGAATTTTTGGCCAAATTGGTGGAGAAAATGCAGATAAAGACCGATGACAGATGTCAGCGTTTGGTCTGCATGGTAGAATTTTAGAAATTTGCAACCTACAAACAACTGAGAATAAAGTAATTGACAATCATTTTTAATTTTCCAAGAATATGAAATACTGTAAGAGCGTAAAACTCAGTGAACGTAAGATAGCCAATGGTAAATTGTCGTTGTACCTCGACTATTACCCAGGCATCCGTGACAAGGTGACCATGCAGATCATGCGCCACGAGTACCTTGGCATTTACATATATGTCAAGCCAAAGAACAAGAGGGAGAAAGACTTCAACAAAGTCATGCGTGAGAAGGCTGAGACCATCCGCTGCCGCCGATATGAGTCTGTGGTCAGCGAACGTTACAACCTCTATGACCAGTCTATCGGCAAACGCGACTTTCTTGCCTACTTCAAGCGCGTTCTTTATAATAAAGACCAGAAGTGGGAGTTCGTTTACAAGCATTTCGAGAAGTTCGTTGACGGTCATTGTACCTGTGGGGAGGTAGACCTTGACCTCTGCCAGCGTTTTCGCTCCTATCTGCTTGAAGCCAAGAATATGGCAAACGGTCATAAGATACACCAGAACTCAGCAGCCGGATACTGGTCTACCTTTCGTGGCTTCCTTAATGTAGCCTATAAGGACCGAATGATAGAGAAGAATCCGAATGACAGGTTGGAAAAAATAGAATACATACCAACAGAGAAGGACTCGCTAAGTCTAGAAGAAGTCCGTAAGTTGTATGTTACTCCATGTGAGAAAGACGTTATACGGAGGGCTGCTCTCTTTTCGTGCCTGACTGGACTCCGCCGTAGCGATATACTTAATCTCACGTGGGATAATGTATGTGAGTATGCTGATGGGGGTCTTTACCTTGACTTTATCAGTAAAAAAACACGTCAGCGAACCTATGTCGCACTCGGTCACGATGCTTTCAAACTTATCGCGCCCAAAGGCGAAGGCAAGGTCTTTGTGGACTTAAAACGGGATGACTTGTGCTACAAATTAAAGAAGTGGATAAAAAGCATTGGAATAACGAAAAAGATAAGCTTCCATTCCTTCCGCCATACCTACGCATCCCTTCAGGTGGAATGCGGCACGGACTTGTATACTGTTCAGCATCTGCTAGCTCACAAGGACTACGGCACAACCCAGCGTTATGCACAGCATGCAGACCCGAAGATTCGAGAGGCAGCCGACAGGATAACACTTGAACCGTTAAAAGATGATGGTAAAAGTGAAAAATTGAATAATGTCCAAGGTGGTTCAAATTTGGGTTAAACACGTTGACACTTAATACATTTCATTTTCTAAACGGTAACATTTTGTTACCGTTTAGTTCAAAAAAGTTGTTAAGCTCATCATATTTAGATTGAAAATAATTTAACAAGTCAGATTTTTTTTTACATAACTTTGTGGTCGGTTTTTATTAACCAATAAATAATTATACTGAACTTTCGCAAGTTCCAAACCACATGTATAATTTAAGAATATTTTAAA
>CAZLBL010000147.1:0-3392 GCA_964557825.1 uncultured Ruminococcus sp.
CGCTGCTGGCCATCGATCACAAGGTAATCCGAGCTGCTGCCCATGGGGTCACTGACAGAAACAATTCCACCGAAGAAATGCCAACGCTTCTTGTTCTGGATCGTGCGTACAAGATCCTGGAACAGCTTTCTGCAATGTTCCTCACGCCAGTCATAATTTCTCTGATAGACAGGGATAATCAGCTTATCCGCATTTTTCAGAAAATGAGTAAGAAGTTTTCCTTGACCGTTCATGATTTATCCTCCAGCCCATCAGCACCGGCTTTCTTCTGGCCGGCCTTTTTATTTTTTTCGGAGTATCCGATATACTTTCCGCTTTTAACTCTGGCATCCGCTGGCTTCTCTGCGTCCTTCGGAAGGAGCCAGCAGTATCCAGCTCGCTCTGCACCAGGTATCCGCCCTTGAGAACAAAGCGTTTGAATGCGCCTGTTAGATAAGTTCCATTTGGTTGCAGCTTCGCTTATGGTCATGTAATCCATCTCGACACCTCATCCAAAACCAAAGAGGTCCTGCCGTGGCAGAACCTCCCAATGGCTGCCAAAGTATGCAGCTGAAAAAACATAATGTATCGAGTTAATAATACACCATCATGCGAATAATATCAAGTGCCGCTATGCGGACTAACCCCGGCCATTTCGCGAGCACTCGGTACATACGCCTTTATTTGCCCCATTGCGGCCACCATAGTAAGACATTTGGTTGTCCTGTTTTATTTCACCGCAGGCCATACACAGGATCCAGCGCCGGTTGTAATGATCCACTGTCCATTCCACGGCATCCGGATCAAAGTGCTGGCAGATTCGGTTGTACTCAGCATCCAACTCTGCTTGTGTGGGCCCTACTGGGGCTGCAGGCTTAGCAGCATAGGGCGTTTGACGGGTATAGGTTGGGCTTCGTCCAAACCACCTGCTCCGCTCTTCCCGCTGCCTGATTTCTTCCTCGTTGGCCTTCCTGATCTTTTCGATGTCAGTAAGACGCTCAGCCAAATCACGCTTGAAATCCTCTTTCTTTTGGATGCCAGCACCTGCAACACAGAGGCAGCATGGAGGCAGTGCAACATTGAAATGACAGTGAGCGCAATCTATCCAACGGGCCGAGTATTTGCCCTTGTATTTTCCATACGAAATCGGGCACAGGTTTCCGGTTCCATGCTCCGGAGGTGTGGCGGCCACAGCGTAGTACTTTTGCTTCCACAGTTCTTCCAGGCGGCTGAAGATCCATTCGGCACGGTCATTGTCCTGAAGTGCTCTAAGAAGCCGGTCTGGCGTAAACTCCATATCCTCGTCAATCTTCGGCATGGAGATCATCAACAGCGAGTAGTCTTCCGTTTTTGCTTCCTCCGCCAGTTTCGCACGATCGTCGTCATCATAATAGCTGGCGAAATCAAGCAAGATTCTTAATTGGGTGCCTTGTAGCGTCACGCGCAGCTGCGGTGGATAAGACAGTGGTTCACACTCGAAAGAAACAGAGTCAATCTCCATCTTTCTGGCTTCCTGCAAAAGCTCCGGCTCATGCCACGCCGGGAACCGCAGCATTACTGGAGGCAGATTCAAAAAGCCTCTCTGCTTCAATGCTTCGGCAAATGCCTTGTAGATGGCCACTTCGCTCGCATACATACACTCGTAATTGGAAACATGGGCAAAGTGGTGGCGGCGCTGAGTTCCTTTTCGTGCCTCTAACGGCTGCTGGCAAGCTGCGCAGATGCAGTTGCACTTTTGGCCGCTGGGTACCTCGGAAATGTGCTTCAATTCGCCGGTTAGCTTATGGATGCCGAAATAGATATGACTCGCTGAACGCTTTTTAATGTTCTTTGCCATACGCACCTCTGCCAAATCGGAAGTCCAGATTACTTTTGTTCAAATACATATTTGATACGGCTCTGGTATTCAGGCAACTGATCCAGATAGGCACTAAGGCGCCGTTCTACCTCAGCACGCTCCAATGCAGACGCTTCTACTGGGCTCAGAGTATGGCCGCTTTCCTCCATAATATCGACTGCCATTTCATTAAGCAGCTTATCCAGAAGTTCCTCCGGATCGTCCAGTACGATGCAATCCATATCGCCAACCATACCGCGACAGTTCTCGATGCTGATATAGATATACCCGACTTTATCAGACCATACGATGTCAAAGTAAGGGGTTGTCTTGATATAGTCAGAGAAAACGCTCATGACTCGCTCAATGCCCTCTTTTACGCTGGGATCATATTCCTTTTTCATGTGGTAATCCTCCTTAAAATCGAATGGATGGGAGATGCACCTCGCCGTACTCATCCGGCTCATGGATAATTCGAGGATAAGCACAGTAGAAGAACAAGCCGCCTTGTCGATAGTCGTTTCCTTTCCGGAACTCGTTAATTAGATTGTGCCGACATTCCCTGCATTGGTTGTTGTGCCAATCATGTGTTTTCGGGCACATATACCAATCCCGTGGATTTCCTTTGATCCGGCTGCATTTCGGGTCATAAGGTCGGTGATCTCGGAGAAAGGAATCGAAACGCTTGCGCTTATTCAACATAATGTCACGCAAGCCAGACGAGGAAAAGAGATCTGGGGCAAAATCGTTGTCAATGAAGAAGCGGCGATAGTCCGCATAGCCATCGTCATCGGTGATCGCCCATTCCACCTTCACGAGCCAATCACAGTTATCATCATCGTCTTCCTCAGTAAGCTGCAGAATGATGGCAATGTCGGTGGAATGCTGCGGCACAACAGAGGATAGAACTCGATTAGGCCATTTCCAAATGAACTTGTTGTTATCATCTGCACTACCTGAAATATACTCATTTGCGAAGGCATCGGTTTCATCAAAAACCCAAATAACTTTATAGCCAGCCTTCGTGTAGAAACTGTTCCGTTCCTCAAATTCCCCGGCTGAGATTGGGCTATGCTGAAACTCAATAACATATCTGCCAATTAGGATGTCAGCACGATGACATTCGCCCTTGTTTTCCACGACAATCTCTCGGGTATCTGTGGGAAAACGCTCCTGCCACGCCCGGTGCCATTCTGACATATCGTACTTCCAATCATCCACGCAGGAGGATTGGTGGGCAAAGTGCCAGGCGTTTACCTCACCCTGACGAGGGATCACATTTCCTCCGCAAATGGGGCAGAAATATTCGCATTCCTTCTCGGCGTCTGTTGCGTGAATGCGCTGCTTGTCTGCATTCAAGGCAAATTCCAATGTGATCCCTCCTCCGGTTAGAAGTGCCTATATACTCTCTTTTCCAGGGCGAAGATCCGATTGCTCACTTCGCCAACCTGGAGATCTTGCAAAGTCTCTCGATAAATCTCCATCCGGCTGTCGATCATGTCGATCTGGGAGAGCAACTCGCTCTCAGCACAGATGGGTTTCACAGCTGCGCCGAACTCAGGCTCACCGTGGTGAG
>CAZLBL010000148.1:0-3372 GCA_964557825.1 uncultured Ruminococcus sp.
GGAATTGCAGCAGCACAGAAAATTGATAACGCTTTCACATTTCGGGTAGCGCGCTTTCAATTCCGCTCTCTTTGCAGCTTTATCTTCGGCGAGTGCATACTCCTCGGCGATTGATAACGGTATGCCTTTCTTTTGCCACTCCGACAGCCCCGACGACATTATCTTAGAGACAAACGGCAGCCCGTACTGTCTAGAAGCTTGTACAATGCCGATTTTCGGGCGGACTTCCTCGATTTCTACTCCGTATTTCTCGGCTGTCGCTTTAACATGGTCTTTGGTTGCCTGCATTTCGAGTCCCGTGTTAAAAAACACATATTTTACAGGCGGTAAATGCGGAAACCATGTGCGTGTGCGCTCAATCAAATCTATCATTATATCGCTGTCCGCACCGCCCGAATAGCTGCATATTGCTTTCGGGTGCTGCGCTAAATGCGTTGCGATAATACCCATTATCGCTTGGAATTTATCTGGGGATTCCGCGTCCGCGTATGATGGACGGTCGGTGTAAACTCTGCTTTTATATTCGTCTTTCACTTGACAATTCTCGCTTTCTGTGCTAAAATAGCACTGTAATAACATTTTGTTTGCGCCGCTTCATGTGCCAGTTCATGGGCGGCGTTTTTCTTTGGGTTCAGGCGGTCGCTCGTCATGCTCCGAAAACGCGCCGCCAACAAATAAGCCTACCAGCGCAAGCAGCATTCCGAAGCCGCTCTGCATTAAGAACATATCCCGCCAAATCATGGCGTATTCCGCTTGCGCGCAGGCGTCAAAGGTTATCGCTATGCCGATAATCACAAGCGCGGCGGCTATTTTATTGCGCATTGCTTGTCCTCCTTTATACGTCTGCGCTTTCTGGGGTAATTGTACACCGCGCTTTCGTGCTTGGCTACATATTTTCCGTAGCTTAGCCCCTCGGCTTCTGCTGCGGCTACTATCTTGTCAAGCGCCGCGTTAGGGTTCTTCTTTTGCATTATGTATCCTCCATAATCATATCTTATTTGTTGCAAGACCGCGGCAGTAATTCAAGAAGCCATCTTTCGGTATCTTGACGCGTGAGCCTGCCATTATAACAGGGAAGCCAAGCTTTGATGGGTCTTGCATAGCTTGACAGTTGATGGTGTACTGAGCGCATTTCAGATAGCCTGCAATCTGTCTTGGGAGCAGTATCGGACTGTCTATCTTCTCAATATCGTCAAGCGTTGCATAATCAACCTCGGGGCGCTCAACCTCGACTTCGATTTCATCGCTTTTCATGATTTTGCTGTCAGTCAACACCGCTAACGGTCTGCCGTCCTTGGCGCGTATCGTTATACGCAATGCCTGTTTGTAGCCTATTTCCATTGTGTCCCGTCCTTTCTTAAACCAATAAAACATATGCAAGCTGTGTGATTGGGATAATCGCTATAATTGTGTAACTATTATCACATTTGAGCCTACGCACTTTTGCGCACCCATCTTCCGTGTATATAGATAAGCCGTTCTTGTGCTCATACACTACTATTTCCCGACCGTTCGTTAAAACTATCGTAGCTTTAGTTGCTGCCATTGTCTTTTACCTCATTTCTTTTTGTTGATTTTGTACCCCCTCTTGTGCTATAATGGCAATGAGAGGGGGTGAATAAAATGACTATTTCCGAACTTAATAGCTTTCTAGAAAAGGCAATGGACGATTTTTCAAGCGGAATACGTACTAATTACGATGAGGGTTCAGCCAACCCAGTCACCGAGCATGATATCAACGAGCTTGCACGGCAAACATTTTATACGTTAGACGAATTTCGCAAGAAAATAGTACAATACCTTGAAGAACTCTAATCTCAGACCGTCCGTTTGCATTACGGGCGGTCATTTTTCAGCCTGTTCATTTCCTTTTCCGTCAGCTGTACATAACTTGGGAAATCCAGCTTTCCGAAATAAAACGAATTCACCGTTGCTTTGCTTTCAAGCTCAGCTACCCGCTCACTGAGAGCAGATAACTCTGATTTCATTCTGCGTAATTGCCGCTTTCGTTTCTTCATTGTCTTCATTGTGTCCCGTCCTTTCTTAAACCAATAAAACATATGCAAGCTGTGTGATTGGGATAATCGCTATAATTGTGTAACTATTATCACATTTGAGCCTACGCACTTTTGCGCACCCATCTTCCGTGTATATAGATAAGCCGTTCTTGTGCTCATACACTACTATTTCCCGACCGTTCGTTAAAACTATCGTAGCTTTAGTTGCTGCCATTGTCTTTTACCTCATTTCTTTTTGTTGATTTTGTACCCCCTCTTGTGCTATAATGGCAATGAGAGGGGGTGAATAAAATGACTATTTCCGAACTTAATAGCTTTCTAGAAAAGGCAATGGACGATTTTTCAAGCGGAATACGTACTAATTACGATGAGGGTTCAGCCAACCCAGTCACCGAGCATGATATCAACGAGCTTGCACGGCAAACATTTTATACGTTAGACGAATTTCGCAAGAAAATAGTACAATACCTTGAAGAACTCTAATCTCAGACCGTCCGTTTGCATTACGGGCGGTCATTTTTCAGCCTGTTCATTTCCTTTTCCGTCAGCTGTACATAACTTGGGAAATCCAGCTTTCCGAAATAAAACGAATTCACCGTTGCTTTGCTTTCAAGCTCAGCTACCCGCTCACTGAGAGCAGATAACTCTGATTTCATTCTGCGTAATTGCCGCTTTCGTTTCTTCATTGTCTTCATTGTGTCGCTTCCTTTCTATGTTTCCGCTTTAAGCGTAACATTGCGGTAAAAAAATAATGTCATCGTATTCGATACCATAAACTTCGGTAATCTTGGGTATGTGCTTTACTGACGGGAAACTCTTTCCCCTTTCCCATTTTGAAAGAGTGCTAAGGCTTACACCGAGTAGCTTAGCAGCCTGTGCCTGTTTAAGTCTTTTATTTACTCTGGCTGCTTTTAATGTTATTGCCATAATTGCATCACCTCTTTTCTATTACGCTTTTAGTGTAATTATATAATATCACACTTTAAGCGTAATGTCAAGCACTTTTTTCAAAAAAATATTGACTTTTTTACTCTTTGAGTGTATAATGATTGTTGGAAGGAAGTGATTATATGTCAAACATAGGCAACAAGGAAATATTCGCTAAGAATTTATCTTCTTATATGTCTAAGAAAAAAATTGACAGGTACAAACTTTGTGACGATTTGGATTTTAAGTATTCTACTTTAAGTGAGTGGCTTTCTGCTAAAAAATACCCTAGAATTGATAAAATAGAGAAATTAGCTAATTATTTTGGTATATCAAAGTCGGCGCTGATAGAAGAACACAAACACCCACAAACCAACATCTCTGCCATAATCCCGCCCGAGAAGATACACCAGATACCCGTATACGC
>CAZLBL010000149.1:0-3325 GCA_964557825.1 uncultured Ruminococcus sp.
CTGGTCAAATCCATCAGCCGCTTTGCCAGAAACACCGTGGACGCACTCAACTATATTCGGGAACTCAAAGATCTCGGTATCAGCGTGTACTTTGAGAACGAGAACATAGACACCATGACACCTGGTGGTGAAGTGCTACTGACAATTCTCGCAGCCATGGCCGAGCAGGAGTCCAGAACCATGTCCACCAACATCAAATGGAGCTATCAAAAGAAATTCCAGAACGGTGAGGTTATCCTGAACACCGGCATGGTGCTGGGCTACAAGAAAAGCAGCGCCGGTGAATATGTGATTGCAGAGGATGAAGCGGAGACGGTGCTTCGCATCTACCGCGAATACCTTGCCGGTATCCCTGTCCCACAGATCTGCCGAGAACTGGAGGCAGACGGCATCACCACCAAACGCGGCAGCACACAATGGCGGCCGAACGCGGTGCTGGGTATCCTCAAAAACGAGAAATATACCGGCAATGCCATCCTCGGAAAAACATTCAAGCCGGACGTGCTATCCAAGCGCAGAATGAAAAACACCGGCCAGTCGCCCATGTACTACGCAGAGAACACGCATCCGGCGATTATCACGCAGGAGATGTTTGACATGGCGCAGGCAGAAATGCAGCGCCGCAGGGATGAAAAGGATACATCCGTCGGCAGCAGCCGATACACCAGCAAATACCCATTCAGCGGGCTGCTGGTATGCGGCACCTGCGGTCATAGGCTGCGTAGGCACGTGCGGACTGTCGGCAGTGGCAAGCGCGTCGCAGCATGGGGCTGTACCAACAGGATCAGCAACGGCAGATCAGTGTGCGACAGCCACCACATCAACGAGGATGTGCTGGAGCGCACTATCCGAGCTGCATTCGACGGAATGGATGATGTGCTGGATGTGGTAGAGGAAAGCTGCGCAGAGGTTATGGAGGCTGGTAACCACGCGGAACTGGATCGAGTACAGCAGGACATCATAGCCATACAGGAAGCCGTCCTCGCCCTCCACAAAGCCCAGCAGCAGGGTGCGGTGAGTGAGATGGACTATGAGATCAAAATCATCTCCTACAGCCAGCAGATGGACGAGCTGCAGGAACGGCAGCGGGAACTCAAAGCGACGGCAGGACGATTCGCGGAAGTGAAATACTGGATGGATACCTTCAAAGAACACATCCTCAGCGGCGAAAAGATGGATACCACCGATGCGGTGGTGCTACGCCAGATCACCGACAGAATCGTAGTGTACGATGACCGGCTGGAAATCCACCTGCGGATCGGCGGTATACTGGAGCAGGCGTATACACGTTAACCATACGGTTTTGGGACATAATTATGCATATAATTATACTGAGAGTTGCATTAAATAGTGCAACTTCTCAGTGTTTTTCGCCTGTATATAGATAGGCTTTTCACATAGAAAGCACAAGATGTTGTGTTATTCCAACGAGAAATGTTGAAAAATGGAAGGAGATGTGGTATAATGAATAAAAATATACCTCGGAGGTATTCAACAATGAAGGATAATCACTTACAGGCAGTCCACGATGATGACTTGACTGCGCTATTATCTTCGCTGGGTGTTTACGATAAAGTCCGTGACGGTCAATGCGCTTGCTCGTTTTGCAAGAAAGGAATAACCCTTGAAAATCTTGGCGCGATCATTCCTATGAATGGCGAAATAGCTTTTTCGTGCGACTCACACATGTGCTTAAATTCTATGGTGGAGGCAGGCGATACAAATGACGGCAAGTGAAATCAAGGAGTTGGCTTCATTATTAAACATTGGTATACCTGTGATTGTAGGTATTATCGTTTTGGTTGTATGCATTATCAATGTTGATAAAATCGTTCTACTCCTATCATACATTCAGAAGGCTTTTTCATCCGTTTCAAGAACCGCGCGGAAAGGGACTATCTCCAACTCTATTCGAGGACGGGTATTAAAATCCGCTAAAGCTTTTCGTTCCATGGGGCAGCATGTTATGGTGTCCGACCTCAAAATTGATTGGGTGAAAGAGGAAAGTGCTGAAACATTCATTCAGAATAATCAGGTAATAATTCGCATGTCGCAAAATCCGAATCCGCATAAAAACTATGTTACAGCAGTTAATGCATATGTGGGGCAGGCTCTGTTGCCTCGTGCAAAGCGATATATAGATCCCAAGATAATGGATATATCCAAGTTGTCTGTGAGTAGATTGCTGGTATTAAATGGTGATGCAGATGCTTTGGATTATTTCGATGATAATATCTTGCTTCCTGCAGTCGAAAGCGATTCGGACGCCAATGATATTTTTGAGCGACTGAAAGTCATTGACAAAAACGGTATGTTTCTTAACATCCTACTTAATGAGTATGCAAAAGCGGCTCGCAAGATATACCCCGATCAGCCAGATCCCCTTTTGGTGGCAGAATCCAAGGAGCTACTGACATATCTTCACCGTATAGCGATGGGCGGTGTAAGTGATTTGGATGAATTCCAATTTAACCGCGAATACTTTAAGATACACGTTTTCTTGACGGCTAATTCAAGAACATTTGCACAGAGCGGACTTCGCCCGTATCTCAAGCACATGAGCACATCCCTATCCCAAGGCACTGAAACCCTATACATTTTTGGCCTCGGAAGAAAAATGGATGTCGCTAAGCAAATAACGGACGCGTTAAAAGAAACCGATTTTCGTATTACGCAAGTTATTCCTCATTTTTATCGTCATCGTTCAATTCAGGATGGCCACAGCGTACGAGGCGTATGCTATGAGGTGTGTGTATATGAAGAGGATGTAGTCGATGAGAGCTGATTATGGAAATGGATGATAAAAGCTCTATCGAGCTAATGAACATGTACGCCGAAATACTCGCAGAGCTGAACAGCCGTAATGTGGTGCGTACATATAACAGCCCTGTTGGCGATTACGCAGAATGGCTGGTGGCAGAAAAGCTAGGTTTCGTGCTGGAGCATAATTCGCAAAAGGGTTACGATGCGTATGATCCCAAAACGGGTTTGCGCTATCAGGTGAAAAGCCGGTGGGAGCGCGGCGCAGCATCGGTACAAAGCAGAGCGCTGAACGTGATCAGAAACTATGACGACAACCAATTCGATTACCTGATCGTTGTAATATTCGATGAGCATTTTGGAGTGAAGGAGGCATACATGCTGCCTCACGACACAGTAAAACCCTATGCTCGTTACAACAAGCATCAGAATGGCTATATCCTGATCGCCAAGGGCGCAGTACTGACCGACAAAGACACAAAGAACATCACCCTGCAACTGCGGTAACAGCGTACTTTTGGTGCAAACACCCCGCATTTACGCTCCGTTTGGTGCTAACATCGCA
>CAZLBL010000150.1:0-3249 GCA_964557825.1 uncultured Ruminococcus sp.
GCAGGCTGGTAGAGGTCAACATAGTCCATGCCGAGCCTTGAAAGCGAGTAGGCAAGGTGTCCCTTGATATTGAAAGGCTTTACGTCAAGTCCGTAGATACCGCCGCCCGTCTGCGGCAGAACGCCGAATTTTACCGACAGAAAATAGTTGTCCCTCGGAACGCCCTTCATTGCCTCTCCGACAATCATTTCGCTTTCGCCCGAATTGTAAAATTCACCCGTGTTGAAAAGCGCAATTCCGCTGTCAAGGGCTTTATGAATGGTTTTAACGGAATTTTCGGGGTTTCGGCGATTGGACATTCCCATACAGCCGAGTCCGAGTCTGTTTAGTTCAGGCATATATTTTTACCTCTCATTTCACATAATTTGTAGCAATACGGTTTTCTATGTTTTCACGCAGTTCATATCCGCCGTCAAATTCACCGAGCGCAACAGCGCAGCAGGGAACCATGCCTTCCGGAACACCCAGTTCTTTTATAAGCTCCGTATTGCCGTTCAGTACGCCGACAGCTCCCCAGATATGGCACGCGCCAACACCTAGTTCAGTGGCAGCAAGAGCCATATTCTGTACCAGAGTAGCAGCGTTTGAATAGTTTACGTTATTCATCGGAGCGTTCGGCATAGCCGAAGATACAAGGATTACTGTCGGTGCGCCGTAAAACGGGTGCATATCGGGATTTCCGACAGCGTCTGCCATAGCTTTTTCCCATTTTGCGAGAATATCCTTGTTTTCGATAACCGTCAGACTCAATGTGTCATACATGGCTCTGCCGACAGGCGCAGCGTAAGCCGCACGAAGTATTTCGGAAAGCTTGTCTTCCGAAATACTTTCTCCGTTAAAATTACGAATGGAGCTTCTGCTGTGAATTGCTTCTAATGTGTTCATACTGTTTCTCCTTTGTACTAAATCCCAAATATTCTTTCCGCATTTTTATATGCGATAAGTTCTTTTTCATTATCCGTTATCGGAGCGTTTTCGATAAACGCAAGCACATCGTCATTAAGGATAAACGGATAGTCCGCCGAGTGAATAATCCTGTCCGCGCCAAGCACTTCTGCGCAGAATTTAAGCTGCGGATAATCGAAAATGCCGCTTGGAGTTACATAAACATTTTCTCTGAACGTTTCGGTAATGGATTTTTTGAGGTTTGTAACCGCCTGCGGCAATGCCTGGTCAAGCCGTGAGAGGAAGAAGGGAACCATCTCGCCCCAATGCCCTGCGATAACCTTCAGCTTCGGGAACCTGTCAAACGTCCCCGACAAAATCAAGCGAAGCACCTGTATGCCCGCTTCGTTGTGCCAGCCCCAGCCGTAGAGCGCGAGCCTTGCGCTGAGCCTGTCGCCAAGACCGTCATAATAAGCCTTTTGCACACTTGCCGCAGGCGGTGCAGGGTGAATGTAAATCGGTGCGTTAAAATGCTCTGCCGCCTGCAATATCGGCACAAACTCTTTGTCGTCCAGAAACGCGTCCTCACCCGAAGCTCTCCCTGCGAGTATAATGCCGCAAAAGCCAAGCTTTGTGACGGCTCTCTCGATTTCCTTGACAGAAGCGTTGATGTTTTTCCACGGCAGCACGGCAAATGCTCCGAAGCGGTCTAGGTGCGACTTCACGATTTCTGCCAGTTCATCGTTGGCTTCGCTCACAACGCCTGCTTCATTTGAGGGGAGAAGCTGCGTGCAGACGGGAGCGGAAAGTATCTGCTTTGTTATGCCGTGTTCGTCCATATTCCGTATACGCTTTTCTATATTGCTATAAAGCTCAGCGTCGGGATAATACGGAAGTTCGGGCGAGCCTGCCGCAGCAGTCCGCAATGCGTCCTCCGATGTGTATTTGGCAAGTGCTGTTCCGAGCGTTTTCAGCGGTATGTGTTCTTCTATCGTGATTATTTTCATATTGTCTGCTCTCCGTTTATAAGGAAATGTCTGATGTCACTGACAGCCGCAATATCCTTGTCGGGTCTGCCATTAACCAAAATAAGAGTTGCTTTCTTGCCGACCGCAGCAGAGCCTAGTCCGTCAATGCCAAACACTTCGCTTGCATTTTTGGTGGCACTTTGCAGCACCTCGGTACAGCTCAATCCTGCCTTACAAAGCAGTTCCATCTCCTTATGGAGAGAATTACCGTATGACACTGCCGGTGCAAAAGAGCCGATGTTAGCGTCTGTCGCGGCAAGAATAGTTACTCCGCAGGCATGGAGTGTGCGGACGGCATTCTGCGCATTTGTATAGTGTTCGGGAAGATATCCGTTTCGTCCGCTGTGAGCGAAGGCTTCCATCATAATTAGCGTCGGCGCAACAGCGACGCCGCGCTCGGCAATTTCCTCTGCAAGCTCTTTCGGCAGTTCTTCTTTCATCGGAACGTGGAGCAGGATATCAGCTCCGCTGTTTATCGCCATTCTTTCCGATTTAACGCTTGTGGCATGAACAGCCACCTTCAAGCCGTTTTCGTGGGCGCAATTGCATATGCTTTTCAGTATCGGAGCAGGCAAAAGGTTAGGCTCAAAAAGCAAAACCTTGATATATTCAGCGCCGTTTTCTATCGACTTTTTCACATAACCTCTGCCATCAAGCGTTCCCATCGTCATGCCTGCGGAGGGAATAATCACAAACGGCTCTGAACTGGCAGTAAGGGAAGGCGGTGCGGACACATCACAGGTTGCCGCAATTCCGTTTCGGAGCATCTCACGCACTTGCTGCATATTTGTCATATGCGTATGTGCGTCTATGAGCCCCGGCATCAAAAGGCAATTACTGTCGGCATTTTCTGCGTGAGTTATGGAGGAGATGATACCGTCCTCAATAACTACCGACGCGTCTTCGATAATCTTTTCTCCGTCAAACAACGGATAATTCAATGTTACCCTGCTCATTGCGTCACCGAAACAAGCTCGCTGAACTTCATCACAAGTCCGTAGTGATTGCTCATTACGAGATAATTTGCACGAACAGTTACAGTATCGCCGATGTTTACCTTGCTGTAATGTTCATCTGTCGGGAAGATTACAAGTGCATAAGCTGCACCGCTTATACTGTCGGATATTTCGATAGATGGCTTCAGGTGGATATCGGGACCTACCTTTTTGGCAATTCCCGTAACCTCAAATCTTTTGTCAGTGTATTTGGCAAAGAAGCTGTCTGCATTGTCAGCAAACTCATTGCAAAGTGTTTTTGCGCAGAAAGGCTCGTTTTGTTCGAGAACAGGCATAGCCGTTGTTTCAATAAGATTGGTTTTTTCATCTGATGGGTGTTC
>CAZLBL010000151.1:0-3210 GCA_964557825.1 uncultured Ruminococcus sp.
TTTTAAAATATTCTTAAATTATACATGTGGTTTGGAACTTGCGAAAGTTCAGTTAAGGATAATTCTATTATGCTTTTCGATAGACACGAAAAAAAATACATAAAGCCGAAATTCATTGAGATTAACAACCTCGCCGTCAAAATCTATGAAGAAAATGGAGGGGACTGGGATGCTGTGTTTCAAGAACTCATAGGACAAGGCTACTTCAAAGAAGATGTCACCTTAGTGATTGATGACCTCACTAAGCAGCAGAAGCAACGTGCTATCAGCAAATCATATTTATGGTTGATTGTCGGAATTATCATCTTTGCAGGAGGAATGGCATTTGCGACCATATTCCAGTGTTGGCTCAACAGTTACGTACAAAGAGTCATCCTTATTGGAGGAATAATTATAGTTTATGGAATATATAAGAGAGAACAGACAATAAGATGACATACGAGCTATGAAGCAGAAAATCATATTCCTCGACTTTGATGGCGTGATGGACACGGCATTGCAACTACCTATGGAGGAAGACACGCGTAAAGAAGAGAGAAAGGGGGATTAAGACGGACAAGTATGGTATCTTGTTCGATGAAGAACCAGTAAAGAACTTGGGTAAGATAATTGATGCCTCTCATGCAGACATTGTTATCCACAGTTCATGGAAGATAGGAATGTCCGTCGAATATCTGCAGGAGATGTGGAAAGTCAGAGAAATGCCGGGCAACGTAATCGGCAAGACTCCTGACATAAACTTCTACGTTGATGACGAGATAGAAGCATGGTTAGAAGAGCATGAGGCAGAGATCGGAAAGTATGTTATCATTGATGACATGCCAGCTGATTTCTTCAGCCCTCATTTTGCCAAACATCTGTTTTCAGTCAATCCAAACGTTGGACTTGATGCTGAAACTACAGACAAGATAATCCAATACTTAGATTATAGCTCATAAAAAGTTCAAGGTAATGGGCATAATAAAGGATATAAAGCAAATAGGTGGCTCTGTCTCTGCTCATGAAGTGAAGCTGGTCACGAAATGGTTGGCATCTGTTCCATGGCAGATGCTAACTGCACACTCGCAAGTACCAATGAGAAATGAAAGTTCTTGGGAAGAAGAGAAAATGGAGATTCTTGAACGCGCCAACTGGCTATGCGGCAAGATTATCGTAGAGCCGAGACCGTTGATTGCTGAGATGCCACAGATGCTTGGCCCACACTTTGAAGCGGAATGGGCTATCTATTCGTGTGCGTTCCTGTCGTTTGGTCTATACAATATCAGCAGACTTTATCCTGAGCAGAAAAACTTGTGCGTAGAAAGATTAGAAAAGGTAATTCCGGTAATCATGTCACCAGAAGTCATGAGTTATGATACCAATCAATGGGGCGAGGATGCCATAACCACTTTGAATGGGAATAACAGCCACATGACATATCTGAGCCTTCTCGCTTGGTCTATAAGCAACTATCTCCTTGCTGGCGGTGCATCTCAAGAGTACGAGACGCTTTTCATACGTTGTTGCGACACACTCCATCGACGTATGCTTCAGAGTCCGGATTTGAATCTTCCGTCGTTTCCAGGCCACACAGTTTTCTTGCCAGACATGCTTGTTACCCTTGTAGCCCTCTCAAATTATGGTAAGATATGCGACAACCGCTATGCAGAGACTATAGGATATTGGGTAGAAAAGGCACAACGGCAATGGATTGATAAGAAGACCGGCTTACTAACGGCTCTCTATAATCAATATGCCAAACACATACGTCAATATGTAAGAGGCTCGTATGCTGCACTGAGCACAAGCTATCTTACACTTGTTGACGAAGACTTTGCAAGGGAGCAATACGATAAAATGTGTAGGACTCTCCGTCGTGAAGGCTTGCTGACAGGCATCGTTGAATATTTGGATAAAAGTCCCAAGTTTGACTTTGACCCCGATGCCGGTCCTATTGTGAATGGTCTTAGTCCGTCAGGAACAGCCTTTATCCTTGGTGCTTCCACTTACTTTGGCGATTGGGAGTTTCGCAGCAAGCTCCTGAGAACTGCTAATCTCGCTGGAGTCACAGTAAGGAAAAAGAAGAAGCATACTCGCCACTATCGTCTTGGCGAAATAGCCATTGTTGGTGAGGCAGTAGAGTTGGGAATGAGAACAAATGCGAAATGGCTATAGAGACTTTGGTATGAATGCGTAATAAATGCAAGATAGTTGTTAACCTTTTCGAGATACAAGTCATAAAGTTATAGAATGGCAAAGAAGAACATCATATTCCTGGACTTCGATGGTGTCATGGATACCAGTTTCTTGAAGATAAGCCTGACTAAGGAAAGACAGGCTCTGTCTGATGAATATGGTCTTCTGTTTGATGAGCAGTGTATTGAGAATCTAAGGAAGATAATCGCTGCCACGAATGCCGACATCGTGGTTACCAGCTCATGGAAGTTGGACATGAGTTTGGATCGGTTGCAGGAAATGTGGAAGCATCGCAAGCTACCAGAGAAGGTCGTCGGTGTAACACCAAACCTAATAGGCAGTCGTAGCGAGGAAATCACAGCATGGCTTGAAGCACATGGCGGAAATGACATACGATACGTTATTATAGATGACATGAGTGCCGATTACTTTGATTCTCCTGTGGCAGAACATCTTATCAATGTCAATCCATATGTGGGGCTTGACAGTCGGGCTGCGGATGTGGTAATAAAATATTTTGAACTAAATAAACTGAAGAATGGGTAGCATGTTTGTAGCAACAGGTTGCCTTTTATTAGGCGTACATCATATTTATGATGACATTCAAGACAATCCGAAGTATTCAAAATCTGAAAAGAGGTTTCGGATTGGAGTTGGTGTCATTATGAGTGTTTTAGGCATAATACTATTGGCAAGGAACCTGTTTGTCTGCTGAGATTGCACCATGAAGTAGACTACCTTGCAGGGATGTCAATTGTCAATCGAATAATTTGTATTCAACGTGAGAAAGAGGAATATTATCAAACTGTCATTAGTGTTAATCGCATTCTTGCTTGTTAGCACAGGGATGATAGCATGGTTTGTATATTATGGACCGGACAATTCATATGTTGCTAAGAAGCCGGAAGCACAGCGATATTGGCATTTGAAGGTAAACCCATTAGACTTGGAACAAGTGAGATCTTTTGCCAAAAAATTTGGATATCCTTGATTCCGCAACTAAGTGCGTAATTTGCTATTAATATTTTTTATAAG
>CAZLBL010000152.1:0-3166 GCA_964557825.1 uncultured Ruminococcus sp.
GCAAAGCCAACCCTTGCCACGTTAAATGACGGGGCAAGCCCCTTATTGAATATTCTTTTTCCAGCACAATTCTCGAAATATCTCCGCCCCAAGAAACGTCCTTTTTAGCCTGCACATTGTTTTCGACATAGCCGATAGGTGTCATAATTATTTCCTGCATTTGCTTCCTCCTGCTGCTAAATGTCCTTGTAATAAATCCTGCCGTCCTCGCCGTAAATATCAATGCGGTTTTCTATATAGGTAAAGCCGTATTTTTCATAAAATCCGATATGGTCGGTTGCAATATATACCTTGTTATAGCCTTGGTTTTTCGCTTTGTTGCAGGCGTAATCTATCACCTCGCCGCTGTATCTGTGTCCTCGATATTCGGGAGCGGTAAATACAAAGCCTATCCACGGGAAAAGACTGTCATCATTTATGCAGTCCTTGTGAGCAAGCGTTGCAAAGGCTGCAAGCCTGTCCCCGTCAGCCATAATAAAAAGCTCGCCGCCGCCAACTGTTTCCTGGAATTTTTCCCGCTCCAGCAAATCGGCAAGAAACCACGCACTGCCCCAGTCGCATTTGCGGATTTTCTTAATCCAACCTTTGTCCTGATTTTTGAAATATTCGATTATTTCCATTGATAATGCACTCCTTTAGCCTTAGTGGTCATATTTCGCTGCAAAGCGTGCAAGCGGGTCTGGTGTTCTAGAGCATTTTTATGTGATATATATTTCAACATCATCAATATTTTTTTCAAACCATTTCATAAGCGTTCCATCGGTTTGGCGAAATCTTTTGTTTTTTTCAACAATACTTGTGTCAACTCCACGCTTTGCATCACCTTTGTGTATATAGCAATAACGGCAGCCTTCGCTGCATTTTCTGCAGCCTCGCCACGGATTCCACATTGACATAATTATTTCTCCGCAATCCTCGAATCCATATTAAACACCAGCCGCCATTCGCCGCCCGATTTTCTCCACGTTGAGGTAACATGAAACAAGCCCGCCAAATCTGCATTTTCGGGCGCAGAAGCTGTTGTTCTGACTATGTAATGCACCTGTGCGGTTGTATCGGTCTGACAGACAAGCTCAAAATCAGTTATCTCAAAGTCATCAATGCCAAAATCTGAAATAAGCGCGGCGTACTCCGCGCCTGTGCAGCGATATCCACCGCAGACCATGATGGCGTTTTTCGACACAAGGCATTCAAATCCCGCCCTATCACCCAACTTGGCGCAGCGCCACATCTCGCTTTCAAGCTGTAATATTATTGTCTGCATAATCACTTTTTCCTCCTTGGCTCGGGCAGCTCGTCAAACACAGCCTCAAACAGCGTTTTAAGGAACTCTCTGTCATCGGTGTTATCGCAAAGCAGCATATCCTTTGCGCCCTCATAGGGCGGCTCATAAGCTGCATCAGGCATAAGCCTTACCGCGCTTGGAACCGGCTTTATCAGCAGGCGGTTATCGCACAGATACGCCGCTATCCTGCCGTGATAATAAATCATATACTCGCCCATCATCTGCCGGTGGGTTATTCCGTCAAGCAGGCTTAGCTGTCCAAGAATATAGTCAAGATATTCCCTTGAAGTTGCCATTGCGCACTCCCTTACCGTCTTTTGTAAACCACAATCTCAGGATTTGCACAATTCTCTCCATACTCGCATATCAGCAGAAAGCTTTCCCTTGCAGTCACACCAAAGCAGGTCTTTCGGCTGTCGTCAAGCAGATTTGCCGCCTGCGCGCCGAAATACATCTCATCGTTGTTAAGAAATTTCGCTGTTCCACCGTTCGGAAGCGGATATTCAAGATTAATAAAATCCCCCACCATGGGATAAAGCTCCGTAATCTTTTCCATGCCCTCAATATTCAAGGCGTTTATTTCATCTATCAGACCCTTTTTAAAAGCAAGATAGGCTTCCATGCCGCCAAGCTGTATGTACCTCGCAAAAAAACACTGCTTGCCGAACGGGCAGCCGTTTGTTTCGGCGCAGCCCCTGCATATCTCTTTTGACGGACATTCAGCACAGTTTGCGCCGCAGATTGATTTGTTGTTCATAGTTAAATACTCCTCTCGTTCCCGAAACCCATTCAGAATTGTTTAAAATAACTTCTGGTGCGCCCCATATCGGCAAAGCCGACTTTTTCATAAAGCCTTTGTGCAATAATGTTGCCGTCCGCCGTATCGGTATCAAGCCTGCGTATGCCATCGCGGTAAAGGTCGGCAAAAATACTGCAAAGCGCCGATGAAGCGTAACCCTTTCCCTGCTCGGCGTCATAAATATAAATCCACTTAAGATAGCAAATTCCGCCCTGCGGAAGATAAACCAGTACGCCCGCGCCCACAGGCTTTCCGTCAGCGCTTACCGTAAACTCCTGCAAGCCTTTGGGATTTATGCCGCCGTACAGTGTCGTAACCTTATTGTCGGGTTTGTCGTTTTCGGTAAGCATTCGCTTGTAATACACGTTTTCATGCTCCCTAACGTAGTCTGCGCGCAGCAACGCGGCTTCAATATGCAGCAGCCCGCAAAAGAGCTTGCCGTAGCCTGCATTGCACGTCATGCCCAAAGCATGGAAAAACGCAGCCTTTGCGGTAAGCCGCTGCTGCACAAAATACTTTTCTGCCGCGGCAATCAGATTATCTCCGCAATCGTACTCGCTGCTAAAATACAGCGCCCTTATTACTCCGCAGCTTTGATCGCGGTTCTTTTCGCCGCTGCTGTCATATACATACCGTGAAATACCAAACTGCACAAAGCCGACAATGCGGTCTGCATCATATGCGGCATAGGTGAAAAGCTGCGAAAACATCTTCTCACCGTCATAATCGGTATCATCTGCAAAGCTTTCCAGCCACAGCGGATAATCCACATCAAACCAATATGGAACGGCGCTTTTTATCCCGCAATAATACTTGTATATTTCCCTTAAATCCTCGACCTGCCTAATTTCCAAAGCCATAAATATCCCCAAGACCATGCCATATTTACCTGCGCGATTTATTTTGCACCGCCTGTTTCATTATAGCAGAGAGGATGGTGTTTGTCAATAGAGAAACGCAAGAATTTACATCAACCGATTTAACACGCGAAAACCCGCCTTAAAGTGGATTAAGGCGGGGTGCTGTTTAATTCAATAAGGGGCTTGCCCCGTCATTTAACGTGGCAAGGGTTGGCTTTGCCA
>CAZLBL010000153.1:0-3101 GCA_964557825.1 uncultured Ruminococcus sp.
GTAAATGGAACCCGCCGCCTAAGAGGCGGGGGACATCTTGCCTAAGTTATATTTTAGCATAATTCTGCATTTATTGCAATAGCTTTCAGGAAATAACAATGCCCGCCGCAAGCATAATCGCCAGCATTACAGCATTGAACGCAAGGAACACGCGCATATAGCGTCCCTTTTGCGCTGCGTCTGAGGAAGCGTAGAAACGATAGGATATAAGGCTTGCAAGCGAAGCCACAGGCGTACCAAGTCCGCCGATATTAACTCCGCGCATAAGCTGTATACTGTTCTCTGTAAAGCCCGAAAGCATTGCCGCTGCGGGAACATTGCTGATAATCTGGCTTAAAAGCGCGGAAACTACAAGTTCCCTGTCCTGTATAAGCTGCGCCGCAAGCTGCCGTACAGCGTCAATACTGCCTATATTGCCCACAAACACAAAAAAGCACACAAAGGTAAGCAGCAGCGAATAATCAACCTTTGCAAACAGTTTGTAATCCGCGATAAGCATTACAGCAATCGCAGCCGCAAGGCAGATATACTCGCTTACAAGTCCCGCAACCGAAAGCACGCAAAGCAGAAACACAGCCGCATACAGGAAGAACCGCGGGTTTGCGCTGAAGCTTCCGCGCTTTGGCGGCGCGCTTACCTCTCCCCTTTTTACAAGCAGAACCGAAAAGCATAGCAGCGCGTAACTGATAACGCCAAGCAGCCACACCGCCGAAATAAACTCCGTGCCGCTCATGCTGTAATGCTTGAACAAAAACAGGTTCTGCGGATTGCCTATGGGCGTTATCATGCTGCCGAGGTTTGCAGCAGCCGTTTCAATAACGATTGTAATGATAAGCTGCTGCGTCATTCCGCCGCCCGCGTAAAGTCCCAGCGTGAGAGGAACAAACGTTATCAGAGCGACATCGTTTGTTACAAGCATTGACAGGAAGAAGCACAAATTCATCAGAATAAACGCAATAATCCGTGCCGAACCTGTTTTTGCAAGCAGCACAGAAGAAACCGCGTCAAAAACGCCGAGCGAGCGCAGTCCCGCAACCGCCGCCATCAGGCAGAACAACAGTATTATCACCGAAAAATCAATATATTCCAGATATGCCGCGCTTGGCGGCACAAAAAACATTGAGATAAGCGCCGCCGCAAACGCAGCCACAAGCACGGCGTTGCCCTTAATAAATTCTACTGCCTTCTTCATATTCCACAAAAAATGTCCGCCGAATACAGCGGACATTCTCCTTTATCATTTATTGAATTACTTCTTTGCGGCAGGCTTCTTTGCTTCTGCCTTGGGAGCGGTCTTGGCATCAGCCTTTACCTCTGCCGTTGCGGCAGGCTTAGCTTCTTCCTTAACAGCGGGTTTTGTAGCTTCCTTTGCCTCTGGCTTTGCTTCTGTCTTTACAGCAGCAGGCTTAGCGGCTTCCTTTGTTTCAGGCTTTGCAGCGCACTTTTTAGCAGGAGCTTTCTTATCTGCTGCCTTTTTATCAACAGGCTTCGGCTCTGCCTTAGCTTCGGGAACAAGGACCTGAAGTGCCTTGAACTTTGCGCAGTCGCCCTCAACCTTAACATATCCCGCGCTAATAGCCTCGTCCATAGAAAGAGTGCCTGTAAAAATCTTTTCAAGCGTTTCAGTGGAAGCGGTGACGGACGCCTGTCTGTCATTATACTCATAAGGCATTACGCTGAGAACGCCGTCCTTAACCTCGATATACATATTTTCGGAAATATCGAGAAGATTGAAATGCACTGCAACCAAATCCTCAAATTTCTTTGCCTTTGCCTTGCTGCCCTTAAGAGCCGCGCTAATCTTTTCGCAGAGTTCAATATTATTCATGCCAAAATCCTCCTGATAGGTAGAAATCATACTTTAACACGCAACAGGGCTTAACCTGCCCTACTGTATAGTATATCATATGGGAATTTGTTTTGCAATAGTCAATTTCTATAAAATTACTTATCATTCAAAGCATTTTTCAATGGATTGATGAAAAAATAACAAGTTTCGGCATCATTCGTCATCTTTAATAACATGGCGGCGTTCCACAGCCATCGGACTTTCTTTACGGTGCTTTGTCATAAGCTCCAGTCTTACTATATCCCTCCACTCGGGCTTAACCATATAGTAGACATAGCTTTCGGCAACGTTTGCCGCGAGGAGCGTTCTGCCCTCAATCTTGAAATTATTGAAACCAAGCTCCATATACTTTGCAAGATTTTCAAGCGGAACAAACGTGGAATACTTATGTATCATATAGAAATTATAGCAAGTGTTCTTGCAGTTGACCTTGAACGCCTCCTCAAGCGATGTGTCGTAGCCGCCGCCGAACGGTGTAGGTCTTACAAGGCTTGCCTTTCTCTGACACTCGCCAAGAATACGATAATGCTCGCCGCGCTTTGGACAGTTGGGTACGCAATAGGGATTTATCAGAATTTCGCACTTGCTGCGGTACTGCTCCGGAATCTGCGCAAGCTTTTCAAAATCGTTATTCCAGTTGTAGTCAAGCACCACAAGCTTGTAGTCCTTTTCAAGCTCCGCAACAAGCCCGTCAAGCTCTCTGAGTTCCTTGCAGGTACTGGAAATAAGTGGGAACGAGGGATATGTTGCCCTAACATACTCCTCAAGTTCGGGAGAGTTACAGATAATCTCATTAAGACCATTGTCAGCAGATTTACAAAGGATATTGCAGAACCTATCGTTCACATCTGCCTTGGTAATAGTGGGATTGGTAAAGGTATATCTCAGCGGTACGCCACGCTCGTTAAACATTCTGATTGTATTTTTTACTTGATTTATGCTTGTATAACCTGCCAATGTACGACCGCCGTTCCAAAGCGCTGGCGGAAAGCAGCCGAAGCAGGAGGCTATCTCAACACCGTCATAAAAATACTCGGGGTGAGCCTTAAGCATATCTATAAGATTGAGGTTAAGCGCCCAATGCTGATTAAAATCGGGAATATGAAATTTCATCTGCATAATAAAAAGCTCCTTAAAATTAAACAATATATCATAATTTAATTATATATCATTATCCGACAAAAGTCAAGTATGAAGTGTAGTGTTACAATAGATGTGAGACAAAATACCGGAAAAGTATAGAAAAAATGAT
>CAZLBL010000154.1:0-3088 GCA_964557825.1 uncultured Ruminococcus sp.
CGAACTCGTTCGGTACGGCCACGTTAAATGACGGGGCAAGCCCCTTATTGAAAAGCGGGTCGGCACAACGCCGACCCGCCATTGCATTTTAGTTCAATCCCGCGCAAAGCCAAAGCCCGCGCAGTGCTGATTAAGCATAGCCCTTATTCTGCGTCGTCCTCGTTTTCAAGAGAAAACTCAAGATGCTGACCGCAGTTGGGGCAGTCCATAGCGCCTGCGGCAGCCTGCTCATAATCGAAACGGATATTGTTTCCGCAGGCGGGGCAGACGGTTTCGTACAGCTCGCCAAGGTCGTCCTCAAAATCGTCCTCGTCGTCATAGTAGTCGTCATCGTCATCGTCGTCGATATCGTAAACGATGTCCTCAAGGTCGGAAACGCTCTCCTCCATGTCGGTCATGATGTCCGCAACATCGTTAAGCTCCTCGTCAACCTCGCTGAGATTTTCCGCAACATCGGAAAGTATATCAAGAATTGCCCATATAATCTTGCCCTCTTTGCTTGTTTCGTCAAGGGAAAGACCCTCTGCAAGACCCTTAATGTAGGAAACCTTTTCGCCGATTGTCATAATAATCAATCCTTTCCATAATATCAGAACCTGTCCTAAATACGGAACTAAACCGCGCCCGCCGCCCGCAGGGGCATTTCAAGCGCCGCCCCAACAGGGCTTTTTCGACGTTTCTCTTACTTTACACGCTCCATATATTCGCCTGTTCTGGTGTCGATACGGATAATCTCGCCGTTGTCGATAAACAGGGGAACGCGGATTTCTGCGCCTGTTTCAAGCGTAGCAGGCTTGGTTGCGTTGGTTGCGGTGTTGCCTGCAAAGCCGGGGTCTGTCTGGGTAATCTGAAGTTCAACAAAGTTAGGCGGCTCAACGCCGAAAACCTTGCCCTTGTAGGACAGAACCTTGCACACCATGTTCTCCTTGACAAACTTGAAGTTGTCGCCAAGGTCGGCAGCGTTTACGGGAACGTCCTCATAGGTTTCGGGGTCCATAAAGTGGTAAAGCTCGCCGTCGGAATAGGTGTACTCCATATCCTTTCTTTCAACATAGGCTGTGGGGAACTTTGCGGTGGGGTTGTAGGTTTTTTCAACCACAGAGCCTGTGATAACGTTTCTTACCTTAGTTCTTACAAACGCTGCGCCCTTGCCCGGCTTAACGTGCTGGAACTCGATAATCTGCATTACGTTGCCGTCCTCCTCAAAGGTCATGCCGTTTCTGAAATCTCCTGCTGTAATCATAGTAGGGAACCTCCAATTAAATTTAATGCGAAGGCGGACGCGCCGCCATCAATAATATCATATCTTTTATATTTTACCCTATATTGCGGAATTTTTCAAGTGCTTTTTGCAAATTTTCTTTATTTTTGCAAAAAAACTTGCGCGGAGCTGCGCTTATATCAATTTGTGATTTAACAGACTTTGTGCAAACACCTCATCAGTCAGCGCTAACGCGCTGACAGCTTCCCCCCAAAAAGGGGGGGAAGCCTTTCGGCGCGCGAAGCGGGCAGGGCGATTGCTTTGCAACCGCTCTCACACCCTAATCAGCTTCTTGGTTGTCAGGGTCAGGTTTTCGCAGCCGTTCTCCGTCACCAGAACCATATCCTCAATGCGCACGCCGTACTTTCCGGAGATATACGCGCCTGGCTCAACGGTTACAATCATGCCCGCGCGCAGCATGGAGCTGCTTTTGCGGGAAAGCGTGGGCGCTTCGTGGATTTCAAGACCCACGCCGTGGCCAAGCCCATGCCCGAAATATTTATCGTAGCCGCCCCAGCCGTTAAGCGTGCTGCGCGCAACGCTGTCCACCACCGCGCCGCCGATATCCGCGCGCACCGCCTGAAGTCCGTCAAGATTTGCATAGAACACGGCGTTGTAAAGCTCCTCCATCTCGGGGGTTATATCGCCGATGGCAAGGGTGCGGGTCATGTCGGAGTGATAGCCGTCCACCACCGCGCCGAAATCAAGCGTGAGAAAATCGCCGTTCTGCAGCGGCTTGTCGGTAGGCACAGCGTGGGGCGAGGCAGAATTTACCCCCGACGCCGCAATGGTTTCAAATGAAAGGTCGTCCGCGCCGCAGTCCATGATGAAATAATTCAGCAGCGCCGCCGCCTGCTTCTCGGTCATGCCCCTGCGAAGACGCTCCAGAAGGCGCTCAAACGCCGCCTCTGCAATGCGCTGCGCCTGTACTATCAGCTTTACTTCCTCCGCCGATTTAATCACCCGCATAGCCGAAATGCACTCCGACAGCCACGCCGAGCCGTCAAGCTCCGCATAAAAAAGTTCGCTTTTATATTTTTCAAACTCCGCAATGGTCATGTATGCGCTTTCCACCGAAAGCCTTGTGATATTGTGCTTTATCATCAGGTCAAGCAGCTGCCTGCGCATATCCTCCAGCAGCAGCACCTCGCAGTCGGTAACGCGGGCGCGCGCCTTGTCGTAATAGCGCGAATCTATAATGAGGTAGGCGCAGTCCTTTGTCACAAGAATTACCCCCGCCGAGGACTTGAAGCCGCAGAAATACCGCCTGCTTACGTCCGAGGTTATCAGCGCGCCGTGCATTGTGTCGGAAAGCTTTTCCGCAAGCCTTTGTATGTTATTCATCTGCGACCCCCAGCCTGTTGTGCAGCGCGTACAAGCCCAGAATATAGCTGTACTTGCCGAAGCCCGCAATTGTTCCGCAGCAGACAGGCGCGATGACCGAGGTTTTTCTGAACTCGTCACGGCCGTTGACATTGGAAAGATGAACCTCCACCACGGGGATTTTCACCGCCGCAATAGCGTCCCGCAGCGCGTAGCTGTAATGGGTGTACGCGCCCGCGTTAAGCACCACCCCCGCGCAGTCAAGCCGCGCCTCGTGCAGCCTGTCGATAAGCCCGCCCTCGCTGTTGCTTTGGAAAAAGCTTACCTGATAGCCAAGCTGCTTTGCGGCGGCGTTAATCTCGTCGTTGATGGATTTCAGCGTTTCGCCGCCGTAGATGTCAGGCTCACGCTCGCCAAGAAGATTAAGATTGGGACCGTTCATGACCAGTATTTTCATATTTATGACCATTCCTTTCCGCTGCGCTCCAAGGCACCAAAGGCAAA
>CAZLBL010000155.1:0-3033 GCA_964557825.1 uncultured Ruminococcus sp.
GAGAGGATACCGACCATTTTTCTTCTCCCATGCGGAAACGGAGCATAGCATCCCGAATGAATGGAAAAATGTATGTAGCATACTCCGCACCCTTGGCAGGATTATAGTCCATCAGCTTTTGGAGCATTTGCTCCCGGCAGGAGAGCTTTATATCTATAAAACGGTCTGTATCGTACAGATCGCCGCCATCCACGCCGAGAAAGGATTTGATGCGCTTGTTGAGCTGCGGCTCGTAGTGGTGCAGGAAGAACGAAAAATATAGCAGATTCTTTTCCCGCAAAGCAGACAGGATATATTCGTTCAGACTGTCCACCGCTGGCGGCTCAGGTTCCAGTTGGAAGATGCGCTCTGCCACATAGGGGATGATACCGTCACCGTGCGGATTGACTTGGTGCTTCGGTATGTATCCGTTCATATTCCATGTAAAATCGTTCAGCATAGCGCACCTCCTTTCACATGAATCCGTATGTCAACTATCAACTAATCTTAAAAGCGATGAAATACACCGGGAAATCAAACCCATCTCGTGTAAGGATCAGTGTTGCAACCCGAGCTGCCGCATTGGGATAAGGTAGCTCATTGAACGGTCTCCTTATCTGGAGTGGATAATTGTACTGCTGCACATGATCGGAATATCTCTGCCAGAAGGACTCAAAATCCGCAGAGTTTACATATGCAACAACAAAGGTCGCTGTGCCCAGGGCATTGTAATTAACAACGGCTTTATCAATGTGAGCATCAATGTACGCAGTTGATACACTGTCCAGCTTCAGCCCTTCAAATATGGCAATTTCCCGCCCAGCTTTGGTCAAGAGTATATCAACCTCTGCTGCATCCTTTCCGCTTGCTGATATGCCATGCCTTGTCTGGTCTTTTACTTCGTTATATCCCTTAAAAGAAAGCATATCTCTAAAGTAGTCGTTTATGCTGTTCTCAGAACTTGATGCGGTAAACGAAGCGTTCAAGCAAATGCGTTCTCCCACCTGTATCAAATCATCGAGTACACTCTGAGCTGCTGCCATATCAGCATTTAATCGTTCCTCGTTTGATGGCGGAATCATTGTGGATTCGGCTGTACTGTCAGAAGCAAAATAGTAGACCTTTCGAACGAGAAGTCCCGATTCGCTTGCCTTGAGCGCCTTTCCTATCGCATCTTGCAGTACGGAATCGAAAGACTGTAGTAATGCTATGTCAGATTCTACCCCTTCAAATGTGAAATCCAGAGCGTTTTTATTCCAGTTATCACCTTTCATCCCTGCATAATAAGCCAGACCAAGATCTTCATACTCATATTCGCACCGTTGAAAGGCTTGGGCTACATGAGCTTTTCCGAATTGCTGAAGAAATTGAACAACACGTTTATTAAAATTTGCAGGTACACTGTATGTAAAATCAAATTCTCCCATCTCACATTCCCCCGATATAAGTCTGTTTTATGGTCTTGGCTTCTTTCTTCAAAGCAGCCTGTTCCATCTCTTTTTCATAATCACCCTTGGCATAGGCTACATTGCTGAGTGCCCGGAGCATCTTATCTTTTGCCAGTTTCTTCATAACCTCCGCAAGATCAGCGTCCAGAGTACCACGCTTCACATAGCGGTTTATGGTATTCAGCCGCTTCTCATAAATCTGTTTCAGCGGATGATCGTCCGCAAGCTCCCGTTGTTCTCTGCCTTTCAGATTGCCGATCTGCCGACAGGTGCGGTGCAGCTTATCCCCCGGCGCATAACCGCCGCAGTATTTGGTGTGCCTTGCGTTGGTTGTCAGAAACCATTTGCCGCAGATACGGCATTTCTTGGGAGCATGACCGACACACAAGCCCTCAAAGAGATCAGACCGGAACATTCCTACAAAAGAAACATAGTGCATCCGCTTGACGAGCTTCGCCACATCCTCGCCGGGACGGATAACAGACACATACTGAACGGAGTTGTTCAGGGTAGACATCCAGGCATTGCCATCTGTGATAGAGAACTTCGGCGAGAAATAGTTGCCGAACATTTTAGCGAAGCCCTCTGCGGTGCGGTCTGCTTCATTTCCGTCTGATTTTTCTGCAAAATCAAGCATTGCGGCTTGATATTCCCCAAGGGAGTATGCCAGATGCCCGAATACAGCGGTATAGCGTTGGAGCATCATCGCATCCGAATAGTTCGGAACTTCTTCAAACTGCAAAGAATTGGTTGCGGCTTTTATAGCAAACTCCACATATTTCAGTGCATTGTCGGCAGTAAAAACCTTTTCTATTCGTTCCCGGTGCTGTGATTTGTTCATATAGGAGAACGGCGGCGTTTTACTGAGAATACCCAACATTGTCAGAGCAGCTTCCTTTGCCATAGGAAAGAGTGCGGAAGCGCCCTGTCCGGCGTTTAACATTCCAAGCAACAGATTGATTTTCTCGCATTGCTCGTTCATCTTAGCAATGGTATCCGCAGGAACATTCAGTGCATCACAGGCAAGAGTGCCGACAGGAAATGTTTTGCCCTCATATATGACCGTATCCTGCCAAAAATCCAATGTCATCAGTTCTTGATTCATGCTTGCCCTCCTGTCCTGTTTTTTGAATTTTTTAATTATACCATGCAAATGTGAAGAAATCTACATTTCCTCCATATAAAAAACACAGGCCGCCAACCTTTCGCAATGCGTACAGTCAACGACCTGTTTTTATCAGTTATTCATGAAAAAAATTGAAGGATTCACCTTACTTCCTCCCTTTTATTTTCATAACCAACATTGGTGAAATCAAAGCCGATAAAACAACAAGTATCCATGTATTTCCAGTCAGAATGTTGTAAGATTGAAGCAAGCCTGCAAATCCTTCACCAGATTTGATGTAGGATGACAAGTCAAATAAGTTCGTCAAAACAAACCACATCACGCCAAATAAAATGTAATCTCGTTTTACACACCCTTTGATTTTAGGCACAAACAGATATGCAACAAGAAAGATGCAAACGCTCAAAATAATCCCGCTTAATGGGAGTTCGGAACTTCTTCAAACTGCAAAGAATTGGTTGCGGCTTTTATAGCAAACTC
>CAZLBL010000156.1:0-2979 GCA_964557825.1 uncultured Ruminococcus sp.
ATACGCTTGAAAACTTTTACATATGGAGCATATTCTTTCTTTGAATACTCCTCGTCCTCGATAATATCTACACTTTTTCTAAAACAGTATAATTGTTTCTTTACTGATTCTTCATACGATATTCCCTTGGCTTTTGTAAAATTACTGTATACAGTTCCGATTGAGTAATACAATCGTGCCTGAGATGCGACATCAGCGTCGGAAAATGCTTTTTCCATTTCAGATAATAATTGATCAAGCTGTGCAATATCCCCTGCAATTGAAGCGGCATCGAGTTTTTGGGCATAGATTTCTGATTCTTTAGAAAAAGGATTTATGTATTCTTTCTGATCCATTTGCGTTCTCCCTTCTCTTTATTTACGTAAAGGCGATCAACCATAGTTGACCGCCTTTTTGTTAGATGTACGTCATTAAAGATTCTTGGCTTAATTCCGGTAATAATTTGAAGCTTTCCAACATCATTTCGTTAAAATGCTGTTGCAGACCTAACTGTTTCTCGGTATCCACAAGATCCGAAGCAGAGATTTCCCGAAGAATTTTATGAAAGTCAATGCGTTCAAGTACTTTTTTGGTAAAGGGACGTTTTGCATCCAAAAAAGCAATAGTTAAAAGAAATTGCTGAACTTTTTCAGAGTTTAATATAAGCATGGCAGTATATGCCGCATCATAAGTAGGAAAGCAGATGAAATAACTTGTATCATCTGTCATAACAGGTCTGCCGTCATTGGAAGTAAGAATAGAAAATAGCGGTTTTTTATAGAAGCCACTTACTCCAACCTTATACTGTGCGTAGGAGTAATCGCCAACCCCAAACATAGAATAATCAGGCGCATCTTTATATATAGAACTCTTTCTTTTTGAAAATTGCTCTTTATGAGAGGCCAAATAAGCCCACGTTTTGGGCGCATCATTTTCTATGTGAGCAGTTTCCTCTCGAACCTTTTTCTGTGTAACAATTACATATTTTTTGAAATTGTTAACAATCGGAGATTTGAACATGCTGCTTTTTACAAGCGGAAACACATATTCAGTTTCAATATTCACAACTTCCTTTAAACCATTTACCAAAGTTGTTCCTTGTTGAGATAATTCCATAACTTTAGAACAGTCGTGCTTAACTCCCTGTCTCCATTCGAAGCAACAAGATCCCGAAAAATCTGAACTCTCCTTAGATGCATCGCTATAAAATTTGCCATCCACATAACCAAATGAGTTTTTAATTTCATTTGGCTTTTCAAAAGAGTATACATTGCAAATCTCAGCAGATACCTCACATTCACAAAGCTCTATTACCAATAAGCAAGCGCTTGCACTAATTCCAAACACCTTGTTAGCATTAAATTCAAAGATATCGCAAGCACTAAAATTAGTATGTGTTCGTTTCATTTCCACAAAGATATTTCTTGCAACAGATGTTTTGCAAAGCATGGCTATTGTTGTGTTTGTATTAGACAAAGAAGCTATTAGCTGTAAAATGATGTACTCACATATATCAAAATTGCTTGCTCCAGTAAGCGCATCCATTCCTTTTAGGCCTTTAAAATTCGCTTTTGTCGGAAGATTATCAGAATTCAAGGTTGATAAAGTGCTGTTATTAACCCATGGCGGATTTCCCACAATAAGGAGCTGCTCTTTATCTTTAATCACAGATTTTAGATCAAAAGAGAAAAAATCTGCATTTATAATTCGAACTCGAGGATCATTTATATCCTGTTTGCATATCTCACAATACTCTGGATTAACTTCAATACCAATGATTTCTGAAGCATCAAAAATCAAGCTGCTTTTCACAAAACTGCCAACACCACATGTTGGTTCTATAATAACGGATGGTTTCAATTTTCTTTGATTTTGAAGATACTGGCAAACAGCCAAAGAAAAAAACTCTGGCGTTTGGTAATCCCCATATTCTCTTTTACCATTCATAGTTAATTACTCCGTCAACTCTGTTATCTAATGCAATGACTCTGGCATATTGAAGTCTCCACTGAAGTGCATTACTAATCGTCAAATATCCCTGTGCAGGAGGACAATCGAGAATTTCATCAGCTAAGTCATTGTAAACAATCTCATCACCAGGAACGTTTCGATCTTCTAAGAATCCGATGATATCTTCCTTGTATGCTCCGTCTTGAACCATTTCTCTAAGGCGCCTTGTAATAGTAAAGTCCGCTGTTCTCATTTTATCAATGAAAGTACAATGGGTAAAGCGTAAGGAGCAACGATTTCCTATATCATGCTTATCATACACAAAAACCAGGAGATTGTACCCCAAGCCATATATTTTCTGGCGAGCGTTTTTGAAAGGGCAACTTGATTGCGGCTGGGTAATAGATGTTACTTTAATATCAGTTTGAATATTTTCTCCTGGCAGATCAATTCCTTTAGCACTACTACCAACCGTTACAACATAATGTTCGGCAAGATAGCGCTGAAATCTATGCTCTACGTATGTACCAACCGCCTTACCATCAGTAACGCCTACTAATTCGGGGTGGTTTTCTTCAGACATAAAATTACAAAAAATTTCCGCTTCTCTAATCAGATGGTTAATTGTCAATACAGGTTTCATATTGTATGTTTCCTTTCTTATTATTCGTATCTATGCTCAAATTCAAGAATATCGTCAACGTTACAATTAAGAGCTCTACAGATTTTTTCTATACTTTCCATCGATACATACTCATTTCTTTTTAAACGAGTAATTATGTTTGCGCTTACTCCTGCCATATCTTTTAACTGAGCATTTGTAATTTTTCTATCAATCATCATGTGGAATAGTCTATCGTAACAAATCGCCATACCACACCTCCTAAACTAAATTGCATTCTTGTATTTTCATTTTCATTTATAATATCACGAAATCGTGACTATTTCAAGTACTTCAACATAATTAATCCCCCTTCAGTTAGTCCAAAGGGGGATGTAGCATATTTTATCTATTGTTTGCTCTTGTAGATGTTTTTTCTTTATGTCGAG
>CAZLBL010000157.1:0-2878 GCA_964557825.1 uncultured Ruminococcus sp.
ATATCACCGTCGCAGTATTCGGGGTTCATGCTGTCGCCCGAAACGCGCATAGCATAGTTTGCGCGCTCCGCGATATCGGTATGTACTATTTTAAGCGGCTCTGCAGTAACATCATCAAGGAAAACACCTGTGCCCGCGCTGGCAGGCAGACTGCAAATGTCAATATAAAAGTCCTCTTGAGCCTGAGCAGAGGACGCTGACGGGCTTGGCAAAGCAATACACTTCTCTGAGCCTTTTGCCGCTCGTTCAGCGGCTAGTTCAGCGAGAGTTTCGGCTTTGCCGAGCACTATCCCTTTTTCTCGCTCGTTTAATGATTTGTAAAATGATAATAACTGACTCATATCATCAGAAATATCATTTTGCTGTTCTTTTCCAAAAAGAATATACTCGACTGATACATTTAGAAAATTTGAGAGAAGTATTATTTTGTCAATCGATGGCGAATTGGTTGAGAAACGCTTAATAGCACCATTTCCAAATCCCAATTTTCGCTCAACTGCACTTACTGTAAGCCCTTTTTCCTTTATTAGCTTTAACAATCTGTCAACCATATCAATCCTCCAAAATAATTTAGAAAATTTGAGAAATATCTATTGACAATTCTCAAATTTGAGAGTATAATATAAATGTAACCTCGCGGATTACCCAAAAGGTACAATAACCCAAGAATATTGTAACACAAAAGCGAGGGAAAATCAACCATAAAAAATGAAAGGAAGTGCAAATAATGTCATTAGGCGATAATATTAAGTTGATAAGGGAAAACCGAGGCTTATCACAGTCGGAATTGGCGGAAAAGATAGGTCTGCAAAAGCAGAATGTCAGTGCTTATGAGCGCGGAGTTAAGGTGCCAAACATTGAGAAACTTACCGCTATTGCAGATACGCTCCGTTGCTCAACGGACAGACTGCTGGGGAGGGAAGTGTTATGAACGAATTAAAGGTTTTCAGCAGCACCGAGTTCGGCGAGTTGGGAATTATGATTATAGATGGCAAAGAGTTCTTCCCCGCAACGCAGTGTGCCGCTATGTTGGGATATAAGAATCCTAAAGACGCTATAACTTAGGCAAGATGTCCCCCGCCTCTTAGGCGGCGGGTTCCATTTACCATTCAGTAGGGGATACAATCCCCTACTGAATGGCAGGTTGGCAAAGCCAACCCTTGCCACGTTAAATGACGGGGCAAGCCCCTTATTGAATACGTCACTGCAAGGGGGTCGTGAAATCCGACCTCCCCACAAACGGCGGCACACAGACGGTCAATTACATACCCGAGGGCGACCTTTACCGACTTATAGTAAGTTCAAAACTTCCCGCCGCCGAAAAATTTGAACGCTGGGTATTTGACGAGGTTCTTCCGTCCATACGCAAGACGGGCGGATATTTGCCCAATATAGAGGGGATAACTTAGGCAAGATGTCCCCCGCCTCTTAGGCGGCGGGTTCCATTTACCATTCAGTAGGGGATACAATCCCCTACTGAATGGCAGGTTGGCAAAGCCAACCCTTGCCACGTTAAATGACGGGGCAAGCCCCTTATTGAATCGCAAAAACAGCTACGGCAGTTGTAGGTGAGGTTATGAAACAGCTTGTACCGATGATATCAAAAGCCGCTGCAAGAGAATACGACCCGCTTGAAGATTTCAGATTGGCGGCTATTGCTCAGCCAAGACCGCACAGAAAACTCGCTCCGGGAAAGATACGCAAACTTGACGAGAAAGTCCGCAGCCATGTTGATGCGATGATAATAAGCGAACAGTACAGCTACCAAGATATCGCAAATTATTTGGCGCAATACGGAATTTCAATAAGTACAACAGCAATTTGTAATTATAGAAAAAGCGCATTTACAAACGGAGGATAACGGTATGAGTATGAATGAAAAGTCCGACATTATCATGCAGGCTTTGCGCAGTCTGGGGTATCAAAATCCCAAGAATGTGCGTATAGATAATCTTTACAGCGAAATCACCAATGTGTATGTTGATGACGAGTACTTTGGAATATTCGATTTCACACGCATGACTTTTATTGATTGAGGAGGACATAAATTGATGATTAAAAACGGTTGCATAATAAATGGTTACGTTGTATTGGCAATAGCCAATGGAATTACTTTAGCGTATTCGGCGAAAGCTCCTAACCCGTATGTTGTCTGGCGGATTACCGCAGACGGCAGCGGCGTATGGAGCGGGTATTACACTAATACCCGCGAGGACGCGGAATGGAATTTCTGCTGTAAGGCATTTGAGTGGTTTGAAGATAATGCTCCGATAAATTTTATCGAGGACAATGCCGCAGAACGCATAGACAGCTTTAACTGGCATCTTGCCGAGGCTAAGGAGCGTGTCGAAACTTGCAGAAGTGTTCTAGACGAAATCCAGCAGGAAATCGACAGCGCCGCTGCTTTAGTAGAGGATATGGTAGCGGAACACGAAAAATTGGTTGGTGAAAAAAATGCTCCGCAGGAGGAGATTGCGGAGCAAAACAATATAGGAAAAATGCTTAATTATTTAGAAGACTTTGATTTCGATAAATTGGTTAAAATTCAATCTTCGGTTTCATCTCGATTTTCTAAAAAACGGTCTAAATCTTCGTGAGTAAAATCAATTTCTCCAATGTCTATACCAATTTCGAGCAGATTTTCGCGAAGTTGGTCATGGTAGCTGCACAGAGCAGAAGCTATCATAGTATTGACGATATTCAACCCATGTTCTGAAGACAAAGGAAAACGCCGCATGAGTTTAATATCTTCGATGCTTATGTTTTCTTTAGACTTGATTGCCGCAGTAGCAACTTGCTGAGCGCCATTCAAGGCGCTAATAGCTATGTCGGAAAATTTTATCTTCATTTTTGCCCCCCTCCTCTCCTCCGAGGAATA
>CAZLBL010000158.1:0-2820 GCA_964557825.1 uncultured Ruminococcus sp.
GGGGGACATCTTGCCTAAGTTATTGTACAATGATTACCGCCTGTCAGATGTGCCGCAGAACAAATTCCAGCAGGTCGCGCATTGCTTCCTCCCTGTCAAGTTCAAACATCAGCTCGTGCCGCGCACCCTTGTATATCCTTAGCTGTGCGCTGCACCCATGATTTGCATATCTGCGCCATACGCGCCGCACGCCGTGACCGTATTCGCCAACGGGGTCCATCTCGCCCGACATGAACAATACCGGCAAATCTGTGCGTGTGCTTTCAATCACTCTGCGGCTGTTTGCCTGAATAAGCGCGGTGATAAGGTCGCGGTAGCCGCTTGTGGTAAAGGCGAAATTACACTTTGGGTCGGCGCGGAATTTGTCAACCTCATCTTCGCAGCGCGAAAGCCAATCGTTGGGAGTGCGGCGGTTTTCCGCACGCAGATTAAATACCCCCAGCGCCAGATTAAGTCCCCATGTATAGCGCCAAAAATCCCCGTGCTTTTCCGCAAGCCTTGCAAGATGTCCGCGCAGCGCGCCAACTGCGGGCGGCGCGTCAGCCGTGCCCATGAAAACCGCGCCGTTCCAGCGGTCGCCGCGGCAGCGGGCGTAATAGATACGCGCGATAAAGCTTCCCATGCTGTGTCCCACAAGGAAATGCGGAATATCGGGCAGCTTGCGGTCAAGCACGCGCTTCATGCGCTGCAAATCCTGCGCCATGCGCAGCTGACCCCTGCTTTCCCCGAAATATCCCAGCATATCCTCGCCGCCGATGGAGTTTCCGTGTCCTATATGGTCGCAGCCGCAGAAGGCTATACCGTTGTCGCAGAAATACTGCGCAAGCTTTTCGTAGCGCTCGATATACTCGCACATTCCGTGAGAATACATAACCGCCGCCTTTGGATTGTCGGGAAGATAAAAATAATAATGCACCCTGCAAAGTCCCGAAGCGCTGCAAAACGTGCCGTGAATTTTCTTCATATACGCCCTTGTTTGTTACGGATTTACCGCTTCAAGCCGATATATGGGCATTCCCATATTTGTGAAGCGGGTTTCATATTCCGTCATAATATTCCCCTCAAAGCCGCTGTTATGCAGGTCAAGCGAAACATTCTTCATAACAAAGCCGTTTGCGGAGAAATGCTCTATTGAAAACTCAAAAAGCCTGCGGTTATCAGTTTTCTGGTGGATTTCAGCGCCGCTTTTAAGAACCTCGCGGTATATCTCCAGAAATCTTGTATGGGTAAGGCGGTGCTTTGCATAGCTTTCCTTTGGAAACGGGCAGGAGAAATTGAGATAAAGACGGTCTATCGTGTGCGGACGGAACAAATGCAGCAGATATTCCGCCTGACCAAGGCAAAAACGCACGTTATTCATGCCGCTTTCGATAAGCGCTTCCGCGCCTGTAACTATAACGTTGGGCGTTTTCTCGATGGCTATGTAATTTATATCGGGATTGCGTTTTGCAAGCTCAATGATAAACGCACCCTTGCCGCAGCCTATTTCAAGCTGTACGGGATTGTTGTTTCCAAATACCCTTTGGCAATCGAAAAACAGCTCGTCCTTAAGCGGGTCGTCTGCAAACTCGTTCTGGTTCTGCATATAAATCATCACCTGTGCGCAGGCGGCAAGCCTGTCCTCAAGGTGCTTTTTCTTTCTCATTCGCATTGCGGTTTACCTCTGCTTCAAAATATTGTCCTTGAAATAGCTGTACAGTTCGCACGCCATTTCCTCCTGCTCGGTTGCACGGGGGTGACCATTTGTGCCTCTGCCGCAGCGCTCAAAAACATAGTGCGTTACATCAGGGGAATTTACCTCCTGCACAATTTCGTCAAGCGCCTTGTCCCATGTGGGGTCGTGACCCAGAACGGTGAGCATCAGCACAAATTTAGCGCCGCTGTGCTTTTCGCGCAGGGTATTCAGCATGGAAATATAAGCGTCCTTCCACTTTCTGCGGTATTCGGGAGTTTTTATGCGCTCGGGGTCGGGGTTGTGGTCGTTCTGTCCTATGGCGATAATAACCGCGTCGGGGCTAAAGCGGCTGAAATCCCAGTCCTTGCGCTCCTTGTACGGGCTGTATCTGATTTTGTCATAGCAGGACAACATTCCCGTCAGTTGGTCGGCGCAGAAGTAACCTGTGCCGTCAAACAGGGCAATTCCGCCCTGTCCCATAAGGTGAAGCTCCGCGTTGAGCTTTCTTGCAAGGCTTGAAGCGTAGCTGAAATGTGAGTTGTCAAACTGGCTGTGGTGCGCGGGGTCGCATACGCCCTCATACCACAGCGCTTCTGTCACTTCGCCTGCGGTTACGCTGTCGCCGTATACCTCAAGCTTAAAATCATATGTTTTTTGGGGATTGCGGCAGGCTGCGCCCTCATCAACAACAATGCCCGCAAAATCCACATAATGCGCGGCGGCAAGGCGCTTGAATATCTTCAGCGTATGTTCGCCCTCGTCAAGATTTTCCGCAAGCATATAAAGCGTATCATCGTATTCATCGCCCATTTCTATTTTACCCTGAACCCCGTCAATGATATAGCCAAGGCTGGTGTAGTCCTGCATTTTTATATTTTTGAACACAACTCCTACCGATTTGCCCGTAAAAATCGTTTCAGCAGAGGTTGCAGGCCATGTCAGCACAGGCCTTGCGGGATTGTCAAAATCAATTCTTCCGGTGTACTGAAACACGCCGCTGTCAGCGGGGATAAATTTCTTTCCGTTTTCAATTGTGTAAGCCATTTTTTATGCTCCTTTTTGCCGCTACTGCGGCAGTCTGTAATGTCCTCTGTTCAATAAGGGGCTTGCCCCGTCATTTAACGTGGCAAGGGTTGGCTTTGCCA
>CAZLBL010000159.1:0-2751 GCA_964557825.1 uncultured Ruminococcus sp.
GTGTCCTGGACGACCAGCCCGTCGGCCATGCGCGAGTTTCAATTCACGCGCCCGCATGGGGCGCGACCGTGGTTGATTCGAGGACGAACGCGTCGCACGAGTTTCAATTCACGCGCCCGCATGGGGCGCGACTGCACCAAGTTGCGGCGAAGGAAGCGCAGCCGTGTTTCAATTCACGCGCCCGCATGGGGCGCGACAAAGAGTGGCTATCGTATGCACAGCGGCCTTGCAAGTTTCAATTCACGCGCCCGCATGGGGCGCGACTTGATACTTATCCGCAGGGCCAGTTGTACCATAGTTTCAATTCACGCGCCCGCATGGGGCGCGACTACTCGTGTCGCGCGATTAGACGAGCCAATGAAGGTTTCAATTCACGCGCCCGCATGGGGCGCGACCGGCGTCAAGGCGATGGCGGACTGGAAGTCGCGGACGTTTCAATTCACGCGCCCGCATGGGGCGCGACTTCGCTTCCTCAACAGCCGCGAACTGATACGCCGTTTCAATTCACGCGCCCGCATGGGGCGCGACGCCCCAGAAGGACTAACACGCGGTCGCTCGAGGTTTCAATTCACGCGCCCGCATGGGGCGCGACTCTAACAGGGCTGACGCTCGGTGAGGCCAGAGAGGTTTCAATTCACGCGCCCGCATGGGGCGCGACTCAGCCACAGCGGCGCCGTCAGGGTCGCGCTGTGTTTCAATTCACGCGCCCGCATGGGGCGCGACTTCTCCGAGCCGCGTCCGGAAGGTATGCCGCCACGTTTCAATTCACGCGCCCGCATGGGGCGCGACGGCGGCCGCGCAAGCGTTCAGCGGCGAACTGAAGTTTCAATTCACGCGCCCGCATGGGGCGCGACATCTGGTCGCGCGTCAAGTCGCGGCACTCCTTGCAGTTTCAATTCACGCGCCCGCATGGGGCGCGACCCGCGCCGACCGCGCTTATCGGGTCGCCCGCCTTGTTTCAATTCACGCGCCCGCATGGGGCGCGACGCTTGGCGTGGCCATGAACAAGTTGTCTACGCGTTTCAATTCACGCGCCCGCATGGGGCGCGACAGGCGCGTGACGGCGAACGGTCGCGAACGGGAGAGTTTCAATTCACGCGCCCGCATGGGGCGCGACAGCCAGCCGCTGGCTGGGTTTCTCGCGGGCGCGCGTTTCAATTCACGCGCCCGCATGGGGCGCGACCGCCGCAGGCGAGGCGGCCGTGGCGGCGTGGGAGTTTCAATTCACGCGCCCGCATGGGGCGCGACCCTCGTCGGCGGCGCGGGCGTCATCGTCCGGAAGTTTCAATTCACGCGCCCGCATGGGGCGCGACCGTCATCATTTCGGCCACGGCCAAGCTCGCGAAGTTTCAATTCACGCGCCCGCATGGGGCGCGACCTCATCATAGACAAGACGCACCGGGACAAAGAGTTTCAATTCACGCGCCCGCATGGGGCGCGACCCGCGACCGTCCGCAAGCTGAGGATCGCGCAGAAGTTTCAATTCACGCGCCCGCATGGGGCGCGACGCCGCGCGTCATGCGCGGCCGCGTCCGAAATGTGTTTCAATTCACGCGCCCGCATGGGGCGCGACTCCGGGCTATCGCCAGTACCAGGGGATTGTCAAGTTTCAATTCACGCGCCCGCATGGGGCGCGACCCGCGCCGATGGGCGGCATCCTGGCGGACAAGAAGTTTCAATTCACGCGCCCGCATGGGGCGCGACGCAAGCTCGTCGGCGAGCTTGTCCTGCCAGCGGTTTCAATTCACGCGCCCGCATGGGGCGCGACCCTCGCGCTCAAGGCGGCGGCGTAGTTTCTCAGACGTTTCAATTCACGCGCCCGCATGGGGCGCGACCTGCGCGACGCGGTCGGCATATTCGCCGCGAAGCGTTTCAATTCACGCGCCCGCATGGGGCGCGACGCGGATTCGCGGTGCGGCATCCGCTGGACTGCCGTTTCAATTCACGCGCCCGCATGGGGCGCGACATCTGACACGCCGCACACTTACCGCAAGGGACAGTTTCAATTCACGCGCCCGCATGGGGCGCGACCTGATTACGGGCGCGATGCAGTCGGGAAAAACGCGTTTCAATTCACGCGCCCGCATGGGGCGCGACACACCGAGAAGACGGCGGACAACACGGAGGAGGTTTCAATTCACGCGCCCGCATGGGGCGCGACGTGGCGGTCGAGTTCGTCCTTAACCATCGCCTGTTTCAATTCACGCGCCCGCATGGGGCGCGACTCTCGTCCGATGAAGAGACTCTACAACGGATGGGGTTTCAATTCACGCGCCCGCATGGGGCGCGACTCTCGCCCAGGCGCGTGAAGCCGCCCGTGACGAAGTTTCAATTCACGCGCCCGCATGGGGCGCGACCCATTGACGACTTGGGAAAAATCCCAGACGCGGCGTTTCAATTCACGCGCCCGCATGGGGCGCGACTCGCGCGCGCGCCGCGCACGGCGACCCGCTCGTCGTTTCAATTCACGCGCCCGCATGGGGCGCGACCTGTCGAGGTCATGGCCGCGCCGCAAGGAGAGGTTTCAATTCACGCGCCCGCATGGGGCGCGACAGCGCGTCCGCGACTGCGTAGCCGTTGCCTGGCGGTTTCAATTCACGCGCCCGCATGGGGCGCGACCTCCACCGCCTTGAGCGCCTTGGCAATCTCCGCGTTTCAATTCACGCGCCCGCATGGGGCGCGACGCTTTGGCCTTCCATCTCTTCGCCATTCTCGCGAGGTTTCAATTCACGCGCCCGCATGGGGCGCGAC
>CAZLBL010000160.1:0-2724 GCA_964557825.1 uncultured Ruminococcus sp.
GAGGAACATCCTTTTGCTTCTGTATTCTTTCTCTAAGGAGCTTAGACTTTTTATCATCCTCAATATCCTCACGTCTCTTTTTCGATAGCTCTAAGTACTCTATATTACTATCGATTCCTAAAAATCTTCTTCCTAATAGAGTAGCAGCTATTCCTGTGGTAGAAGAGCCTGTGAAAGGATCTAAAACCCAAGCATTTTCCTTTGTAGATGCTAAAATAATACGTGCTAGTACAGCCAAAGGCTTTTGAGTTGGATGCTTACCAAACTCCTTCTCCCATTTAGCAATAGCTGGCAATGACCACACATCTCTCATTTGTGAGCCATTGTTAATAGCTTTCATCAAATCATAATTGAAATAATGAGGAACTTTTTTCTCTCTCCTAGCCCAAATAATAAACTCCGTTGAGTGCGTAAAAAACTTACAAGAGAGATTTGGCGGTGGGTTTGTTTTAGCCCATGTAATTACATTTAGTATCCTAAAGTCTAATTCATTAAGCATTTGGGCTACAGAAAAAATATTGTGATAAGTTCCTGAAATCCAAATAGTACCATCAGGTTTTAGTTTATCTCGACATAATCCAATCCATCGTCTATTAAAATCATTATCTTTTTCAAAGCCCTGTGACTTATCCCAATTTCCTTTATCGACTGTAACTTGTTTCCCACTCTGAACAGAAATCCCACCATTAGAAAGAAAATAAGGAGGATCTGCAAAAATCATATCAAATTGAAAGTCAAAACTATCAAGAGCAACAAATGTATCTTCATGCAACAAGGTAAAGTCTCTATTCGTGCTTCTGTACCAAGCTTTAATGTCTTTCTTTTCACGCATAATTCGATATTCTTATATAAACAATTCTTTTAGAATAGCTTTTTCAAGATCATGAATACAATAAACGTCTTCAAGAGCATCAAAAGTTTCCCTTAGATTCTTTTCGGCAGAATTCCAACCTACTCCATCTGTAATCCAAACAAATTTCAATCCTTTTACGTCTCTTGCTTCCTGCGCAATAGTCTTATAGCTTCTTGCAACTTCATTCAGTTTCGAACCGCCACTACTATAAAAATTAGTTTCAACAGCATAAACACAATTATCTGTCTTAATTACAAAATCAAATATCTTTGTTACAACACCATTATTTGTTATTGCTGATAAATCCAAGTTCCATTTTTCCTCGATTTCTTTTGCTTTCATCTGAGGAAAATAAGATATACCTTTTTCAAATCCTGCATCTTGGATGTATTTCTCTACAAGCTTTTCCATTATAGAGCCACCACGATTTTTTCTAGCGTTAGAATCTAGGCCAACTTCTACTCCAGTTACATAGTCTACAAGATTATTAACAATATGTTTCGAGAGCAAATCAAAGAGTCCAGTTTCTCTCATAAAGCACTTACAGTCTTCTGCTGTCATTTTTTCTTTTTCAAAAATGTATTTCTTGGAATTTCCGTTTTCACCGGCATATATTTCACTCCCACGAACAGCTAAAAGAATAGGGATACACTCTATAGTATCTGGATATTTGGAAATAATATCATCAAAAACTTCTTCTATATTTTCTTTTCCAATTAATGTATTAAGTATATTGAGTTGTATTTCAATATCTTTTATGTTCTTATACACTTTAGAAAAATCAACATAATAATTATATGTTGAAATACTCTCTCTGAAAGTGCTACGCCATTCATCAAAATTTCTATTCCCCATATCTACCCCTTCTCAATTAATTCCAATTAGAAATCAGAAGTTCGTTTATACTTCCTCTTTTTTCACCATTACTATTAATCATTCTTTGAGCTCTTACTCTCATAACGCGAAAATTGACAAAAATGTTATCAAAAAAAAGATCATTTTTATCAATATTACAGGGATCTGAGTTACTAGTTAGTATTTTAGCGCCTTTTCTGTCTTGTTTCTTTATAAATTCACCCAATTCGATCTGTTGTTCATCATTAAACCTATCAGCACTATAAGAAGTGAAAGCAGAAGTTTTTGTTAGAGGTCGATATGGTGGATCTATGTAAACAAAAGTATTTCTATCAATAAAGGAATCGCAGTATGAATAGTCTCCAGCAGTTATCAAAACATTCTGTAGTAATTTACTACAAGCTCTTATGTTCTCTTCATCACAAATGAGCGGATTCATAGCATTATTGAAAGGAACATTAAATAAGCCCTTAGCATTAACTCTATAAAGGCCATTAAAGCATGTTTTATTAAGAAATATGAAAAGCGATGCTTCTTCTAGCTTATTCTCCGGGCTATCTATAACAATTAGTTCATTATATCGAGAACGTTTTTCTAAAAACAATTCTTTCCTTTTTTCTTTCTCTGTTTCTTGATACAAGTTTTTCTCTTTTTTCAGAGATTCAATAAGCGGTTCACAATTATCGCGAATGATCGTATATAAATTGATAAGCTCTTTGTTTATATCATTAATGAGAACACATTCAGGATGAAATGTTTGAAGAATATCAAACAAAACAGCACCACCGCCTACAAAAGGTTCACAATACTTATTACAAGAGGTAGGATAATATTTCCTTATTTCTTCTAATAACTGCGTTTTTCCCCCAACCCATTTTACAAATGGTTTTGCTGCTTTTATTTCCATATCATCTCCATTTTTATAATATAGCTCATCAAACAAATCTTATTCAAATAGAACAACTAATAAAAGCAAAGACCTATTATAAAATATAAGATTTAAAATGGCCTCTCGT
>CAZLBL010000161.1:0-2704 GCA_964557825.1 uncultured Ruminococcus sp.
AAAAATCAAGCAGCAGCGTTACATCTCCGCTGTATTTTGCTTATCTTGCAGCCTGTAAAGCAATTCGGCGATAGCCTCCTTGGACAAATCTCCGCGCCCGAATACCTTATAAGACATTTCACTTAATGCTCTGTTGGTTGAACCTTGTGCATTCCTCAGCACCGCCAGCGACGCTCTCAACAAATTGACGATATTGGCAGCGTCCATGTGCGCTATCAGAGCTGCCGCGTATTGATTACCGCCCTCTGCCGACTGTGCCAGCAGTTCGCGTGCTTTGTTGTCATCACGGATATCGTCATTGTAATGATACGCAGCGCCTAAAACATACTACGCGTAAGCCTTGTAATCGTCCTTGGCTTCGGAAATAACCTTTTCAAGCAGCTTTACGCCCTCTTGTGAGTTGCTTGATATCGTGCCATCGAGATACATCTTGCCAAGCGCGCAGGCAGCGTGTATATTGCCACTCTCAACGGCGGCATTATAATACTGCTCCGCCTTTGCCATATCCTGCGCTGCGCCTATGCCCTTGTGATACATTTTTGCAACCGTGTATTCTGACAAATGATTACCGCCTTGCGCGGATTTTTCAAGCCACACCAATGCCTCGGCATAATCCTGATTTGTTCCATAGCCGTCATAATGCATTCGTCCTATGCGATATTGCAGATATGGACGCATTTTTTCATTGGCAGCTTCAATTTCCACAAACGCTTGCAGAGCCTGTGCGTATATATCTTCTGCTTCAGCTTCGCCATATACAAGACCTCGCCTATACAAGTCGGCAATTTCATACTTGGCAAGCGCATTGCCTTTTGCGGCTTCCGCTGCATACAACTTCAGCACCCTTGCGATATCCTTATCATTATTGACGGCACTGCGCGCTGCCTTGAAATCTTTTGACCAGTATATATAATCCTCACCACCTTTCGGAGCAGCAACAAGTTCTTCTGTAAATTGCTTCATATCGGGTTCGGGAATGTTAAGCGACTCATACAGCGCGTTCCGATGTACGTCCTTTTCGCGCCGCAGCAGCTTCAAAACGGTATTGCCTACACCCGTATTGATATCATCATTAAGCTGCCCCTCATATTTGGCAAGCTTATATTTGCCCCAGTTGGTTTCTGCACTATGCAAAGCTTCATTATACAACCGCCTTGCGGTAATTATGTCATCATACAAATCCCGTAATTCAGGCGTGTTGGTAATCAGATATGCCGTAAGCTTATTGAGGTCGGATTTTACCTTTGCAGGCATATATTTGTACAAGAGATTACCTTTTTGGGGCAATTCTTTGTATATGTGGTTAAGCATAGCGACTATCTGAGCGTCTGCTCCCAAAGGATTATCCGAGTGCAGCATAGCGTTTGTGTTTTCCGCAATCAAGCTGCGCATTTCCTTAAGTTTTGCGTCCTCTTGGTTATGCAGCTCCGTGTAATATCCTCTGTATGTGTTTGTTGTCGCGGCGATGCGGATATTATCACATATTACGGGGTCAACCACATTTATCGTGATTTTTTGCTGCACGTCCCACCACATTAGATGTACATGGGGTTGTCCCGCCTTGAGATGCACCGCCGCATACCATTCGATATTCTCTGTCTTCATATTCATGTGCTTTGCGATTTCGGCGATACGGTACTTAGTCCAGCACTGCCAGTCCTTTGCACTTTGCAGTCCCGCTTCTTCGGCGCTATGCGTATCAAAAGAATACACCGCATGGAAGATATCACGGTTAGGCGCAGTCATTTTGCGGATATACGCCTGTGCATTTTTCATGTCTACGGCATCGCTGTATTCGCCCTGCACATATCCAAATAATCCGTTACCGCTGATTTCGTTTTTCAGCGCTTCGGGCTTATCTCCGATATATTCAAGCTTGCCAACATTTCGCTGTGCGGTATATTTTTCCTTGGTGGTTCTGTCCCGGTGTCGCTGCTTGAAGATTATTTTCGGCATTACAAATCACCCTCGCTGTTTCCCACCGAATACATTGCGCTCAGCAAGTCCCTTGCCTCCTGCAAATATTCTTCATCGCTGCGCACCTTAACTTTAAGGTACGCAGCCGCAAACTTTGCGGCATGGGCGAGCATTTCCTCATGCGTCCTGCCATCAGTGTAGTTTTCCGTAAGCATACCGATTACCGTAGTCATAGCTATAGCAGATGCACGGGTGGATTTCGCACTTAGCTTTATCAGGCGCTCCAAATAGGGGGTAAGCGTAGTTTCAACTTCCTCTCGGATATATGCGCGGATTTTGGATTGTTCCGCGTTATACGTTTCCACCGACAAGCCCTGTTCTATAAAACCACGAATAGCTTGTGATGATGTTATATGCTTTGCTGAAGCATACTTGCTTAACGTCTCTATCGTTTCTGCTGGCAAGACAACCGAACGCTGCGTATTTTTCCTTGGCATTGGGATTACTCCTTTTCATCAAATGCTTTTTGCATATCGTCAAGGCTTACCTGCAGCACATTGCTAATGTCAATAATTATCCTGAAGTGCGGATTTTTATTAGCGCCTCTTTCAATTCCGTGGATTGACGATACAGGGTGACCGCTCTGCCGCGCAAGCTCCGTGCAGGTCATGCCTCTTTCCTTACGCCACTGTGTAATGTACTTTCCCAACATATTGATTTTCCTTTCGTTTTGTGGTATAATATAAACCCATAAAAGTTTACAAAAAACACATTACAACAGGGAGGT
>CAZLBL010000162.1:0-2680 GCA_964557825.1 uncultured Ruminococcus sp.
TAGAGCCGAACGAAGTTCGGTTCGGAGGCAGGGGGACATCTTGCCTAAGTTATATACTTCGGCGTTGGCTTTGGCTGCAAATTCCGTGGCGGGTTTTACTTATGCGGTAAGACTCAGAACGGTTTTTCCGTCTGCGGGCAGGCGGTGCGGGTAAGCATCAGCGCTGCCGCCAGAATTATTGCTGAAATTTTTTCATAACCCATTCTCCTTTTATTGTTCATGGATAACAGGCGGCTGCCAGCTATCCAGTGCAGTCATATCCGGAACATAAATTCGCATAAACAAATGAAATTCTCCTTCAGAAACAGGCAGCCAGTTTGAGGTATCCTCGGGCGCTTCTTTCGCCAAAACGATATCAAGCGAGCCGTCCGCATTTAATCTGAAATCAGAGCGGTCGTTTATGCAGTAGCGGTCAATCGGGTTGTCGATAAGGAAATCGTCCTCGCCGTATGCGGTTACAGACCAGAAGCCGCCCTCCATGGTTGGGGGAAGCGAGCTGAAGTGCAGCGTATAAGTCTTTTCTCCGCTGAGCGCTGCGCCGTTTTCATCAACTGTTGTCTTGGGATAGATTGCCACATCTACGGTGTTTGCCCCAAGTCCCACAAGCGCCACCATTGCGCGATATGTATATTCCGTTCCAAAATCCCCGATAGGCTTGCCGTAATATATCCACTGACCAAGCTGCTGCGCGTAATTTTCGCCATCAGCGGAAAGCGTATCGCGCAGCTGCTGAAGCATTTGCGTCCAGCGTTCTGAAGCGTTCTCGCCCAGAATGGACGCGTCAAAATTCATGCCGGCTCCCACATTGATGGCTGAAAGCTTTTTCAGCAGTTCACTGTCGGCTTCGGCGGGCGGATTAAGCTGCATAAGCGTGTTTGCGGTGCTGAAAAACTCCGCGGGCGTCATTGAAAGAACCTTGTTTACGGGGACAAAATCGTTTTCCACCGTATAAGCGCCTGTCGGCGCGGCATATGCTTCCTCCTTGCCGTAGGCGGAGAGCGGGAGCAGCTGCATTTGCTCTTGAATGGCATAGACGTTTGGCAAATCCTCGCTGCCCGAAAGCACCACACGGGCGATAGCCCATACCGTTGCGGTGGATACGTCCACACGCGTTACGCCGTCAGGCAGCTCGCCCTCCCAGTCGGAAAGCGTTATGGCATACGCGCCTGCTTTATCCAGTACGGCGGCGGTGTTTGTCCATGCGTCCAGAAGCTGCACGTTGCAGAAGCGGTCTGTTTCGGGCAGAACATAAATCATTGGTTCTGTGCCGATATCCAGCCACGCCTGCGAATAAACCGTATCAACATTGGGCGTAACCACTGTACGGAAAGAAGCGTCCGCCAGCTTTTTGGAATGATTGAACTGATTTACAGGCGCGCGCCCTGTCATAGAGCCGTCCGTATTGGTAGATAACGTTTTTGTCGCATCGGTAAGCACCAACGGAAACGCATAGATGTATGCCTCGCTTACCGTTTCCCAGATATCTGTATCTGCTGTTCCCCGTGTGGAGCAGGCGGAAAAAAGTCCGCAGGACAGCAGTGTAAGCGCCGACAAAAATATTGCCAGTATCTTTTTCATTTCGGTCTTAACCTCCTTATGCCGCAAAGCTTGATGCAATGCGGGTCTGCGCGGCATTTCAGCCGCCAGAATGCAAACCTCATTCGTTCAATAACGGTCTTACTCCTTGGCAGAAACGCTCGGCTTGATTTTTGGGGGAAACTGTTACAATTTTGCTTGACAAGAACATAGATTATTATCTTTAGATTTATATAGCGGCGACATTTTGTCACCTGCTGCGGTAACATTTTGTAACTTACTGTCGTTACATTTTGTTTCTTCCAGTGGCAACATTTTGTCACTTCCAGTAGCGACATTTTGTAACTTCTGGACTTTATGCGGTTTGTCGGCATTTTCAGCAGCGTTACTACTTGAAGTAACATTTTGTAACTTCTGGGTTTTATTGCATTTGTTACGATTGTTGCGTAGGCTGTCGGCTATTTTTTATCCCTTTAAGCTAATGTCATCTGTCCGTTTGTGAAGCGGAAGTTGCGCATACCTCTGCCGCTGATTTTGTCAGCGGGAATGGCGGCTTCGATACGGGCGATGTCGTCTTCTGAAAGTTCAACCTTCAAAGCGTCAATGGCACTCTGAAGATGTTCGGGGTTGGTTGTGCCCACAAGGCTCTGAACATTGCTGTATTTTGCAAGCGACCATGCAAGCGCAAGCTGCGACATAGTGATTTTCTTTTCATCGGCAATCACTTTGACGGCTTTAAGCAGCGGCAGATTTGCTTCCCTGTGTTCGGGTGCAAGCATACCGCGTGCAAAACGAGAGTCAACGCTTACATTATCGAGGCTTTTATCCGCAAACAATCCGTGACCGACAGTTCCGAAAGCAAGCACCTTTACGCCAAGCTCCTCTGCGGCGGCGATAAGCTCTTTTTCGATATCTCTGTCAACGAGGGAATAGGACATTTCTACGGTGTGGATATGATGCACCTTGCAGGCGCGGCGGAGCGTCTGTGCGTCCACCATCGAAAGACCGATATGACGGACGTAGCCTGCTTCAACAAGCCTTGATATTTCACCGACAACCTCCTCCACGGGGATTTCCGTATCCTGACGCGCAGGCTGGTAGAGGTCAACATAGTCCATGCCGAGCCTTGAAAGCGAGTAGGCAA
>CAZLBL010000163.1:0-2672 GCA_964557825.1 uncultured Ruminococcus sp.
GCCGAACTCGTTCGGTACAGCCACGTTAAATGACGGGGCAAGCCCCTTATTGAACGGCGTTGTTACGGGTTCTAATATAGTAACGGGCGAAATTGTGGAAAGCCTTACCGCCGCAAAAACTGCGGTTTCCGAAAACTACGAAGCAGGCGGCGCGGTGACCTATATCATCAGCCTTGTAAACGCTTCGGCGGCGGCTGTGACAGGGGTGACAATCACCGATAACCTCGGCGCGTACAGCTTTGGCGGGCAGACGCTTACTCCCCTAACCTACCGTGACGGCGCGGTCCGCTATTATGCAGACGGCGCGCTTCAGACCGCTCCCGCCGTGACAGCGGGCGACAGTCTGGTTATCAGCGGGATTACAGTTCCCGCAAACGGAAACGCGGTAATTGTGTACACCGCCGATATCAACGGCTATGCGCCGCTTGCAGAGGGCAGCGCAATCACCAACAACGCGGCAATAACCGCCGCAGGGATTACAAATCCCATAACCGCCGCGGAAACCATAACCGCCCGCAGCCGCGCCGATATCGGCATTGTCAAGGCGCTTTCGCCCCGGACAGCCACGCGCGGAAGCCGCATTGCGTACACCTTTACCATCAGCAATTACGGCAGCGCGCCGCTTACCGCAGCCGATAACGCGGTTATCACCGATACGTTCGACCCCGCGCTTGGCAATATCGCCGTAACCCTTGACGGCACAGCGCTTGCCGAGGGCGCAGGCTACACCTATGACGAAACAACAGGCGCGTTTGCAGCCGCTGCGGGCGTGCTGACAGTTCCTGCGGCGCAGTATACCCAAAACGCCGCAACTGGCGAATGGACGGTAAATCCTGGCACGGCGGTTCTTACCGTCAGCGGAATTATTCAATAAATTTCTGCGCATACTGTTTCGGGGGGATTTTTATGAACCTTGTACGCTGCGCCGAGCCTTGCCGCTGGCAGCAGGACGGACTTTGCACCCTGTGCGATTTCACCCGCGCCGACTGTCTTAACGGCGCTTGCAGCCACTTTGAAAATGCGTAGAGCATTGCCGTCGAAAAAGCCGCCCGCAGGGTAAATTCCTTGCGGGCGGTTTTTCTATATTTTAAGAGGAAATTCCATCACGCTGTCGGTTCTGCCTTTCGGTATGAAATTCCATCACGCTGTTGGAATTAGTTTGTGATATCATACACAATTTTCAGCGTGTTGTCGGAGGTTTTTACAATGGGCGCGGCAAGGTTGTTGATGGTTGCCTTGTAGCTTGCGTTTATGGCAAGCCTTGGCTTGTTGCCGAGGGAAGTGCCGTATTCCTTATTGTAACAATCGCGGCTGCACATAGGAATGTATGGCGCAGGAACGCCGCTTACGCTTCCAACGGGAACATAGCCATGTCCTGCGTTCACTTTTATGCCGCTGCCAATAATCAGGACAGTGCCGCCGGCGCTGTATTCCATCATAAGCTGGTTGTTGACCACAAAATAGTAGTTACTGCTGCTTGCGCCGCTTGTATCAATGGTGCGGATAAGCCTGCCGTTTTCCGTGAACTCCTGTACGCCGTTTGATGTGGAAAGATAGATTTTTCCATCAAACACCGCGCCGCGCGGAAAATAAGAGGTCGGAGAGGTTTCAAGCTTCACCGTGCGGGCGACGCTTGTGTTTTTCTCAAAATTAACCGCACTGTAACGCACAGTAAGCGAGGTATCGTCCTTTTCCACATAATTCTTTCCAAAGAGATAAACCGTCTTTTCAAGCGGATTAAGGAAAAATGTGTTCTCATACTGAACCTCAACATCAAGCGGCAGCGTTGTTACCGAAACAGGGGTGGATAACGCAGGCAGACCGTAAAGGTCGTTTATCAGCAGTCCGTCCGGCTTAACGCCCGCGTACCTGCGGAATTCCAGTGTGTTGTCCTTGGTAAGATACATAAAGACGTGCAAGCCGTCCTCATAGGTTCCCACATACTGACCATAGCCAAACACAAAAAGCATATTGCTTGTGCTGTTTATAACGTCCATACGGTCGGGCGTAATAAACATTGAGCCATAGCTGCTGTTTTCGGTGCTGAAGCCGCTGTTGCCGCAATGCCTGCTGGTAAGGCAAATGCTGCTTATTGTTCCGTTTGCCTTGTCGGTGGCGAAATCCCATGTGAAATGGTAGCCGTTTTCGGTCTGATAGGTTTCATTCTGATTAAGCGTGCCGCGCGTTGTGCAGGTGCCTGCGTATTCCGTTCCCGCCGTTGCAATCGGCACGGAGTTTTTGGTAAGCAGGATATTGTCCGCGTTTTCCTCCTCTCTGCTGCCCAGAAGCATTACCCCGCCAAGCAGATATTTCCACATGGGCAGCCCGTAATAGAACAGCCTTGAATAATCAAACCCGTTCAGCAGCGCAAAATGCGGCGGGTTAAAAATGTTCCTCAGCGCATTGGTGACAAGATTATGCTCCTCCACCCTGCTGATTTCCGCGCCCGTTGCCGCGTCGCTGAGGATTATTGTTGCTTTTCCGGTCATGTGTTGTCCTTTCAATAAAGCCTTCTCCCCGTGGGGAGAAGGTGGATTAACGACCGCTTTGCGGTCGTTAAGACGGATGAGGGAGCGAGTGTGCTTCAATAAGGGGCTTGCCCCGTCATTTAACGTGACCGTACCGAACGAGTTCGGCACTGGGCGTATCGAACAAGTTCGACACTGCTTTGC
>CAZLBL010000164.1:0-2619 GCA_964557825.1 uncultured Ruminococcus sp.
TCTCCACAACCACAGGCTCGGTGACGGCTTCGGTAACCTCGGGAATGGTGGCTTCGGTTTCTTCCGCAACGGGCTCAGTGACTGCTTCGGTGGGCTCCGTTTCCCCGGGAACCAGACTTGCGGGGGCAATATCCTCTTCAGTAGTGGGGATAATTACGCCATCCGTGCAGTGGATGGTGGCAGAGGTGAGGAAGGTGTTTCCGGTGTCAGAGATATTGATACTACTCCATTGTTCCGATGTGCCACTATAGGAAACATCTGTTAGGCTAATACACCCATTGAAAGCCCAGACACCAATACTGGTAACACTCTCGGGAATCGTAATATCGGTTAGACTGCTACAGCCATAGAACATTTCAAAGCGAATGTTGGTAATGCCATTTGGAAGGGCAATGTCCGTCAGGCTACTGCAACCATAGAACGCGGAATCACCAATGTTGGTAACGCATTCCGGAATGGTAATATTGGTCAAGCTACTACAATTATAGAATGCAGACCAACCAATGCGTGTAGCATGCGCTGGAATGGTGATACTGGCCAGCTTGCTACAATTTTCAAATACACGGTCCTTAATGCTGACAACACTATCCGGGAGGTTGACGCTGGTTAAGCTGGAACAGTTTCTGAATGCAGAATTGCCAATGGTGGTTACGCTATTTGGGATGATGATTTGGACCAGACTAGTACAGTCAAAGAAGGCATCGTGATCGATGCTGACAACGCCCTCAGGAATGGTGATGGTGGTCAGGCTACTACAGCCAGAGAAAGCCTCATGTTTAATGCTGGTAACGCTCCTTGGAATAGTGATGCTGGTCAGGCTACTACAGTTATAGAATGTACATTCTCTAATACTGGCAACATCCCCCGGAATTGTGATGCTGGTCAGATTGCTACAGCCAGAGAAAGCGGATTCTCCAATGCTGGATACACTCTTTGGAAGGGTGACGCTGGCCAGACTGCCACAGCCTGAGAAAGCAGAATTACCAATGCTGGATACACTCTGTGGAAGGATGATGCTGGTCAGACTACTACAGTTATAGAATGTGGTCTCTTTAATACTGGTAACACCCTCTGGAATTGTGATGCTGGTCAGACTGGTGCAGGAATGAAAGGCAAGACCACCGATGCTTGTAACACTCTCCGGAATGATGATACCGGTCAAGTTTTTACAGTCATAGAATGCATTCATGCCAATACTGGTAACACCCTTCCCAATTACAACAGCGGTGATGCTGTTGCGGTATGAATACCATTGCGCCGTCTCGTCATAAGAACTACGATAATCCGACATCTCCCCGGTGCCAAATATGGTCAGTGTTCCTGCATCATCCAGCACCCAGGTCAGATTGCTCCCGCAGGTACCCAAAGCAATTGCCGGCTTGGTTTCCACGGTGACCTTGCATTGCGCCGTGTTCACGCCCTCGTCGGTTGTATAAGTCGCGGTTATGGTGGTGGTTCCTGGTGAAATTGCGGTAATAGTACCCCCATCCACGGTGACGATACTGGGATCCGAGGATATCCATTCGCAGGAATCGGTCACATTTTTATCAGTATCTATGCCGTATCCCCAATGGGCTTTCACTGATATAGAGGGATCACCCAGGCAAAGTGTCAGGGCTTCCTTGGAGAGGTTCAGAAAAAGTCTTTCCCACACATGGACTTCGCAAACAGCAACATAGTCCACACCATCCTTGGTATATATGGCGATAGCTTGTGCGATACCTTCCGAAACAGGCGTAATTACACCATTGTCTACAGTTAAGATGGATGCATCGGAAGTTGTCCATTTACAGGCACTGGTTACGCTCTGGTTCGATTCCTCTGTGCCGAAATTGGCTATCAGATTTTTGGATTGCCCCAGAACCATGGAAAGGACAGACGGGGAGATAAGAAGATTCGGCTCGTCAGTGGTCTCAAATTCCAATAGACATTTTTTTGACTTATCATGAACGGTGATGTCCTTGAATACCCGCACACGACCTTTTTGCCCTTCAAGACGATAGATGCCATTGGGAACAAAGAATACACTGATTCCATCCCAGTCGGTACTGTTCAATCCCGAATATGTCGGGTAGGGTTGCCCTTTGTCATCCAGCAAGGTGACGGATTCAACAGGTTCGCCATTTTGATACAAGGAAAGCTCAGCCAGCCGGCAGGGCGCATCCTCTGTGTTTTTCGCCACCACCGTAACCTTGTAAAGCACATGGGGACACTTGCCGTCGCCATATTCCTTCTCGTCATTGCAGTAATAGAAATCACTCTTTTCCCAGGTGCGGGACAGCTCGGGGAGGGAAGCGGCCTCCTTTCCGAACAGCTCGAAAACAAGGGAAAAGGTGAATACGGTTGCTTTTTCGCCCTCTATGCATGTGGTGCAGTCATGTATGGAGCTGGTGGAAGGGCTGGACAGCTCATTTACCTTCTGTTTGCCGGTTATTTCTCTGACAATCTCAGCAGTTGCGGTTATGTTTGTGAGCTTTTCCGAAAGAAAGGCAATGCGTATTTTAATATTGCCACCAACAGACAGCTTCCCTTCAAATTCTGTTTTGGAATCGGTGGATGAGGGAGAGCCGGTATCCTCCCACTCGCCGTAGTTGCTGTCGTAAGTCCGCCCGATGGAAG
>CAZLBL010000165.1:0-2613 GCA_964557825.1 uncultured Ruminococcus sp.
GGCAAAGCCAACCCTTGCCACGTTAAATGACGGGGCAAGCCCCTTATTGAAAATAATATTCCACAACAAAAATTCCCCCGCGCCAAATATTTTTCCTGTTTCTGCCTATAATATAAGTAGATATTACCTGCCTTGCGGCGGAAAGGAACTTATATGATAGCATTCAACGGATTTACAGAAAAAGCTTCGGCGGCGCTTAACGCTGCGGTTGCCGCTGCTATGGGATTTGGTCACACCTATGTCGGCAGCGAGCATATTCTTTACGGACTTACAGCGGACGAGGGCAGCCCCTCGGCTCTGGTGCTGAAAAAACACGGCGTGGGACGCCGTGAGGTGCTTGCAAAGCTTGAAGCGCTGGTTGGCAGAGGCTCGCCTACAAGGCTTTCAGCTTCCGACCTTACCCCACGCAGCAGGCGGCTGATGGAAAGCGCGATTTCGCTTGCGGCAGCCGAAGGCGGTAAGGCGGCAGGAACAGAACACCTGCTGCGCGCGATAGTGCTTGACAAGGACTGCTACGCAAGCGTTATTTTATCCGAGCTTGGCGCAAACAGCGAACGTATCGCACAGGAAAACAGCGCCCGCCGCTTTGTCGAACCCGCTCCCGAAGAGAAGGAACGCCGCGGCAAAAATCTAAATCTCAACAAATACGCAAGGGATATAACTGCGCTTGCGGAAAGCGGCAGGCTTGACCCCGTAATCGGGCGCGACGCGGAAATTGAAGGCGTTATCCGCGTACTGTTAAGGCGATACAAAAACAATCCCTGCCTTATCGGCGAAGCGGGCGTGGGCAAAACCGCCGTGGTAGAGGGGTTTGCACAGCGCGTAGCGCGGCGCGAGGTTCCCGCAGAACTTTGCGGAAAGCGCGTTTATTCGCTTGACCTTACCTCTATGCTTGCGGGTGCTAAATATCGCGGGGATTTTGAGGACAGACTGAAATGCGTGCTTGAGGAAGCCGCTCCCGCCAACGGAATTATCCTGTTTGTCGATGAGCTTCACGGCATTGTCGGCACAGGCGCCGCCGAGGGCGCAATAGACGCCGCAAATATAATGAAGCCGAAGCTTGCGCGCGGCGAAATATGCGTAATCGGCGCTACCACTACGGAGGAATACCGCAAATTCATCGAAAAGGACAGCGCGCTTGAGCGGCGTTTTCAGCCGATAACCGTAGAAGCGCCAAGCAAGGAAACAGCGCTTTGCATACTAAAAGGACTTCGCGGCAAGTATGAGGCTCACCATCACGCGATAATAACAGATGACGCGCTTAACGCGGCAGTGGAGCTTTCCGAGCGGTATATAACCGACCGCAATCTTCCCGACAAGGCAATAGACCTGCTTGACGAAGCGGCGGCGCAGGCGCGTATTTCACAGCAGGAGCAGGACGGCATACACCGTATCGAGGAAATACGCACCCGCATGGCGGCGGCAATAGCCGAAAAACGCTTTACGGAAATCCCCGCGCTGCGCGAAAAGGAAACCGCCCTTATCAGACGCGGCAGACAGAACGAAGCCAAAGTAACCGTTGACAGCGAAGCGGTTGCGCGCACCGCCTCGGTTATTACGGGAATACCCGCCGCACAGCTTACAACCGATGAAACAAGACGGCTTTGCGCCGCCGAAGCTATTCTTAAAAGGCGCGTTATAGGACAGGACAGCGCGGTTAAACAGGTGGCGGCGGCAATAAGGCGCGGCAGAAGCGGTCTGCGCGACCCAAAGCGTCCCGTATGCTCGTTTCTGTTTCTGGGACAGACAGGCGTTGGCAAAACCGAACTTTCAAGAGCGGTTGCCGAGGCGGTATTCGGTGATGAAAGCCGTCTTATCCGCTTTGATATGTCAGAATTTATGGAGAGCCACTCGGTTTCCAAGCTTATCGGCTCGCCGCCCGGATATGTGGGATATGAGCAGGAGGGACAGCTTATAAAGCGCATACGCACCTCGCCATATTCAGTAGTGCTGTTTGACGAGGCGGAAAAGGCTCACCCCGATGTGCTTAATCTGCTTTTGCAGATACTGGAGGACGGCGTTCTGACAGCCGCCGACGGAAAAAAAGCCGATTTCCGCAATGCGATTATTATTCTTACGGGAAATGTGGGTGCTGAAACGCTTTCGCGAAGTGCGGTAGGCTTCGGCGAAAGCAGCGGCGGCAAAAGCGATGTAATGCGCGAGCTTAAAAAGCGCTTTCGTCCCGAATTTCTTAACCGCATTGACAGCATAGTGGTCTTTGAAAGCCTTGGCAGCGTGCAGCTTCAGAGTATATGCCGGCTTATGCTTAATTCCCTTATTCAGCGCGCCGCCGCCTGCGGAATAAATCTATCCTTTGCGGAGGAGGTTGTAAAGCAGCTTTGCAGCGAAGCTATGCAGGGCGAAAACGGCGCACAGCGGCTTGGCGCGCGCCCGCTGCGCAGGCTGATAACCTCGCGCGTGGAGGATATGCTTTCCGGCAAGCTGATAAGCGGCGAGCTGAAAAACGGCAGCAGCGCCGAGGTTGTCTGCACGGGCGGCGAACTTTCTGTAAGAAGCGGACAGAATTTCGCCGCGGCGCACACCCCCGCAGGCGGCTGATATATAACTTAGGCAAGATGTCCCCCGCCTCTTAGGCGGCGGGTTCCATTTACC
>CAZLBL010000166.1:0-2583 GCA_964557825.1 uncultured Ruminococcus sp.
CCTTTGGCTCACTCCGTGCATGTCGGCAAATTATACCATGACCTTGCGGTCATGGCATAATAAACGCAGGACATCAGCCCTTTCACGAACACAAGGATATGGTGAATATGGACAACAAGAAAAAAATCAAATACATCAAAATCAAGGACGAGGAGCGGTCTAAGCGCAAATCCTCCAAAAAGAAAAGCAAAGTGTGGAAAAATGTAGGCCACGCACTGACAATTGTCGGCACAACCTTTTCTGCCATGCTGCTTATCATCGTTGTTATGCTGTGCATTGTTGCAACAGTGCTTACAGTATATGTGCTGGACTTTGCCGAAACAAGCTATGACGCAAACCTGCGCGATGTTGAAATGAAATACACAAGCTTTGTGTATGCCTATGATGGCAGCGGAAATGCTGTGGAACTTAAGCGTCTTGCCTCGGACGAAAACCGCATATGGGTAAACTATGAGGACATGGCGCCCTGCCTTATCGACGCTGTAACCGCTGTTGAGGACAAGCGTTTTTATGAGCATGACGGCGTTGACTGGCGGCGCACCGTTTCGGCGCTACTGTCAAACGGAAGCGACGGCGGCGGCTCAACAATCACGCAGCAGCTTATCAAGAATATCACGGGCGATGATGAGGTTTCATGGGAGCGAAAGCTGCGCGAAATCTTCAGAGCGCTTAGCCTTGAGGAAAAATACACCAAAATAGACATTATAGAATCCTACCTTAACCGTATCTGGTTTGGCGGAATGATTTACGGTGTTGGCGCCGCTTCATCGTACTATTTCGACAAAACCCCCGCGGAACTTACCGTTGGCGAGGCGGCTATACTGGCAGGAATGATAAGAAGTCCCGGCAGCTATAATCCTTACTCCAATCTTACGCTTTGCAAGGAGCGTCAGGTCTACGCCTTGCGGTGTATGTATGACCAAGGTCTGATTAGCACTCAGGATTATGAAAGCTTCCGCTATAACAAGGAAAAGATATATTTTGCCAAAACTGTTTACGGCGATGATTTCGGCTATATTGACGAACGCTCCGTCAAAACCGATGAGGACGACGAACCAACTGATGAAGAAATCCTTGCCGACCCCGAATACGAAGCATACAAATGGAACGGCGACTACACCGTAACCCAGAACTGGTATGTTGACGCTGCACTTGAACAGGTAATAAACGATTTTGCCGAAGAAAAGGGCATACAGTATACCTCTGCCAAAAAGGAGATATACAACGGCGGTTACAAGATATATCTCAACATGGATATTGAGATACAGAAAATCCTTGAGGAAAAATACCGCGACCCATACACCGTAGTTTCAAGCTATGACCCCACAACGGAAAGAGAAGAGCTTCTGCAATCCGCCTTTGTTATAATGGATTACTCCGGCACGGTTGTAGGTTTGGTGGGCGGTCTTGGCGAAAAGGAGGGTGACGGCACATTTAACCGCGCAACGCAGGCAAAGCGCGCCCCCGGTTCAACTATGAAGCCTATATCGGTATATTCCAACGCCCTTGAAAATAATCTGATAACCTATTCCACACTGATACCAAACGCAGGTATTGATGTGCCTGATATTGACTATAAATGGCCAAAAAACTACGGCGACCTGCTTGGCGATAATCAGCTATATCCCGTGTGGTACGCCGTGCGTAAATCCACAAACACGGTTGCGGTGCGCGTTGCGCAGATGCTTACACCGCAGGTGTGCTACAATCAGCTTACGCAAAACTTGGGATTATCCACATTGGTGGAAAGCGATATCGCGTATTCTCCCATCACGCTTGGCGCATTGACGGAGGGCGCATATCTGATTGAAATGTGTGCGGCATATCAGATATTCGGAAACGGCGGCTATTACTATGAGCCTATGTTGTACAGCAAGGTTCTTGACAGCAAGGATAATGTTGTTCTTGAACAGAATTTCTACGGCACACAAGCCATCGGAAGCGATGCGGCGTGGATTACAAACCGTCTGATGAAAACCGTTGTTACTGACCCATACGGTTCGGGTATCAACGCCCAACTTGAAAATGTTGAGGTTGTCGGAAAAACCGGTACCTCCAACAACGAAACAGACCTGCTGTTTATCGGCTGTACTCCCGACTATGTGGGCGCCGTATGGATTGGCAGGGATAACAACGGAAAAATCCGAAGCGGCGATGGTCAGCGTTCCTGTGCGTATATATGGAAAACCGTAATGCAGGATATTCAAGATACCTCTGAGCCGCTGTACTTCACACCCGACTCGTCCTGTATTGAGCGCGAATACTGCACACAGACAGGCTACCTTGCCACAAGCAAATGCAAGAATACCGAAATAGGATACTATCAGGCAGATAACGTTCCGCCATACTGCACGGGTAACCATGCAGCAATACAGGAGCAGATACTGCGTGACGCAGGCGTTCTTGATACCGAAGAAACCGAAGCAATGCAGGCAGACCCCAACTGATACCGCAATTTTACAGAATAATAAATCCGTGCTAAAGCACGGATTTATTTACTCTATAGAATTTTAAGACTGATATTGCGGGCTGTTCAATAAGGGGCTTGCCCCGTCATTTAACGTGGCAAGGGTTGGCTTTGCC
>CAZLBL010000167.1:0-2576 GCA_964557825.1 uncultured Ruminococcus sp.
CGGTCGTCCGTGTGTGTGTACACGCACACACGGATTGCAGGGGTAAAATTTAATATTGGAATGGCTTGCATGAAAAAAAGATATCATGGAAGCCTATTGGTGTTTTCATAAACTACCATTATTCAATAAGGGGCTTGCCCCGTCATTTAACGTGGCTAAGGGCGTATCGAACAAGTTCGACACTGCTTTGCCAACCTACCATTCAGTAGGGGATTGTATCCCCTACTGAATGGTAAATGTAACCCGCCGCCTAAGAGGCGGGGGACATCTTGCCTAAGTTATTTTCAAGAAAGGATTGGCTATGTCGAGAAAATTTGACCATCTAGAGCAATTACTAATACATACAACCTACCTAGGATAAAGAGTTTCATAAAGAGTTTTGGGTATTTCTCTATAGTCGCCGATCGTCAACGCCTGCACACAAGTTTCAACGTAAATTAGACACATTAGTGTTCCTCCAGATCCGGACAAAGCAACTGTTTCAGCGGGTGTCGCATAATACTCTCCCTGTTTCAATTCAAATGTAAGCTCACGAAAGTCTGTATCGTCCTTGCTAATAAAAATTGCAATATTCCACAAAGGCTGCTCAGACAAATAATAATCTTCTAACGGGAAACCATCGAGAAGTGCCTTTCTTGCGATAGTCATATACAATTGCCGGACTCTATATTCCCTTTGGATCTCCCAATCGGGTAAACACTGCCAAATTGATTCGTTTCTAGTTCGCGGTCCAACCATTATCTTTCTGAGTAAAGCTCTTGCTCGCTGATCCATGCATTTCTGCTGATTATTAAGCTTCTTCTGCTGATATGCTTTTTCAGTAGTTTTCTTCATGCTGTTTTCCTTTCTGCGACATTATGTCCCCGTCAGATTTCCAGATCGCAATATTCCTCGTCTTCCGTTTCGGGGACGTGCTGCGGAATTTCGACCTCTCTGATGAGCGTTCTGTAATGGAAGCACTGAATGTTGTAACCACCCGCGCCTATCGTCTGAATTGAGGCTGCGCCCTGTTCGCCTATTATTGCGCCGCAAATCTCGCCATTCTGCAAACGCAGACCTGCTGCGTCGGTAATTCTGCCGACTATCTCCCCTACTCTGTCGCTCAAATCCAGTATGCGTTCGCGCTTTTCCGCCGCAAGCGCCTTTGCCAGCCAGCGCGCCTGCTCTTCGGGAGTGCGAAACTGGAGCATTTTCGCGACATACGGTCCTGCAGCTGCCTGTTTACGCTGGGCAATGCTGCGGTAATCAAGGCTGCGTTCGCGCAAAAATGCTTCCACAGGCTTGTAAGGACGCACGTTTGCAAGTTCATAATCGCTCATTTCGTTTGGATTGCGCCTGCTGCGCAGTTCCTCATACTCAGGTAATGCAGATATGGCTGCGACACGGGCTTCGCGCAAATCGGCTGTAAGCTGTTGCTTTAATGCTTGATACGCATCATAGCGGTTTTGTATGGCAATATAGGCGTTGCGCTCCCAATCATCGAAAAAATCAAGGATTACTTGCGGAACTTCATTGCGTATAAATGCGTCACGCGCCATTTCGTGATTAAGCGCCGCCTCATAATGCTTTGCCTGAGCGCGTATTTCGTCAGCTTTTGCACGGTGTGTCTTAAGGCTTTCAAGCTTATCGGTATAATCCGTGTATGTCGAGTATATTTCAAAATTGCTCTGTTTTATGTCGCCGATATCAACAAGCATTGGGTCAATTCCCAACTTTTGCAGACAATCCAGCTTTTTATCCCGCTGTTTTTCCAACCGCGCTATTGTCTGTTCAAGCTTTATAAGCTTTTGTTCAGCCATGTCAAGCTTTAATTTTATATCTTCCAACGTCATAATATTCCTCCTGGATTGATTTACTGAAAAAGAAAAGCGGACTATCCGCTTATTTGCGATGGATATATGCTATAACTCTATGTATAACAAAAAATTTATCTTTTCATCAATAATAGAGTTAAATTAGTAATGCAGGTAATAAATATATAAATCGCCTTATCTTTTTTGAACCACCTGTTTGCGTGTGCCGAAAACGGCAAAGAAGAGGCACGGATAAACGCATAATGCGCCGCAAAAACAACGGTATGCAGGTTGAGCGGAACAACTGCCTTATTGCGCGCGAAAGCATTGTTAGCGCCGTATTGCGGTCAGCATAAAGCGCCTTTTCTAGTCTGCATTTGCTGCCGTAATCCACCGTCATGCTGTTGATAATAATACGCATGGCTTCTGCCGCGCGCATAGAGTGGCAGCGGCGGAGGGCGTGAATAACATAGACCCTGTTGTGCCCATAATCACCATCATAGGTCTGATAGTGCTGTTTGGCAATATAGCTATATTCCTGAAGTGTTTTTGTGCAAGATATAACTTAGGCAAGATGTCCCCCGCCTCTTAGGCGGCGGGTTACATTTACCATTCAGTAGGGGATACAATAGTGTCGAACGAAGTTCGATACGCCTACTGAATGGCAGGTTGGCAAAGCCAACCCTTGCCGCGTTAAATGACGGGGCAAGCCCCTTATTGAAAACTTGATAGATCAGGGTGGTTCTCCCGATGTGTACATATTATCTCAATCCTCCTTTATGC
>CAZLBL010000168.1:0-2560 GCA_964557825.1 uncultured Ruminococcus sp.
CAAGGTATGCGCCTCCCCTCGGTTACTATTCTATCACATGAAGTCATAAAAAGCTTGATATAAGTTGCGGAAATCGTTTCCTTTGCCCAAAGCCAACAATGTGGAAAATTCTGCAATGCCGCGCGCTATCTATATTCGCCAAAAGTTATTGACATTTTGAAAAAAAGATGGTACAATAACTCCAAGGTAATGTGTAAACGTTATCTCAGTACAAATCGGCAATGTACAATTTTAAGGAGGAAAACAGACATGATAAAGGCGAAACGCGCAGCGGCGTGCGCGCTTACTGCGGCAATGCTGCTTGGCATTGCGGGCTGTGAGGACGCGCCTGCGACTTCAGGTTCAACGGCTTCGGGACTTCAGACCACAAGCGGCACTACAACCGCTATCACCACGATAGACCCGGACGAGCTTGCGGATACCGACGCGGAGATTAAGGACGTTTCCAACGCTTCCTTTACCCCTGACGGAAACTCGGGCAAAATCGTTTGGCTTGGCTACTACGACCTGCTGACGGACGGCAGCTCCGCAGAGCAGTACAAAATCTTCACAAGCGAAACCTACGGCGGCGAAATTGAGTATGTAAACTGTTCCAGCGGCGCAGCTTACTTTGAGAAGCTTGGCACAATGATTGCAGGCGACAGCTCCCCCGATATCGTAAGGTACGAGTGGCTTTCCTTCCCCATGGGAATGAGCAAGAATATGTACGAAAGCGTTGACGGTCTTATCGACATAGATACCCCGCTGTGGGAGGAAATGTCGGGCGTTATTGAGGACTTTGTATATCAGGGCAAGCACTATTATCTCCCCTACCGTATATCCGCAAATTTCGCCATCAACTACAACCGCAAGGTTGTACAGGACGCAGGTCTTACCGACCCTTACGACCTTTACCTTGAAAACAACTGGACATGGGACACCTTCCGTCAGCTTCTGATTGACTGGTGCAATATGGACGACAATAACATAGGCTACTGCGGCACAGGCGGAATGAGCTTTGTTGCAACAACCGGCACTCCGCTTATAGATGTAAAATCCGATGGAACAATAAGCAACAACTCAAGCGACGCCAACGTTACCCGCGCAATGGAATTTCTGTCGGGTCTTTACCGTGACGGTCTGACATATCAGAAAGAAATCGGCGACTGGGTTTCCCCCGAAACATGGGCGACAAACTGCGACCGTATTCTGTTCCTCGGCATGGGTCCCGAATGGACTTACTCTGCGGCTTCCGGTGCAATCCAGAACCCCTCGGGCGTTGAAAACGATGTATGCGGTGTTCCGTCAGACTTTGCATTTGTGCCGTTCCCGCGCGACCCGTCCTCCGATAAATATTCCATCGCGTATGACACTTTCGGCTACATGATACCAAAGGGTGCTAAGAATACCAAGGGCGCTGCGGACTGGATTCAGCTTAACAGAGTATATCAGATTGACGAAAACCGCGTTGCCACCGCGCGCGAGGACGCTATAAATCCCACGCCCGTATATTACACCTCGGGCAAATACGAGGGTATGCAGAAGTGGGCGCTTGTATGGGACGAGCGCGTTTATGATGTATGGCAGGATATGATGAACCCCGCAAAGTTCAATCTTGTATTTGACGACTGCTACGGCTTCAGCTCAGACCTTACAACGCTTGCCGACACGCTGCTTGACAAACCGCTGTTTGAGGGCGAAAGCTGGACGCAGCTAAGCGCCGAAAACTCCCCGCTTATCGAAGCGATAATCGACGAGTACCGCTAAAAATCACGCTGACAGCAGCGCTGCGGTTTTACCCGGAAATGACAAAAAATGCTCCCCGAAATTCAAATTCGGGGAGTGATTTTTATGTCAGGATAAAAGCAATCAATAATACCCGGCAGCTTTCGGGGATATCACAAAAGTCCCGCGATATCGATATTTTCGCCGGCAAGACCGATATACGCGCCATCGGAGGCTTCCGCCGCGTCCTTATGCGCAAGCAGCCACTTGTTGCAGGCGCGCAGGCGCTTATCCTCGTCATTTACCGGAGTGATAGCGGGCATAACGCCGTTTGTTCCCTTGGGGAGAACTATCGCAACCTTGAAGCCGCTGCCCTTTGCCGCGCTGCACGGCGCATAATGAAGCGTTGTGGCATAAACCTCAACCACCTGACCCGCGCTTGCCTTAAACGCCATAACCTTTGATGTGTCAAGCACGCCGTCAACAATATCGTCCTCGCGTGCAACAAGCAGGATAAAGTCGTACAGACCGATATTAAGCTCGCTGTCGCGGTGATATTCAAGGCAGTTAAGCTTTGTATTGTGACCGTTGCAGTAGCCTATCTGAATAGGCATTCCGCCGTAAGCGCCGTTCTGAAGCTGTCCGAAAATGCTGATATTTTCAAGCACCGCAACACTTGCGATATAATCAACGCCGGCAGGCAGAGGTGTTTCGCTGTCCAGTGCCTTAAGCAGCGCCGAGGTATCATAACCGCCCAAAACCTTGCCATAGGGTGCAAATTCCTTATCCAGTACAGAGTAGATTTTCATATTTATGACCATTCCTTTCCGCTGCGCTCCAAGGCACCAAAGGCAAA
>CAZLBL010000169.1:0-2526 GCA_964557825.1 uncultured Ruminococcus sp.
TTGCTGCCTTTCTTACCTCTGCCGCCTGCTTTTCTTGATGTTAAGCTGCCGTTCAAGCTCCCTGCTTCCGCTGCGCAGAAGCTTTGCAAGGCGGTAGCTTTCCTCCCTGTCCCCAAGTCCCGAACCAGACATTGCAATCAGCTCCTTTCTGTTCTAATGAATAATGAGTAATGAATGCGTCCGAGCGGTTGCTCCGCAATCGCCCTGCGCACTTCGTGCGCCGCTTCGCTGAGCGTCTGCAAAGCAGCCACTCTGACTTATTTCAAAGCTGCGCATTAACAATTGTTCATTGTAAGCTTTGGCGCGCGTAGCGCGCAGGGCGGTTGCACGAAGTGCAAACGCTCGTACATTGTTCATTGTTCATTGTTCATTGCTAAACCGCCCTTGCCGTAATTTTTACATGGTGCAGGCTTTCGGCGGCGAACTGTGCGGCGGAGATAATTTCATAGCGCCTGCCCGCAAAGCTAAGCGTCATTCCTGCCGCAAACTCCACGCCCTGCGGCGAGGAATTTTCACAATCGTAATAAACCGTAAGCTGCGAAATATCCCTTATGGCGGTGGAATTATACTCCCGCACCGCCGAGGTCTGCTGTACCCGCACGTTATAGATTTCCACGGCGTCATAGCCGCTGACGGTTGGCACAAGCAGCGTTATTTCATCGTTAAGCAGCGCCATGGGAATTGCACGGCGCGCGCCCGAAGCACTCATTCGCGCACCTCCCTTACGCCGCAAAGGCAGCCCGCCGCGCGAAGCAGCCTTACGGTCTGCATACTAAGGTCGCAGCAGCTGTCAGCGTCCTCATCATTGAAAGAGGTGGAAGCTTCTTCGCCGATGGAATAGGAATAGTCGCCTATGGTCACCTTTTCGCTGCTTTTGGCGGAGCTGCTCTGCTGCTGTTCAAGCTGCTTTACAAGCTTTGCCGTCTGAAACGCCGCCGCCTGCTTCACGCATTCCTCAGCCATTCCGCCCACCGCAAGCGCCGCGCGATGGCGACCCTCGCAAAGTCCCGCAATTGTATATTCCGCGCGATTAAGGCAGCGCTGAAGTGCAGCATTGTCCTTGGCTTCAAACCCCATAGCGCGGTATTCGTCTGGTGTGATTATCATGTTGTTGTCCTTTCTCAAGCCTTCCCCCCGCCAAAGGCGGAGTGCCGAACCTGTTCGGTACGCCCACTGGGGGGAAGGCTTTTCCTGCGCGCGAATTAAATTGTGGAGCGTAAGGCTTCTCCCCGCGGGGAGAAGCTGTCACCGAAGGTGACTGATGAGGGCTGCTGCAATTCAAACCCAATCTACAATTTAATTCGCGATTTAAGGTCAGCCCTCCTCCGTCAGCGCTTACGCGGCGCGCGGAGCGCGCAGGGCGATTGCGCGCCGCGCACTCGCTCGGTCATTTTGTTACTTTTCCACTGAAGCCGCAATGGCTGCCTTTTTATTATCGGGGACAAATAGGTCGTGGTACTTGCGGTAGTCAACGTCCCATGCGTCCGCAAACTGGTTGAGGGCGGGGGCGATAATCTTAACGTTGTCGGTCTTGGAAACCGCAACAGGCGCGCTTCTCGGGCAGATAATCCAGTTGATGGATTTAGCCGAAGCCGTGGGAGCAAAGCCTCCGTCACCGTCCGCAGTGAAAGTGTAGGCGGTTTTCATTCTTGCGGAGGGAACCGGAATAACGGGCGCGCCGTTGATGGTCTTAACCGCAAAATCAAGCTCGCCCTGGGTAAACTGCGCCTGCTCTATGCAGTGGGAAGCCTCGCCAGTAAGCATAAGCTTGTCATAAACAGGGCGGGACATCATGATAACAACATCGTCCTCGCCGCCCATTTCGTCACGCACCTGCGAAAGCTGCGCCAGAAGCTGTGAAAGCACGGTTGCCTTGTCGGGGGTGTAGTCCTCCTTAATGCCTGCGGCGGCGGCAAGCTTGGAATAACGGTAAGCGTCAATCTCGGGGATTACCTTGGTGCGCTGAAACTCGGAAGCGACATTAGCCGCCGCCAGTCCAAAGCCGCTTTCGTCCACATCAATCGCGTCAATGCGGAAGCGCCTGCCCCTGTCCTGTGAAAGAGTAAAGGTTTCAAACGCGTAAGTCACCGCGCCGTCAACATAGCCCTCGTCACGGGAATAGCTGCCCAGACCCTGAAGCGACATCTTGGGAAGCTTGACCTCCGCGCCGCCGTTATAAATCACCTGCGCGGCGTTTTCCTCCATCCAGCCCGAGGTTGAACCCTCAAGTATCTGCTTGTCAAGTTCTTTCTGAAATACCTTTGCATATTCGGTTGTATTTGCCATAGTGTTCTCCTTTCTGTTCAAAGGCTTCCCCTTGAGGGGAAGCTGTCTGCACGGAGTGCAGACTGATGAGGTGTCCGAGCGTTTGCGCTCCGCGCAACCACCCTGCGCACTTCGTGCGCCCCGACTGATGAGGTGGATACCACAAAGCAATAAAATCGACAAGAGTAAAAAACCTTGTGCCGTCCTTCAATAAGGGGCTTGCCCCGTCATTTAACGTGGCTGTACCGAACGAGTTCGGCA
>CAZLBL010000170.1:0-2524 GCA_964557825.1 uncultured Ruminococcus sp.
TTGTTCGATACGCCCTTAGCCACGTTAAATGACGGGGCAAGCCCCTTATTGAACGCGGCAGGAACAAGCTACAGCAAGCCCTGCCACATAACAATATTTCACCAAGGAGAATGAGAATGCTGAAAAATAAAAAAAACTTTGCTTCGGCTGCGGTTTCGGTGCTGCTTAGTATTTCGATGCTTGCGGGCTGCACGGGCGGAAATTCCTCCACAGCAGAGGACAGTTCCCTGCCGGAAGCTCCTGCTGGCAATGATATTGCTGCCGTAACAGATACGGGCTGGACATACGGACAGGTTGCCGTTGGCGGCGGCGGATTTGTAACAGGCGTGTTCAGCACCTGCGAGGAGGGCGTATATTACGCCAGAACGGACGTAGGCGGCGCGTACCGCTGGGACGACAGCGCAAAACAGTGGAAATCCCTTAACTACTGGGTATCAGAGGACGATGTAGGTCTTATGGGCATAAGCGCAATTGCCGTTGACCCCACCAACGCCGCAAAGGTTTACCTGCTTGCAGGAACGGAATATTTCAGCGGCGGCAAGACCTGCATACTTGTTTCTGATAACTACGGCGAAAGCTTTACTGCGGTTGACGTTACCGACCTTATCAAGGTTCACGGAAACGGCATGGGCAGAGGCAACGGCGAGCGCCTTGCGGTTGACCCCAACAACACCGATATCATCTACGCGGGCGGCAACAGCGGCGGCATGATAAAAAGCACGGACGGCGGCTATACATGGGACGTTGTTTCAAGCTTTCCTGTCACCTATACCACAAACAAAAACGGCATAAATATAATTCTTGCTGACCCGTCAAGCGTTAAGGACGGCGTTTCACAGCGCATTTATGCGGCAGTTTCCTCGGACAGCGACAATATCTATGTTTCAGAGGACGCGGGCAGCACATGGAATTTGCTTCCTAACACGATAAAAGCCATGCCGCAGAGAATAAAGCTTGACTCCAAGGGCAATCTTTATGTAACCTATGGCGACACGGAAGGTCCATGGGGAATGAGCAGCGGCTCGGTTTACAAATACGATATTTCCGCGGGAACAGCCGAAAATATCGCGCCCGCCTCTACCCCGTTCTCGGATATCGCAATAGACCCCAACAACGAAAACCGCATGGTGCTTACAACCGCCTGCACATGGTCGCAGCAGCCAAACGGCGCTTTCGGCGATATAATATATGTTTCAGAGGACGGCGGCAAAAGCTGGAAAAATATTCTTCAGAATGCCGCAATGGACGATAACGGCATGAGCTGGATTGACAGCTATGCATATCACTGGTGTGCGGCTGTTGCGCTAAACCCCTTTGATACCGATGAAATTATGGCGACAAGCGGAAACGGCATTTTCGCTTGCGACAACATCTGGGACGAGAACCCCGTGCTTTACTTCAACTCCAAGGGTATTGAGGAAACCGTTCCCATGGATATGATTACACTTGAGGGTTACCCGCTTGTTTCGGCAGCGCTTGACTATGACGGCTTTGTGCATGAGGATATTTACACCTCTGCCGCAAGACACGGCGGTCAGATTGGCTCTGTGACAAGCATAACCATCGCGCCGCAGAACCGCGACTACTGGGCTAAGGTGGGCGGAAGCGACAGCGGAATGGCGCTTAACTACACCACCGATGGCGGCAAAACATGGAATTCTGTTACAAAATCCCCCGAAAGCGGCAAGACTTACTGCAACGGCTCGGTTGCGTTCAACGCGGACGGTTCGCGCCTTATCTGGAGTCCCGAAAACGCATACAACGCGTACTACACCGAGGATTTCGGCAAGACATGGACGCAGTGCGAGGGTCTTATGGGCAAGGACTACTACATAATCGGTGACTCCATCAATCCCGATTATGTATATGCTTACGGCAATGATAAGCTTTACCGCAGCGCGGACGGCGGCAAGAGTTTTGAGAAAATCGCGACCGACCTGTTTATCATGGAGGATAGGCTGTGCGTCAATCCCACGGTTGAAGGCAGCTTCTATCTGCCTGCGGGCGGCGGTCTTTATGTGACCGAGGACTACGGCACAACCCTTACCAAGGTTGAAGGCGTTAAGCTTTGCAGCGCGGTTTCTCTCGGCAAGGCAAAGAACGAGGGCGACCCATATGTAATCTATATCTACGGCACAACAACCGACAATGAGGCTGTGGGAATTTATATGTCCGAGGACAGCGGCACTTCGTGGCAGCGCGTGAATGATGACGCACACCGCTTTGGCGGTCTTGGCAACGGAGGCTGGATTTGCGGCGACCTTAACGTTTACGGTCGTGTGTACATGAGTACGGTTGGTCTTGGTATCTGCTACTGCGACAAAACCGAAAAGTAACAGCTTAATAAGCCATCTCCCCCGTTTTTTTACAGCGGGGGAGATTTTTTGCCGCTTTTACGGCGTGATTTTTACAAGGAAAAAGGCGGCTGAGTTAAGCCGCCTTTTGTATGTCAGAACCTGTCTTAATAAGCTTTCAATAAGGGGCTTGCCCCGTCATTTAACGTGGCCGTACCGAACGAGTTCGG
>CAZLBL010000171.1:0-2414 GCA_964557825.1 uncultured Ruminococcus sp.
GAGCCGAACGAAGTTCGGTTCGGAGGCAGGGGGACATCTTGCCTAAGTTATACCATGATTTTAAATTCCCGAACGGAATATGCCTTATTGTGCAATTGAAGCTGTATACACGCGCAGTTAAAATTTGGAGGCAGAATTACTATGGCATCAAACAATACCAACGGCTTAAAAGAAGCACCACACGGAATAAAACGCTTTCTTGGCGTTTTCAGAAAAAACGGCAGCAGCCTTAAGAGAAGGCTTTCCAGAATGACGATAATTCCCGTCGTCTGCGTTGCCCTTGCAATGGGTACGTTATCCATTGTTGCGCTTAATACATGCTACAACAATACATACGCGGACGAGGCTGTATCGCTTGCAGAGTCATATTCCGGCAACGTGCATAGTCTGATAGAAAGTCTTGAGCAGCAGTTCGGCGTTGTTATCAAGAATGAAGATGTCACCGACCAGTCGCAGGCGTTTGATTACAGGATTCAGCTTCTTGCGGATTATGCGGATATGAGCGATTTTAAGGATTTGTCAATCGCCTTTGCCGATGGCAAAACCTACAACAACACCGATATCAGCAAGCGTGATTACTTTGTAAACGCTATGGCAAGCAAGGACGCGTATATTTCAAGTCCGCTGCTGCGCCTCACCGATAACTCGGTAACCATCATGATGGGTAAATATTTCAGCGTTGACAATGAAGATTATCTGGTTTACGGCGGTCTGCCCGCAGATACAATCAGCAATCTTATCGAGCATGTAAACTTTGGCGAGGGCGCAGTTGCCTACATACTTGATAAGGACGGAATGGTTATCGGTACAAGCAGCGAGGAGCTTCTTCCCATTATGACAATGCTTACGGGCGATGAGGTTGACGCAAAATACAGCGGCATTGCCTCCATATGCGGGGATATGCTTGATGACAAGACAGATACCGCCAAGGTTTCATTTAATGGCGAAACTTATTTTGTAGGCTACGCTCCCATTGAGGGGGCAGAGGGCTGGTCAATTGCGGTTGCAACGCGCTGGACGCCGGTTGTAACAACTATGTCTGTTCTGGGGCTTATCGTTCTTGGCGTGGCTGTTCTGGCTGTGGTTGTGGTTGCGTTTAACGGCGCAAGGTTTGTAAAGAGAATTTGCACGCCCATTGCGCTTACGGCGGACAGGCTTACAGCTTTTGCAAACGGCGACCTTTCAAGTCCCGCACCCACCACGAATATGGGCGGTGAAATTCAGGATATGGCGGACTCGCTTGGTATTATGGTAACAACGCTTACCGGTTGCATTGGCGATATCAGAAACGTGCTTACCTCAATGGCTGACGGCGACCTTACCGTTAAGCCTGCTGTGGATTACAAGGGTGAACTTGGCGAGATAAAAACCTCGCTTGATATGATATCCGCTTCGCTTAACAGAACCATGGGCGAGGTTGCACGCTCCGCCAACGAGGTTAAGGAGGGCGCAAATCAGCTTGCCGACGGCTCAACGCAGCTTTCGCAGAATGCGATTACACAGGCGGCTGCTGTTGAGGAGATAACCTCCACCATTATGGATATTGCAAAGAAAACCGACGCTAATGCGCAGAATGTTTCCAACGCGCTTGAAACGGTTCAGCGTACCAATCAGCAGGCAGAGCAGGGCGCGCGCAGCATGGGCGAAATGCTGGAAGCCATCAATGAGATTGAAAACTCCTCAAGGGAAATCAGCAATATTATGAAGGTTATTGACGATATTGCATTCCAGACCAATATTCTTTCGCTTAACGCGGCTATCGAGGCGGCAAGAGCAGGCGAGGCAGGCAAGGGCTTTGCGGTTGTTGCGGACGAGGTACGCAACCTTGCGGGCAAGTCCGCTGACGCGGCAAAGCAGACGGGCGAGCTGATAGAGCGCTCCATAAGCGCAGTAAACCGCGGCGCGGAACTTGCGGGTGTTACTTCAGACGTGCTGCAGGGAATTGTAAGCGGCGTAGGCGATATTTCCAAGGTTATGAGCGACATTGCCGAAGCCAATGACGAGCAGACTGCGGCAATCGGTCAGATTTCGGGCGCAATGGAGAACGTAAACGGCGCAATTCACAACACCACCGCAACAGCGGAGCAGAGCGCCGCTGCAAGCGAGGAGCTTTCCGCGCTTGCGGTAACCCTGAACGATGAGGTTTCGCAGTTCAGAACAACCGCCAACTGATGTAGGAAAGGTTTTATAGCATAACTTAGGCAAGATGTCTCCCGCCTCTTAGGCGGCGGGTTACATTTACCATTCAGTAGGGGATACAATCCCCTACTGAATGGTAGGTTGGCAAAGCCAACCCTTGGCACGTTAAATGACGGGGCAAACCCCTTATTGAAACCGATATGCTGCTAATCGATTTCCTGTGCGAAGAATGCTGCCGCTTTTTTTAAGAATTCGTTCTCCTTTTTGGCTTCTTC
>CAZLBL010000172.1:0-2349 GCA_964557825.1 uncultured Ruminococcus sp.
TGCCGAACTCGTTCGGTACGGCCACGTTAAATGACGGGGCAAGCCCCTTATTGAAGGCTGTCTGTCCGTGGCAGCCTTAAAATTCCCACAAAGGAAAGGTGCATGGCATGAAAAAATTAGTAATTATAGCAGCGATAATCTTTTTTGGCTGCGGCTGTACCGACAGCACAGAGCTTGGCGAGAGGGCGATAGTGCAGCTTGCCGCGATAGATTACGACAGCGGCAGATATACGCTCAGCGCGCTGCTGTTCAGCAGCAGCGGCGAAATTGACGCGGCGCAGTCCAACGTGATAAAGGTAACAGGCAGCGGCAGCACCCTTGGCGAGGCGGTTGAACAGCTTTCGCTTGCAGACGGCAGAGAGGTATATATGAGCGAGGCAAAGCTGCTTGTACTGGGCGGCGGCTTCCGTCAGACGGACGCAGCTTCGGCGCTTGCCATGCTTAACCGCGATATGCGGTGCAGCCTTAACACGCCCGTGTGCTTCTGCGAAAATGCCGAGCTGCTTGCCGACCTTGAATTTACAGAGGGCATAACCTCTGCCCAGAAGCCTGTCAATATGATTGAAAACGCCCATCTTTCGGGAGTTTCCCCAAAAGCCACTATACTTGATATAATGTCCGACAATCAGGGCGGCAGAGCCACGCTTATCCCATGCTTTACACAGGCGGAAAACGGGCGCGGAATTACCTACTCAGAGGACGGAAAAACCGCCGTGCTTAACGGCGGCATATTTATCAGCGGCGGCAAGCTTTCACAGCAGATAAGCGCCGCCGAAACAGCGGGCTATATGCTGCTTTCGGGGAAAGCCGACAGCACAAGGCTTGATATCACGGTAAACGGCAAGGAATACGCTTGCGAAGCGTATAATATCCGCGTTTTTAAGCAGGACGGCAAGCCCGCCGTAACTGCAAGCTTCCGCAGCAGAACAGGCGGCAGTCTTTCACCGCAGCAGCTTGAAGCCTGCGGCAAGCGCCTTGCCGTCATTGCACGCAGCGGCATGGCTTATGTATCATAAGGGGATTTCTGCCATACAATCGGTTTCGCTGAATTTTGCATGAAGCGCAGCTTCAACTTGCGGAAATGCTGAAAAATATACCCCTGTATGGCAAGCTTTGGCAGCCGCATCTGTGATATTTTGGATTTTTGCGCGGAGAAACTTTCATTTTATCGGAATTTTTTTCAAATTATCTGCGAATAATACTTGATATTTGATTGAAAATATGCTATACTTATTCCTGTGATTTAGGTATACCTGCGCATGCTGATTTTGGCGATATTCAGTATAGCCTGTCCCAATCAGCCGCCGCACAGCAGCATTTGTATATATCGGTATCCCCATACTGATACCGTAACATAAGGAGGACAATATGGACGCAAACAAAAGACCGGAAACAATGGAACGCATTACCACTCCCGCACTTGCTGAAGCATTTATCAGCGAGCAGATTGACGCCCTGCGCAAGCAGATTGGCGACAAAAAGGTGCTGCTGGCGCTGTCGGGCGGCGTAGACAGCTCGGTTGTTGCCGCGCTGCTTATTAAAGCAATCGGCAAGCAGCTTGTATGTGTACACGTCAATCACGGACTGATGAGAAAAGGCGAAAGCGAGCAGGTTATTGAGGTTTTCAGAAATCAGCTTGACGCAAACCTTATTTATATTGACGCTACCGACCGTTTTCTTGACCTGCTGGCAGGCGTTTCTGAGCCTGAAAAGAAGCGCAAGATTATCGGCGGCGAGTTCATCAAGGTATTTGATGAGGAAGCGCGCAAACTTGAGGGCATAGAGTTTCTTGCACAGGGAACGATTTATCCCGATATACTTGAAAGCGACGGCGTAAAGGCTCACCATAATGTAGGCGGTCTGCCCGAGGACATGAAGTTTGAACTTGTAGAGCCTGTAAAGCTTCTGTTCAAGGACGAGGTAAGGGTTGTTGGCAAGGCGCTTGGTCTGCCTGCTTCCATGGTTGACCGTCAGCCGTTCCCCGGTCCCGGTCTTGGCGTAAGATGTCTTGGCGCTATCACCCGCGACCGTCTGCACGCCCTGCGCGAGGCTGACGCTATTCTTCGTGACGAATTTGAAAAGGCAGGTCTTAACAAGACGGTATGGCAGTATTTCATTGCTGTTCCCGATATGAAGAGCGTCGGCGTCAAGGACAGCAAACGCTACGAGGGCTGGCCTGCAATTATCCGCGCAGTAAACACAACAGACGCTATGAGCGCAACAATCGAGGAAATCCCCTACGCACTGCTCCACAAAATCACCGACAGAATTACCGCAGAGGTGGACGGCATAAATCGCGTGCTGTACGATTTAACGCCCAAGCCTGTGGGTACTATTGAGTGGGAATAA
>CAZLBL010000173.1:0-2342 GCA_964557825.1 uncultured Ruminococcus sp.
CACGAACCCAGAAATAGCACCGATGCAATGATACTGCAAAAACATAAAAACTTTTTCATAGTGGAACTATTTGGTAGTGTCTCAATTTGTGCGTCCGAACTGACATTGACATCTAAGATGTCTTCAAACTTTGCAAATATATCGAAAAAATCACTTGATTGATGGATTTAAGTATTAGATGCTTATGATTAATCTCCGGATGCTATGACAATAGAGGGCATTTTTGCACGCAGATTGTCGAGTAGTACTTTGTCTTCTCTATAATATTGGCATTCTTTCGCGAACTGTCGCTCTGGGTGCATGGGAAGTCCGAATTTTTTGTAGAGACTGCAGAAAATAGGTGAATCGCCGATGCCTACTTCGAATCCGTTTTTATGATATTTGCAGAATTGACAAGTTTTAACCGCGATGCCGTTTTGTCGTGCTGCCATAAATCCAAACTCATACGGGGATGGCGTGTCAAGATAGTGACTATCTATACAAGCTTCAAAGATTGATTTTGGGTTATCTTTCTTCGTGTCTCGACAACTCCTCATGTCGTCAAGGTTTGACACATATGCTTTTCCGCTTCGAAATAGATAGAAGTGTGAAATACCTCTACGTGCAAGCTCTTGCGTTTTGGAAGAATCTCTCTTGAAGTTATAAAACTTGGCAAATTCGTGGCTCTCGAGATAATCTGTGCTCGACCTGTATTCTGCTTCCGGATTCTCCATTAGGGGCTTATGCAGAAAGTTTATAATGTCTTCTTGAGTGTTAATCTTTAATTCTATTATTCTGAGTCCGGAATCATACTTCTTTTCAGTACATTTGTGGGTCACTTGAATTTCTATGGCGGTTGGTTTTCTATCCGGTTTAGCAGAGTTAGATAGTAGTAAATCCGCGACAAAACCATTTATTCGTTGTTCTTCAAGGCAAGTGTCGTAGTATTCCTTTAAATTGTGTGACTCTAATTCGCGACAGCGACATTCCTCTTTTCGTGCGAATGGGCAACTCATTATATCTGAGCATGTTGTATCTTTGTAGTACTTGATTTCAAACGTTTGTGAAGAATTGAATTTGTCCTTAATCAAGCGTTTTGAAAGCTTATGAAGATATGTCTCTGAATTGCAATTATCATCGTTCCCCTTGTGGGCAAAATGCCATGTTTTTATCTTCCCCATTCTGGGAATCATTTCTGCACCACAACACAAGCAATGGTATGTGTGTCCTTTTCGAGAATCTTCTGATATGTCCGTTATTGATGTCAATAAGCTGTTCTCGTTGAGAGCATAGTAGTATTTTATCTTTGACATGTCGCAATCATTTTTCGTTTGGAATCAAATCTAAGTGGGCGTCAAGGATAACGCATATACGGGAGAGTATGTCAACTCCAGTGGAATACTTCCCTTGTTCAATTCTGGAGAGATTTGCGGCATCAATGCCGGCTAAAAGGGCGAGGTCACGAGCTTCCATTTTTTTTGCTTCGCGGAGTTCTTTGATTCGTTGTCCTATTCGAATCCTCTCTGCTTGTCGGTTGCCTGAATCCAGACCAAGAGATGGAACTGCATTATTGAGGAATTCCCAGCGTATTCGATTAATCATCTTCTCTTTATCTTCCGAGAAACTTTTGTCAAAGATGAATTCTATCAGATGCAGAATGTATTTCTTGTACTCGGAACTATTGTACTTGTCCAAATCTGACCATAGTCTGAAAATCTCACCGTCAGGCGTTTTGACTTCGATTTCACTTTCGTTGAGAATCTGGGCTTTTGACTTAGTCGGAGCCTCTATGAACTTTTTTAGTGCTTTATCCATAATATGTTTGCCGTATTTGTATGTGTTGCCGCCACTGTTTAATTAAATTTTGTACAATATAGAAATAATTATCCCAATTGGCAAATTTACCAATTGGGATAATGCGCGTCTGTTTTCTTGGGTCTAAAGTCTGTCTGGGCAGAGTTTATTCGATAAAGTCCTCATAACTCTCGTATGACTCAGATGTAAATGATATCGTGTAAATCTTTTGTCCAATATCGTTTATATCATGCGTGTCTTCTATTAATATGCTGTCTATCCCATATTGCGTGAGATCTTCCATTGTTACTAGCTCTCCTGGTTTCTTTTTTAATACGGTTCTCAGTATCCATTGCCCTAATGCGGCATTTGGATTTGACATTAAAGCCTTGCCATTATCCTGACATACTTTGGCGGATAAATCGTTCCCATTGGGTAATCGCAATATGAAATCTGATTCCCTTTTGGGGAAGAAATCCGGATATTTATCTCTTATTCTTACTGGAATAGGAATGTATACTTCATTCTCATCTCGTTGTCTTCCTTTCGCATTCCACTGGTTTAGTCCG
>CAZLBL010000174.1:0-2311 GCA_964557825.1 uncultured Ruminococcus sp.
TCATTTGCCTTTGGTGCCTTGGAGCGCAGCGGAAAGGAATGGTCATAAATATGGAAAACACAGTAATATTTAACCGGAATAACATGATGGATAAAAGCATTTTTGAGCAGTATTTCGCGCTGCTTCAGCTTTCGTTTCCCACAAGCGAGCGCCGCGATTATGCGGGACATCTCGGAGAATTTTCCGAGGAAAGGTTCAGCAGCCTTTGCTATATTCCCGATGATAAGCTGCGCGGATTTATAAATTCGTGGGATTTGGGGGATTTTGTATATGTGGAGCATTTTGCAATCGACCCGCAGCTTCGCGGAAACGGCACAGGCACAGCGCTTATGAACGCGCTGCGCACCGCCACGGGTGAAAAACCGCTTGTGCTTGAGGTTGAACCGCCGCAGGAAAGCGAAATTGCCGCGCGCAGGGTTAATTTTTACAAGCGACTTGGCTTTGAAATGAACGGCTACAAATATATCCAGCCGCCGCTTATAAAGGGCGAAAAGCCGATACCGCTGTGCATAATGTCCGCGCCGTCGGCGCTTAGCCAAAACGACTTCAGCCGCATTGTAAGCGCAATGTATAAATATGTATACAAAACGGACGAAGGTATGTTCAAATCTTAATAGTCGGCGAATAATTTAGTGTTGACATTTCCCCGCGCTTGTAGTAAAATTGTGTAGACAAATAAAGGCAATACCGCCCAAAGATTGTACGCGCCTCGCTTGCATCTTTTCCGCCATATTGCACAAATTTCGCTTGACGGGCGTCAGCCCGCCTGCGCTCAATTTGCACAATCTGACAAAAAATCTGACGGCGCAATTCGCGCACAATCTTTACGCGGTATTACCTAAAAGAAATCAGGTAAAATTTTTATGGCAACATATATCAAAAGCATGACCGAAGGCAGCGAGCTTTCGCAGATACTTAGGTTTTCAGTGCCGCTGCTGGTGGGAAATATATTTCAGCAGCTTTATAATATTGTGGATTCCGCAATAGTCGGCAGATATCTTGGCAGCGGAAAGCTTGCCGCGGTTGGTGCAACAGGCTCCATTACATATCTGTTTTTTGCGCTTTGCATAGGACTTGCAACAGGCGCGGGCATACTTATAGCGCAGCGGTTCGGCGCGGGCGATTTCAACAGCGTAAAAAAGCTGATAACAAATTCCGCGTATATGCTGGCGATTTTCGGCGTTGTGATAAGCATTGTTTCCACCCTGCTTGCCGAACCGCTGCTTAAGCTTTTGGGAACGCCGCAGCACCTTTTGCCAGACGCCGTGGCATATATGCAGATATCATGCAGCGGCACAATCGCGGTTGCCGCCTACAACTGGATAAATTCCGTAATGCGCTCGCTTGGCGACAGCAAAACGCCGCTGTATTTTCTTATCGCGGCAAGCCTGCTTAACGCGGGACTGGATTTGCTGTTTGTGGTTGTATTTAATATGGACGTACAGGGTGCGGCGCTTGCAACCGTAATTGCGCAGGCAATCTCGGCGGCGGGAAGCATAATATTCGCTTTCAAGAAAAATCCCTGCTTTAAGCTGCACAGAAGCCAGTTTGCCATAAGACCGCGCATTTTTGCAAAATGCCTTGCCACAGGCGCGCCTATTGCGCTGCAAAATGCGTTTGTATCAATTTCCATGATATCGCTGCAAAGCACGGCAAACAGCTTTGGCGAGGACGTAATGTCCGCCTACACCGCTTCAATGCGCGTGGAACAGCTTGTACAGCAGCCGTTTTCCTCGCTTAACGTGGCGGTTTCCACCTTTGCGGGACAGAATATCGGCGCGGGCAAAATGCAGCGCGCGGTCCGCGGATACCGCAAAAGCGTGCTTGCGGGGCTTGCGTTTGCGCTGCTTATGCTTGCGGTGTTTATGCTGTTCAGCTATAACATAGTTGGAATTTTTGTGGACAATCCCACGGTGCTTGAAATAGGCGAGCAGGCGCTTAAGCTTACCGCGCTGTTCTATTTCCCGCTTGGACTTATACACATAACGCGCGGAATGCTCAACGGCGCGGGCGATGTTGGCTTTGCGCTGCTTAACGGCATTGCGGAGGTTGCGGGAAGAATTGGCTTTGCGTTTATTCTGGTTAATTTCACGCCGCTTGGCAAGTGGTCGGTATGGTGGACTACCTGCCTTACATGGGTGCTTACGGCGGTGATGAGCCTGCTGCGCTACAAATTCGGCAAATGGAGAAAAAAGGCTGAGCAGCTTTAAGGCGATACGGCAATATAACTTAGGCAAGATGTCCCCCTGCCGCCGAGTTGAACAAAGTTCAACTCGGCGGCAGGGTTCCATTTACCATTCAGTAGTCGCAT
>CAZLBL010000175.1:0-2284 GCA_964557825.1 uncultured Ruminococcus sp.
GGTAAATGGAACCCGCCGCCTAAGAGGCGGGGGACATCTTGCCTAAGTTATATTTATCTTAATGCCTTGCACATACGCAAATCGGTAAATTATGTCATGGTTAAAGCTTCGTGTAAAGGTTTACACAATACTTGGAGAGAAGGTGCGCCTTGCTTAACGGGAAATATATCATTGGTTACTGCTGCACTACGATACAGAAAGAGCCTGTAAAGCCATTGCTTTACAGCCTGATTGACATGGTATCAAAGCGCGATGATATGCGTATGCTGGTGTTCCAATGCTTTGAGGATTTGTATTTTACAGAAACGCTCGATACAAAAGGCGCGGTTTCCGTTTTTGAAACTATAAATTATGACATGGTTGATGTTTTGCTGCTTCAGCAGCAGAATGAAAAGCAGACCGAGTTTTTTGACGGTCTGTGCCGCAAGGCGCTTTCACACGGAGTGCCGGTAATCAGCGTTGATTATAAGCGCGAGGGCGCGTATAATGTCGATTTTGGCTATGGCGAGGCGTTCAACGATATTGTGGAACATCTTGTGACAAAGCATGGCTGCAAAAATCTTGTCCATGTTGCAGGGCAACGGAACAACAGCTTTTCGCGCACCAGAATTGACAGCTTTGCCGAGGTGCTTAAGCGCCATGGCTTGCCGTTCAGAGAAGAAGACGTGCTTTACGGCGAGTTCTGGGATTTCCCGACAGGAAAGGCGATGGACGAGTTTTTCGCAAGCGGAAAGCCGCTGCCCGACGCGTTTGTGTGCGCAAATGACTCCATGGCTATTACCGTCTGTCGCAAGCTGGTGGAAAAGGGATATTCTGTTCCCGATGATGTTTTGGTGACAGGTTTTGACGGCATAGAAACCGAGAAATATCACAACCCAAGGCTTACAACTGCCGCGCGCGACAATGACGCGGTTGCAGGCGCGATATTTGATATTTGCGACAAGATATTCAAGGAGGGCTGCACGCAGCCTTTCAATACAGAGGTTTTTTACAAGACGCGCTGGGCGGAAAGCTGCGGCTGCGGCGAGCATCGCAGCGCTGCTGGAAGCAATTTTGCGCTGTCAGAGTTTATCCGTGCGCACGACGGAGTAACCACCTTTCAGGAGGCAATGCACCGCATGGGTGCAAAGGTTGCAATGGAGCCAACGCTTGAAAACGCGAAGTTCCATCTTAAGCACAGCTCGTTCTGGGGTACAACCATCTGTATTTCTGAGGAATTCAGCCGCTGCAATACCGAGGATATCAGCCCTTTTTCCGAGGATATTTTCAACAACGTCAGCGAGTCATATCCCGAAAATATGCTGCTGCTTTTTGCGAATATAAATGATGAGGAGATTCCGGCGCACGAGGGTGAAATATTCCCCACAAGCAGCCTGCTTCCCAATCTCTATCAGCGCTTCCCCGACAGCAACACTATTATTGTATCTCCGCTTCATTCGCAGGAAACGGTAATAGGCTATATGCTTAGCGTGCATATGCTTATTGATTCCTATTTTGAGTCGCTTAATAACTACAACATGATGGCAAGCCGCTGTCTTGAGGTTCTGCGCACGCATGAGCATATGGCGTTCCTTAACCGCAAGCTGGAGTTTATGTTTACGCACGACCATCTCACCAAGATATATAACCGCTACGGCTTTTATAAGGATTTTCGGGAGGATTTTACGGCGCGTAAGCACGAAAAGCATAAGGACGTTTTTATAGTTTCCATTGACCTTAACGATATGAAAACCATCAACGATACTTACGGGCATCATTCGGGTGATGACGCGCTTTGTATTACGGCAAACGCGCTTGTCAACGCAGCTGAAAAAAGCGGGGTGGACGTTATCTGCTCGCGCTTTGGCGGTGATGAATTTGTTGTTGCAAGGGTGTGCTGCGGCGACGCGGAGCAGCTTGTGCAGGCGTACCGCAAGGGCTTTGACGAGGCTCTTGCCGAGCTTAATGCAAGCTCCGGCAGACCTTATACTGTTTCGGCAAGCATAGGCGCTTATTGTTCATCTCTTGAGAATGTTGATACAGTAGATGAGCTTATCGACCTTGCAGACCGCATGATGTATAATGACAAGGCGCGGCACAAGCGCCGTCCAAAGGCAAAGTAAAAATATATCAGCAAACGGCACAACGCCCCTGTGGATATTAAATCTGCGGGAGGCGTTGTTTTTATTTCCTGTTTCCTGCCGCGTCATTACTGAATAAAATTGCAGGCGTTACATTATATATCAAAGGCATATAACTTAGGCAAGATGTCCCCCGCCTCTTAGGCGGCGGGTTCCATTTACCA
>CAZLBL010000176.1:0-2235 GCA_964557825.1 uncultured Ruminococcus sp.
TTTTAACAATTTGACTTGTTTTAAAAGGTGTTTCACGACTGAAAAAGAAAAATCCCTCTCATTTTCGGGAGGGATTTGTGATATATGTAGCACATTATCTTTTATGCTTTGTCTTTGGAGCAGTCTGAACTGCCTGTTTCGGAGAAATTCTTTCATCAGCTGCTTTATATTCTGCCATCAAGGTTGGATTAGCTTCAAGCACTTTCAGACGAAATTCAAATCGCTCCTCGGCTGTTGCCGAACTGGCAAGTGGAGTAAGATTGTGTGCTTTCAGATACTTCGCCGCAGCTGCGTTAAGCTTTGTTTTAAGCTCTGGGGTGGCTTTCAGAATTTCATCGCATTTGTTTAGTTCTTTTTCAATCCATTTGTCGAGGACGGATTCGAGTTTTTTGAAATCGCAAGAACGTTCAATAAGCTTTTTGAATCTGCTTTTCCCGCTTGTAACTGCGTCATAAGTCTTTTGAGCATTTTTCTCTATTTCGTCAGAATTATTCTGACACCAGTCAAGCTCTTTGGCTAATAATGCCTTCCTGCTTTTTTCCTGCGGAGAGTCATTTTTTCGTGTTTGAATATCAATTTTCTTGATAACGGCTTGGCATACAGGTATCATATTGTTGAAATTTATAACTGAAATCAATTGCTCTTTGTAAAAAATCTTGAAATAGTCAAAGTTTTTAGGCATTGTTTTGTGCTTTGGCTTTGCACTTGTAATTGGTACACAATAATTCCTGCCGTTTATCATAAGCAAAATGCCTATATATGGGCGGTGCTCTTTGCCAATTTGAGGTGAGCTTGACAGAACATTCTCATCGTGGTTAGCTAAATCACGATTGTATTTCATATCAACATAATAAAGGGAAAATTTTTCAGGTTTCATCGGTTTTCCTTTCACAAAAAAGAAAGGCTGAAAAATCAGCCTTTCTGTTCCTTTTCTCGGTAGGGTTCACGCACTGCTAAAGTTCCCACTTAACGGTAGGGTTCACACGCTGTTAAAGTTCCCACTTAACGGTAGGGTTCACACGCTGTTAAAGTTCCCACTTAAAACGCAAAGGAACAACGCCGCAAGCCTATAATTATCTTGCAATTATATTATACCCCATAATCCCGCATTTGTCAACCCACCGCCGCAAGAATTTTTTTCAAGTCAGAAAAGAAAAAATTGTGCTACATATATCACACTCCCTCAAAAAATCCGCAGAAATTCGTACCGACTTTTCTCGTCCTTATCCACCTTGAACTCAATCAGCGTGCAGCCAAACACGCACCTGACCTCACATTTTCCGCACTTTTTGCTTACATTTTCGTGGTAATGCCCGCAATTTTTCAAAACTGAAAAGAAAAATATTTTCTTTCAGCCGTGCCATTATCCCCGACAATACTCAGGAAAATCGTGATTAACCCTCGACTGCCAATAGCTAGAAATCGTTGCAGGAGCGTTGTAGAGAGCGGTTATGAGATACGAACGGATATTCCGAACGGCAGAGGTATTGCGTTTCATCGAATCGAGGACGTACTCGATATGGCTGCTGTCAAGTTTCAGAAATTGGCTTTTAACAATGCTCTGTGGCTTGTCCTCGCCGTTTACACGGATTGTGGACTTGTTGGAACACACAACGTCCTGCATAATTTCAAGCAATTCTTTGACTTCCTCACAGCTCGATTTGTCCTCGACAAGAATGTCGTACTCGATATTTTCACGCAGAATTTCCCCATAGCTTTCCCATTCATCAGCCGAATTTGAAAAATCAATCCCATCAATCCCATCAATCCTATCACAAAAATCTGAATTATTTTCGCAATTTTCCTGCAAGATAGATTGATTGATAGGATTATTCCCTTTAGGTTTATTATCTTTAGTTTTAATAAAGAGCAGTTCAGCCGTTTTGGCGGAGCTTGCTCCTACTTTTTGGCGGAGCAAGGTCTGCTCATTCGTCTGAGCTTGCTTCGACATTTCGGCGGAGCAGGAAGAAACGGCTTTGCTATGCGGATTTTCGGGAACAAATTCAACGGCTTCGGAGCAATTCCCGCCAAAGGCTGCGGAGAGAAAATTGTTCATTTGCTGCGTTGTTTCGGTGGGAACGTCCTTTGCGGAATTGCGCTTTTTGTCATAATTTTTGGCGGCAGCGGGTTTAATTTCATTCATAATATTTTCGCCGAGAGCAATAAGTTGCTGGATTAGCTGTTGTCTGCCAAGCAAAACGCAAAATTTTGACAAGCGAAATGTAAAAAAATAAA
>CAZLBL010000177.1:0-2218 GCA_964557825.1 uncultured Ruminococcus sp.
CGAACTTGTTCGGTACGGCCACGTTAAATGACGGGGCAAGCCCCTTATTGAATCACTTGTCAAGAAAGGAATTATTTGCTATGAAGCTACAAAGGCAGATAAACTCAAAAAACTATATTTCGGGCGGCTTTATAAACCGCTGGCAGCGGCTTGTGAAGGATACGATAATCCCGTATCAGTATGAGGTTCTTAACGACCGTGCCGAGGGTGCGGAGAAAAGCCACGTTATTGCAAATTTCAGAAACGCGGCAAGGGCGCTTTGCGGCGAGGACGTTGGCGACGGCTTTTACGGCATGGTGTTTCAGGACAGCGACGCCGCCAAGTGGATTGAGGCGGCTGCATTTTCGCTGATATCCTATCCCGACAGCGCGCTTGAAGCAACGGTGGACGAGGTTATCGACATAATTGCCGCGGCGCAGGACGAGGACGGCTATCTTAACACCTATTTCACCATAAAGGACAGGGAAAAGCGCTGGCAGAACCTTATGGAGGGACACGAGCTGTATTGCAGCGGTCACATGATGGAGGCGGCGTGCGCCTATTATGAGGCAACCGGCAAGGACAAGCTGCTTAAGGTGATGGAAAGAAACGCGGAGCATATCTACAACCGCTTTATAACCGAGGGTCACGAGGGCTATCCCGGTCACCCTGAAATTGAACTTGCGCTGATGAAGCTGTACCGTCTTACAGGAAACGCACACTGTCTGGAGCTTGCGCAGCATTTTATCGATATCCGCGGCAAGGACCCGCATTTTTATGAAAAGGAAGCGGCAAAGCGCGACTGGACGGTATGGGGCAATGACGCGGCAAATCACTTCTACGCGCAGAATTTTGCTCCGCTTAAAGACCAGAAGGACGCTGTGGGTCATGCGGTGCGCGCGGTTTATCTGTACACGGGCGCTGCCGACCTTGCCGCCGAAAACGGGGACAGCGGGCTGCTTTCCGTCTGCCGCACGCTTTGGGAGAGCATAACAAGGCGGCGTATGTACATAACGGGCGGTATCGGCTCAATGCTTATAGGAGAAGCCTTTTCGGTTGATTATGATTTGCCCAATGACACCGCATATAATGAAACCTGCGCTTCAATCGGGCTTATGATGTTTGCCTCGCGTATGCTTGAAGCCGACCCCGACCGCGAATATGCGGACGTGATGGAGCGCGCGTTCTACAACACGGTGCTTGCGGGAATACAGCTTGACGGAAAGAAATTTTTCTACACAAATCCGCTTGAAATAGTGCCGGGAATTTCGCATATTGCGGCTACGCACTGGCACGCGCTTACGCAGCGTCCCGGTTGGCATACCTGCGCCTGCTGTCCGCCCAATGCGGCAAGGCTTGTTTCCTCTTTTGGAAAATATGCCTACGGCGAGAATGAAACTACCGCGTTCTGTCATCTTTTTGCAGACGGCGAGGTAAAATTCGACAACGGCATTGGGCTTATTTGCCGCACGGAATATCCCTACGGTTTTACGGTGGAATACAAGGTAACGCAGGGCGGCGGAACGCTTGCGGTGCGCGTTCCTGCATGGAGCGCGGAATATTCGCTTTGCAAAAACGGCGCGCCCCTTGATGTCAAGCTTGAAAAGGGTTACGCCTATATCAGCGTTGAAGCAGGCGATAGCATAACGCTTACCCTTGACGACAAGCCGCATTTTGCATACGCAAGCACGCGCGTTCCCGAACTTACGGGCTGCACGGCAATCTGGCGCGGACCGCTTGTATACTGCTTTGAGGGCGCGGATAACGGAGATATTCTGCCGCTTTCGCTAAAGCGCGGCGGCAGGCTTACGGTATCGCAGCAGCGCGAGCCGCAGCTTGACGGCGCGTACAAAATCACGGCGGAGGCGGTAAAGGCGGAGGACAGCGCGCAGCTTTACAGCGACCTGCCGCCGCAGGAGCAGGCTTTCACGGCGGTGGCAATCCCGTATTACACATGGGGAAACCGCGGGGAAAATCAGATGCGCGTGTGGATTACCGAGGTGCGGTAATCAGTAAATTTGCTAAATAAAAAGGGACTGGCAAATGTCAGTTCCTTTTGCTCATTCCGCTAAGATGTGATTTCGGAATGTTTTTCGCTTTCAATTCCCAGTTCATTATGAAAATATCTAAGCGTGGAGAATTGATATTTTTTGGTTTCATATTCATTAAGCTCGCCATTTATGAATTTTTTCAATAAGGGGCTTGCCCCGTCATTTAACGTGGCAAGGGTTGGCTTTGC
>CAZLBL010000178.1:0-2185 GCA_964557825.1 uncultured Ruminococcus sp.
ATGGTAAATGGAACCCGCCGCCTAAGAGGCGGGGGACATCTTGCCTAAGTTATATCCGCTGGATACGTTAAATCCGCCGCAGGTTATTGTCATGCTAAGATTTCCCGACATCTGTATTTTGCTTATATTTCCCGTTACGGTGATATCTTCCTCCTCGTCATATACCGAGATACGGTCGCCGAGGTTGAGGGAAAAATCAGGTTCAGCGAGCGTAAAGCTCATAGGCGTCAGCGTGAAGCCGTTGTAGTAATCGTACAAAGCACCCATGAATATTTCAAAGCTTTCATCGCTCAATCCATACTGGATATACTGATTTTGTATAACAAGGGTATAGCCATCGTCTGTACCCATTTCATAGACTTTGTTTTTCTGAGCGGTCTTGATTTTTGTGAATGTCACCGTTTCATCGGAATAATCGAAATCCATAAGCTCCGAGGACTTAAATTCTTTGCTTATATCCTTTGCAAACGCCTGTATCTGCAGTTTGCCGTTGGAGTTGATAAAACAAAACCCGCCGTTCCATTCTGCCATACCCGAAACAAGCTGACGGCAGGAGTTGGCGTATATGTAATCCGTATACTCATGAGATATTACGCCTGTGTGAAATACGCCGTTGTTTACATACTCGTCATGCGATTTTGTTGCAATCAGCCCCGCTTCCCACAGACATTGAACATATACGCTGTTGAATGTCTGCGGGAACTCATAGTCTGTCGGGTATGATGTGTCAAGCTTGGTCATATCGTCATAGGCAGTTATCTCGATTACGCCGTTTCGGCGTTTGGGCAGCCCGCAGTTGAATGAACCTATATATTCGCCGTCCACTTCAAGTCTTACCCGCGTGTTGGCAAATGTTCCTCGCGAGTACCACTGCCCGTTGTTATCTATGACGATATTAAGCTGCCGTGCGTTTGCGCCGCCCAGTTCGAATGTGTCGCCGCTGAAGCAGGAATGCTCATAGCTGAAATCAAAAAGGTCGTTTTCGCTGAGTACCACATCGTCAGCGCCGACTTTGGAAAATATAAGGTTTATCACAATTAACCTCCTAACGCATACGCAGCTGCACCGTGCAGGAAAAATCCCCGTTAAGCCTGCCAAGGATAAGCTGCGCCGCGTTAAGCTGCTGCGACATATCCTCGGTGTAGTAATTTGCCGTGACATATTTGCCCTTTTGCGGACTGTAATAGGTCAGTTTGCCGTAGACGCTGCTTTTAAGCTTTGCAGCTACGGCGGCTTCGGCGGCGGTTAAGCCCTCCCAGCTTATAAGCAAATCTTCCTTTTTGGCGATAACCTTTTTGGAGTACTCTCCGCCCAACGTCTGCCCGCTGTTTGTGCCCTCGATATCTCGATAGGTATAATCTACTGCGCTTGGCACAGGCAGCGGCTCGCCGTTCCACCAAATCATATAATCACCCCTTATGTCAGCAGTACGTTTTTGCCTGTCCTTATAATCTCGCCGTTGATTGCGTCTATCATTACCTCGGCGATTTTTGATGTGCCGATGTACACAGGCACAACATAACTGGCTGCGCTGCCGTTTTTGTCTTTGCCGACCGTTGTTGCTTCGCCCATGGAAATCATCTGCTGCGCGGCAGCGGGCGCAGTGCTGACCGTGCCGCTAAGCGATTGCACAAGCTGTCCGATGGTAAGGTCTTGCGTACCCATGGCTTTGTTCCAGCCTGCCACAAATTCCGCCGCCACGTCCGCGCCCACAAGGTACATATCATCGCCAAGTCCCTCAAGTTCCTCGCGCAGCTTGTCAACAAAGTTATCGCGCAAGCTGTCAACCTCGCCTTGATAGTATCGCGCCGATATATCGGCGGCTGTCTGCCGCAGCTTTGCCATGCCGTCAAAATAATCGCTCCACGCCTTGTCCGACATGGAAAGCAGTGAAGAGCCAAACTCCATAGCCTCGTCAACGTCCATTGCCAGGATATTGTTAAGCGTGTCATCATCAGCGCCGCGCGCTTTAAGCGCGTCAAGCATTGCGCCATATTCCTCAAGGACTTTTATATTGTCCTCAATGCTGTCCGCGCCCATGCGGTATACCTCAACCTCATGCTCCGAGGTTGTAACCGTAAAATCTCCCTTTACCGCGATAGTTTCGGGGACTGTTTCGGTTATTTTCTCAAAGGTCTTGTTGAAATCCACAAGCTTTGAGGTAAGGCTGTCGCGCGCGGAAATT
>CAZLBL010000179.1:0-2174 GCA_964557825.1 uncultured Ruminococcus sp.
TAAATTATCGTTTATCTTATCATTATTTTCAATTTTGCTATCCAGTGCAGCTAAAACAGATGCGATTCTCTGTTGCTCTGCCTTGCTTACTGGAACCCGAACACGGATGCCACGCATGGTACTGCCCGATACTTCCTTGAATGTTGTACCGCTTCCCATCGCTTCGATGGCATCTTTATTGTATTTAAGTAAATAATACAGGAACATGGGGTCATTTTCCGCATTAGCGACAACGCTCTTAAATCCTTGGTTTGTGCAAACGGGATTTTGAGCGATGGCAACATAGCCAATTGGCGCGCGGGATGAGAATAGCACCGCATTTGCTGGCATCATCTGAGTTGAGCAACTGTTTAACCCTTTTTCGGTGATATTTCGCTCACCATGCGAAATAAAGCGCCCTTTCAAAGTGGATAGGTCTTTGGGTGTGATCCATGCTATGTCGCCGCCGTAATTGCTCTCGTCCTTTGTTGAAGGCGTTGCACCACCAACAATTTCTCCGAGTTCAGCGAGTGTACACTCTTTCCATTCAGATGCCATACCCAATCGCCTCCAGCTTCTGCCGGATTTCTTCTTCCAGCGCATGGGACTGTGCGAACAGTTCAGAAAGTTCTCCAGTCAGTCTGGCCATCTTTTCTTCGAAGGGTTCGCCATCATCTTCTTGTTCCTCAATACCGACATAGCGTCCGGGGGTGAGAATGTAGTCCTGCTTGGCGATTTCTTCGGTATCCACTACTGCGCAGAAGCCCTTTTGATCTTCCAGCGTACCGTCGCAGTATGCCTTGTATGCGTCTGCGATCATAGCAATATCTGCATCGGTCAGTTCACGCAGCTTTCTGGTGACCATGGTGCCGAGCTTGCGGGCATCGATAAAGACCGTCTTTCTGGGTTGCTTCTTATTTTTGGCAAGAAACCAGAGGGATACCGGAATCTGCGTGGTATAGAATAGCTGGGTAGGCATTGCAACGATGCACTCCACCAAATCCGCATTTACAATGTTCTTACGGATTTCGCCCTCACCACCGCTCTGAGAAGAAAGCGCACCGTTTGCAAGTACCATACCGATTTTGCCGTTGGGTGCCAGATGGTAGATCATGTGCTGCAGCCATGCAAAGTTAGCATTGCTCGCAGGAGGCAGACCGTACTGCCAGCGTACATCGTCCTTCAACTTGTCCGCGCCCCAGCCGGAGAGGTTAAAGGGCGGGTTTGCCATAATGTAATCCGCACGGAGGGTTGGATGGCAATCATTGAAGAAAGTATCCGCGTTATAGCTGCCGAGGTTCGCTTCGATACCACGGATGGCGAGATTCATCTGTGCCATCTTCCACGTGGTGGGGTTGGAATCCTGTCCGAACACAGAAATGTTGTTGATGTTACCGCTGTGGTTTTCAATGAATTTCGCGCTCTGGACAAACATACCACCCGATCCGCAGCAGGGATCATACACGCGACCATTGTAGGGCTGCAGTACTTCGACCAGTGTACGTACCACACAGGAGGGGGTATAGAATTCGCCAGCTAGCTTACCTTCCTGCTCGGCAAATTTCGACAGGCAGTATTCATAGGTTCTGCCGAGAATATCACGGCTACTGCCTGCATCTACCATTTTGATGTTGGTGAACAGGTCAACAACATCACCCAGACGGCGCTTGTCCAGTTCCGGGCGTGCAAAGTTCTTCGGGAGAATATCCTTCAGGCGCTTGTTCTCTTTTTCGATTGCTCGCATGGCATTGTCGATGACAGTGCCAATTTCGGGTGTGTGCGCCTTGGAAGCAATGACGCTCCAGCGGGCAGTTTCGGGAACGAAGAAAATGCCTTCAGAAATGTACTCATCCACATCTTCCTCAAAACCGTCTCCTTCTTCTACCAGCTGCTGGTACTTTTCATCGAAGCGGTCGGAAATATATTTGAGGAAAATCAAACCCAAAACGACGGATTTATATTCAGATGCGTCGATGTTGCCACGCAGCACACATGCTGCGTCCCATATCTGTTTTTCAAAGCCGATGCTGGCTGTATTGTCTGCCATGTTTCTTCCTCCATTTATTCGTCAAGCATTGCTGCGTGTTTTTTGTACTCTGTGATCACTGCATCGGGGGACAAGACCTTCATCTGTCCTGCGAACTGGAACAGCCACCCCCAGAACACGGGGCTGATCTGTACCTTGACGGTGGCAA
>CAZLBL010000180.1:0-2162 GCA_964557825.1 uncultured Ruminococcus sp.
AATCCCCTACTGAATGGCAGGTTGGCAAAGCCAACCCTTGCCACGTTAAATGACAGGGCAAGCCCCTTATTGAAAAACAGTTATCGCAGCAACAGCAACTTCATCGGCAGCGACTGTCTGCCTGTGGACTGCGATAACGACCATTCAGAAAACTCAGAAGATTGGGTGACTCCCGAAGATGTATCAAACGCTTTTCCCGGTGTTTCATTCGCCGTTCATTACAGTCGCTCAAATAACAAAGCGAAGAAAGGAAAGGATGCAAGGCCTAAATTCCATGTGCTTTTCCCGAAAGATTATGTCAGCGACCCGGCAATATACAGCGAAATGAAAAAGCAGGTAAATTCGCTGTTTCCATATTTCGACACTCAGGCGCTTGATGCGACCAGATTCTTTTTCGGAACAGCGGATACAGATGTTGAAATCTATACTGGATTTATGAATCTTACTGATTTTTTGAAAGTCTATTCATACGATGATGTGTTTGACGAAGATATGCCGCAGGAGCAGTTCGGTGATACCACTATACATGAAGGCAGCCGCAATGCTACTTTATCCCGCTTTGCCGGAAGAGTTCTCAAGAAATATGGTGATACAGATAAAGCGCGCCAGTCTTTTATTGATGGAGCGGCAAAATGCGTACCTCCTCTTGATGACGCTGAACTCTCGACCATCTGGCGCAGCGCAAAGAAATTCTATAGCAAGGTAAAAACACAGCCCGACTATGTTTTGCCCGAACAGTATAACGCAGATTTCGGTCTGTGTCCCGATGATTTCTCTGATATCGGACAGGCAAAAGTTCTGGCAAGAGAATATAACGGTGAACTCGTATATACGGACTCCACCGACTATATGCGTTTTGTCGGTACGCATTGGGCTGAGTCAAAGCAGCTTGCTGTCGGCGCTTGCGAGGACTTCCTTGACCGCCAGCTTGCTGAATCTGAGACAGAGTTGATAAAGGCGAAGAAGGCTCTTGAAAAAGCAGGAATTGATAAAGAAATCATTGCAGAGGGCGGTAAGGCTTTGAAGAAATCCCTTGACGCAAACAGCATAAACGCATATTTTGAATATTGCAATGCGCTGGCGTATAAGGCTTTCGTTATGAAACGCAGAGATATGAAATACATAGTTCCCGCATTGCAGGCGGCAAAACCTATACTTCTGCACGATATAAGCGAGTTTGATACGCAGGAATTTCTGCTTAATACCCCCGCCGCAACTTACGACCTTCGTGACGGAATCAACGGCGCCAGAACTCACAGCGCAGACGATTGTATAACAAAGATAACAGCGGTATCTCCGTCTGATGATAACAAGGACTTGTGGCTGTCTGCTCTTGACAACACTTTCTGTGGCGACGACGAACTTATTGAGTATGTTCAGCAGATCGTGGGGCTTGCGGCATTGGGAAAGGTCTATCAGGAAGCGCTTATCATAGCTTACGGTGATGGCAGCAACGGTAAATCCACGTTCTGGAATGTGCTTGCAAGGGTTCTGGGCAGCTACAGCGGCAGTATATCCGCTGACGCCCTCACAGTTGGCTGTAAGCGGAATGTCAAGCCCGAGATGGCTGAACTTAAGGGAAAGCGGCTTGTTATAGCGGCAGAACTTGAAGAGGGAATGCGGCTGAATACCTCGGTGGTAAAGCAGCTGTGTTCGACTGACGAGGTTTCAGCAGAAAAGAAATATCGTGACCCGTTCAGATACACTCCAACGCATACGCTTGTTCTGTATACAAATCATCTTCCAAGAGTTGGTGCAAACGATGAGGGCACTTGGCGACGACTTATCGTCATACCGTTTAATGCAAAAATTCAAGGCAAGGCTGACATCAAAAATTATGCAGACTATCTGTATGAAAATGCGGGCGGTGCTGTGCTTTCCTGGATTATTGAGGGTGCAAAAAGGGTCATAGAACGAAATTTCAAGCTGACTGTTCCACAGTGTGTCCTTGACGCTATCGGTCATTATCGTGAAAATAATGACTGGCTCTCCATTTTCATTGAGGACTGCTGCGAAGTTGACCCATCATATACGCAGAAATCGGGCGAATTCTATCAAGAATATCGTGCTTACTGTGCGAGAACGGGCGAATACACGAGAAGCACTATGTTCTTGTCAAGCAAAATTGTAACAGTTTCCCCCAAAATCAAGCCGAGCGTTTC
>CAZLBL010000181.1:0-2075 GCA_964557825.1 uncultured Ruminococcus sp.
CCTGCCGATCTGGATTCCCGAGCCGATCGCCCACGCCATCGAAGGCATGCTTGAACGCGGGGGAGGACGTTGATATGCGGAAGACGTTTTCAATCGCATCCCTTTTCGCGGGCTGCGGGGGTCTGGATCTAGGCTTTCTAGGCGATTTCGAGTTTTTGGGACGTCGTTATCCGCGTACGGCATTCGACATCGTGTGGGCGAACGAATTGAGTCCGTACGCCTGTAGGACGTATGCGCAGAACATCGGGCCGCATATCGTGTGCGGAGACATTCGTGAGGCCATCAAGGAGATTCCGCAGAACGTTGATATGGTCATGGGCGGATTTCCGTGCCAGGACATTTCCATCAACGGGAAGATGCTGGGCATCAACGGCAAGCGGAGCAGTCTCTACTCCTATATCGTGGAGGCCGTGAAGCGTACTTGTCCAAAAGTGTTTCTTGCCGAGAACGTCGGCAGTCTGATGTTGAAGCAGAACGCCTATTCGTTTGAAACGATTCTTGCCGACTTCAAGGCGTTGGATTACAACGTCACCTACCACGTCTATCACGCTGAGGAGTATGGAGTCCCGCAGACGCGTGAACGGGTCATTTTTGTCGGAACGCGCAAGGGTATTCCAGTGTTCACGCCGCCGGTGCCGTCAGTTGCCGTTCCCGTCACGGCGGGAGAGGCGTTGCGCGATTTGGAAGACCGTTCTGCCGACAAAGCGTTCGCCCATGTATGGAGCAAGGCTATGCCGTCGGGGGATCAGGGGAATCGGCGCATGGTCGAGAATCGTCCTGGCTACACGATTCGCGCGGAATGCCATGGTAACATTCAGTTCCACTACAAGTTGCCGCGTCGCCTTTCCATGCGCGAAGCCGCACGGATCCAGTCGTTTCCCGATTCATTCATGTTTCCTTGTGGCATTCGCGAAACGGAACGACAGATTGGGAATGCCGTGCCGCCCGTGCTTGCGTGGCATATTGCTCAGCGCATTCAAGCCGTTTTGGAGGGAGCGGAATGACGAAAGCGAATTTTGAACATTTGTTGGACGTATGTTGCGGAACACTGACGCATGAAGCACGTCGAGATGTTTTCAAGACGGCGCAGCAGTTTGAAAACCGCGTACGTGAGGTCTTAGACGATTTGTTGCATGATGAACATGGATTGCGCGTGGATTTTTCACCTCCACCACAGGCATTTCCCGACATTGCACTTGGCGAGTACGGTGTGGAGGTGAAGTTTACGCTTGCCGATACATGGAAGAGCATCGCCAACAGTATACAGGAGTCGCAACGGGTTCAGGATGTCCGCTACATTTATATCGTTTTTGGAAAGATGGGGGGGAAGCCCGAAGTACGGTGGGGAAGTTACGAGCGGAGCATCGTCCACGTACGAACGTCCCATGTTCCGCGATTTGAGGTCGAGTTGCCGGCACAAGACGTGAATGGACGTGCCTCGCTTTTCGATTTGATGGGCGTGTCCTACGAAGATTTTTCGCGGATGGATATCCATGAAAAAATGCGACACGTTCGGGCGTATGCAAAAAAGATCCATCCAAACGAACGTCTTTGGTGGATGGGGGAAGACGAGGAACATTCGTTGCCAATCAACATTCGATTGTACACGAATCTCTCTTCGGAGAAAAAAGCGCGACTTCGTGCGGAGGCATTGCTTTTGTGTCCCGACATTTTGAAATCGGGGCGTACGCGGAACAAATACGATGACGCAGTCATGTTTCTCTTGTCCTACCATGGCGTTCTTTGTCATCAAGCGCGGGATATGTTCTCTGCGGGAAGCGTGGCGAATCCAGACAACGACGACAAGGGTGGACTGTACATTGAACGTGCCGTTAAGTTGCTCGAATCAGACCTAGAAGAGGCCGCTCGGACAATGGATGGCGCGTTGTTCAAAGAGTATTGGGGACGAGACGTCCCGCCTGAAAACCGAATTGGCGAGTGGTTGAAAAAGGCTGATCGCGTTGCGAGGAGCTGGATGCCCTCGAAGGTATTGTTTGGTGGAAAGTATGCAGGTTGCTGTTGAGGAGTACGAAATGACGAATGACGAACTGGCAGGCATGATTGACCATACGTTC
>CAZLBL010000182.1:0-2060 GCA_964557825.1 uncultured Ruminococcus sp.
GATAATAATATATAATCATAATAATAAGGGCGGTTGAAATTGTTCAATAACACTTTTTTGGCTTTCTAATGCGGAAAAAACAATCAGAATTTTCAAACACGCCATGTTGAAATAATATTGAAAAGTTGAAATCAAATTTATTTTCAACAAGCGGTTAAAATCTGATAAAAAGATGTTGATAAAACAGTTAAAACACTCCTAAAAATGAAGGCAATTTACCTTATGGTATTTTGCCTTTATTTATGACATATTTTTCTTATTGATTAGCCTTAATATTTTTAATAAGGTCCTGGATAAGGGAACGCACGCTGCTGTCGCGTTCCATAGTCTTTTTTACATTCTTGATGGCATAAACCACTGTTGAATGATCTCTGCCGTCAAATTCCTGACCAATGGTTTCATACGGAAGCCCAGTTATATCCTGTATAACATAGATAGCAACCTTGCGCGCGTTGGATATAGTTGCGGTTCTTTTGGCAGAGCGCATTTCGTCCGGCTGAACGTTGTATATCTTAGCAACCTCGTTGATGATTTTATCAACGGTGATAGGAATAGGCTGATGGTCGGATACAATATCCTTTATAACATTCTGGGCCACAACTATGGTAGGCTTCATTTTGGATACCATATAAAGCGCGTTCATTTTGGTAACGACGCCCTCTATCTGTCGGATATTTGATTTAAGCTTTGTTGCTATAAAATCAACTACGTCCTCAGGTATATTGAAGTTAAGAAGCTCAGCCTTGCGCTGGATAATTGCAATTCTCGTTTCATATTCGGGCGCTCTAACGTCGGCGGCAAGACCTGATGAGAACCTTGTCTTAAGTCTGTCTGAAATAGATTTTATTTCCTTTGCGGGACGGTCTGATGTAAGAACGATAGCCTTGTTAAGTTTATAAAGCTCATTAAATATATGGAAAAACTTCTCCTCTGTCTGTTCTTTACCTGCAATAAACTGTATATCGTCTATCAGCAGCGCGTCAGCACTTCTGTATTTATCGTCAAAATGCTCGGTTGTATTTGAAGAAATGGAGTGCAGAAACTCATTAGTAAAGGTTTCCGCGGATATGTAGATTATATTTATTCCTGGATAATTTTTTTCCATCTCATGCTGTATAGCCGAGAGAAGATGGGTTTTTCCAAGACCGGAATCTCCATAAATAAACAGAGGATTGTATTTTTCATGCTGCTTTTGCGAAACAGCCTTTGCTGCTGCAAAGGCAAGGTTATTTGAAGGTCCTACAATAAAGGTGTCAAAGGTATAGGTCATCTTCTTATCGTTTACAATATTTTCAATCTGGTTTGAAATATCCTCGTTATTTTTGATATTATCAAATTTTGAAGCTGCATTAGGCGTATCGCTGCTGACGATTATTTCAACCGTGATAGGAAAGCCCAGAATATTTGTAAACTGCTCCTCAAGATGTTCAAGATAAAGACCGTTAAGGGTATCGCGCTTGAACTCAAGGTCAGTTGACAAAATAACCTTATTTCCCTTCATTTCGATAGGCTGCAGCGGGTCCAGCCATAATTCGCGCGCAGAATCAGAAATATTGTGTTCTTTTACACAGTTATCTATAACCAGATTATAGATATCCGACAGAGAAGATAATTTATCCATTTTTTTCACCATTCCATTTACAGCTGATAGTTTCAGAACAACAAAGCGACCTGCCTGAAAAAACAGGTCTACTATATTAAATAAAAGATAACTTATATTTATAATAACATAAAAAGCGGATTTTTTCAAGCACAAATCGCAATAAATATTCCATTATAATATGTGAATAATCAACAAACGCGCAAGTTAGAAAAGATTTTTAACTATATTTGATACACAAATGAGAATAAAAAATAATATTAAACAAAATTTCAACATTCAACTAGTGAAAGTATAAAAACTTTGCGTATAATGGTTAAAAATCAGATTGAAGTGTTGAAAATTCGGTTGAAATTGTGAAAACTTACATATTTATCGGGATTTATAATTTTGAAAATTCAACATTTGAAATTTTCAGCTGTTCACAACACTGTTTAAAGGCTGTTAAATTCAGAAATTA
>CAZLBL010000183.1:0-2037 GCA_964557825.1 uncultured Ruminococcus sp.
AAATATGACAATCTACATCAACGGCACGGAATTTGACAAGGTTACGGAGCTTTCCGCCGACAGGGTGGCGCGGCACACCACCATAAATTACAACACTGACGGCGATATGCTTATCGACCTTGTCAACCGCAAATACAGGCTGCGCGTGGTGTTCGGACTGCTGAGCAAAAGCGAACTTGCGGCGCTGCGCGAGCTTACAAAGGAGATTTTTGTTACGGTTAAGTTCACCGCGCCCGAGGGCGAGGTGGAGGCAGAGTTCCACATATCCGAAGAGCCTGCGCCGCAGCTTTGCGTAATAAACGGCGTGGAAATGTACAGCGGCACGGAGCTTGTAATGCAGCAGAAATGAGGTGAACAAAATGGTTGAAGTAAGCGATAAATTCAAAAGGCTTGCGGAGGAAAACGGACGATATGTCTATTGCCGCATTGAAGCGGACGGAGAGGTGTTCTTGGACGACAGGCTGATTGATTTTGATTTTGACGATGTAGTTCACCCCGACTGGGTGACGGTAGGCACAGCCTGCGCCAACAGATTTCATTTCACGGCGCGCTTTAACGGCGAGCTTGCGGTTAATGCCGAGGTTCGCCCCTATGTCAGCTTTGACAATGAGGAGTGGTGTCCGCTGGGCGTGTTTTATATCTCAAGGCGATATGTGCGGGACGGAGTAATAAGCGTTACCGCATATGATAAAATGTACAGCCTTGATACGGAATATGTTTACAGCGGCACGCTTCCCACAACCTCCTCCGCGATATTAAAGGATATCTGCCAAAAGGCGGGACTTCAGGCGGTGGATTACGGGCGCGACATCACGGTGGAAAAGCTTCCCTCTGCCTGCACCATGCGCGACATGATAGGCTATATTGCGGGAATAAATTTCAGAAATGCAAAGCTTGACCGTTACGGCAGGCTTTGCCTTAAGCGGGCAAATCAGAACGGCGACAATTACTTTATCGACAAAAAGAACTGTATGGATATCCGCAGAAATCTGACGCGCTCCGTGATAACAACGCTTATAGTCACCACCGAGGACGGAGAATACAAGCGCGGTGACGGCGCGGAGCTTTCCACAGTGGAAATGTACAACCCGCTTGTTACCGAGGACATGATGGTAAGCCTGCTTTCCATGTTCAGCATTATGCCGTTTTACGGCGCGGATATAGAAATGCAGGGTCTGCCGTTTCTGGAAGCGGGCGAGGTTGCCATGGTTGTTGTGAAAGGCGAGATATACACCATTTATCTCAGCGAGATTGAGTATCACTATGACGGCGCGCTTACTGCAACGGTTTATTCCCGCAACCGTACCTATGCCGACAATGTTGTGCATATGGACGATTTGGAGGAAATGCTCCGCCGCCTTGCGCTTTCGCAGACGGTGGTGTGTATGCGGCAGGATAATGCAAAGCAGCTTGCAATTTCCACCGAGCCTGTTATTATCGCGGATTTCACCTTTGAAACCGCAGGCGAAAGCTTCGCCCAGCTTGACCTTTCCATCAGCCTTAGCCAGAACAACGCGGGCGGCGTGCAGTTTACAATCTACTGTGACGGCGCGGACAGCGGCAGGCATATTATACATTCCTCGGACGGCGCGGGTGCGGTGCTTACGCACCTTAATCATCTTCAGCCGTTCGCTGTCGGCGGCAGCCACAGGCTTTACGTCACCGCGCAGACCAATAACGGCACGGAGTATATTCTCCCCAACGCCATGCAGGCGGCGCTTGTAATCCACGGCGGAAAGTACGACAGCGGCGAGATAAAGAACCGCATAGCCGCCCATGATATCCTCACCGCCGTAAAGCTTTCCCCACTTGGCGTAAGCTTTGAGGAGATTAAGGCAGAGGCGGAGCAAATGAACAATTGACAATTGACAAATGACAAATGACAGTTCAAATGACCGAGCGAAAGGCTTCTCCCCGTGGGGAGAAGCTGTCGCCGAAGGCGACTGATGAGGGCTGCACCAAGACCGTTAAATTGCAAATTGATATAACTTAGGCAAGATGTCCCCCTGCCTAGCGTTGAACAAAGTTCAACTCGGC
>CAZLBL010000184.1:0-1941 GCA_964557825.1 uncultured Ruminococcus sp.
AAAAAACATTCAAATGATATAGCAATGTCCCTTCTTTGGGACATTGCTTTTTGTATAATATACTCGTAAACTTTTTCAACCACATTTCCATTACTTTTGTTGCGAAATTGCACATTATGTAATAGATTATGTGTTGCATCGTTGCTTTTAATATTGTAGCAAAACAACATTTTGTATCAAAATTTACGAGGTGAAAATGAAAAAAGTATTTATGGCTAAAGACACTGCCGAACCACAACAATATCTAAAAACTCTGCTCAACAGTATGCAAGATAAGGGCGAACTTAACATCGCGCGCGAAATTGACGAAGTTACCTTTTGCACAGCCGAAATGGAGATAGATGCGTCGCACGTTGAACAGGTAAAACTAAATGTCGCCTTTGCCGACTACGATTTAATCAACAACTTCTATCAAAATGCATTGAGTAATCTCAATTTGTTTATAACCGAGTATGCACCGCAGTCCAACACTAACGTGTATTGTCGTCGTATGGTAATTTTTGCCAAACGAATCAATCGTTTGTCACAACTAAATGCTCCGCAAGTCGTTTTGCGAGTGGAACAATGTATGCTTATGGATAGCGTTTTGCTTTTCAAAACGGATGCAAAAGGTAAAATTGTGCAGAATAAAAGGGTTGTATTTTTAGATATCGACGGAGTGTTAAACACGCCGTATTCCTTTGATTCTTGTGGAAACTACATAGGTATCGACGATGACAAAGTAAGACGGCTTCGCAATATTGTCAGTCGAACAGATGCGCAAATTGTGCTGGTTTCCGATTGGAAAAGGGGTTGGGAACGTGACAAAAAGTTAAAATCCAAGCAAGATCTCACAGCAACCTACTTAGACGAAAAACTTGCCAAATTCGGGCTGGAAATTACTGACAAAACTAAGGACGAGGCAGACGGCGCATATCTATCTCGTGGAGAAGGTATTGTAGAGTATATCAACAGCAACGACGTAAAGTCCTTTGTTGTTTTGGACGATTTGCAATTTGACTACGACGGTTGCGAACTAACCGATTACTTTGTAAAAACAAATCCGCAAATAGGGCTAACAAACAAACAAGTTGAAAAAGCTTGCAAAATATTATTACAATAAAGTGAGGTAAATAGTTATGAAATGTACGTCTGCCGAAGCAGTAAAATTACTAAAGAAGTTAACGGATGAGCAAAATACTATAGACGAAACGTTTGACGAGTTAAAAAGCGTGTTTAGTAAACTGTGGATATAAAAAAGACCATGAGAAGAAAAATAATCAAATTTATTGCAAATTGCAACGAAAAAACGCGTATCGACAAGCTTAAAAGAATTTGCACAAGCGAGGACGAACTCAACCTTGCCTTGTCGGCATGCTTGTCTTTGATACAAAATCACACCGATTCCGACGACGAAATCCCCACAAAATGGAAAATATTGGCGTTGCAAACGTTTGAAACGGTACCGAAAGAGAAGATTACTTGCCCAATTATTCAAAAGGAGTTAGGCGTTGGATTTAACGTTGCTTGGCGCTTGAAAGATTGGCTTGTAAAAGGAAAATAAGCTAATTTTGATTCTATATAAAATCAACAATAGTAACGAGACATCTGACGTGAACGTTTATAAATATATAATATGAAAATTTAAGTGGAAAATCTGTCATATATAAATTTAATAAAACGCATAAAAAGGATAAAAGTAAAAATGAACAACGCTGAATTAAAACAAAAAATATACGACGGCTTATCCGATAAAGGAATCGAAATAAGTAAGAATGTCAAAGGCAGAATTGAACTTGAATGGGAAACATTCGATACAAACGACCAATTAGATTATTTGTCGTTTTATCACGATTTGGTTTCTTTTGCAAGAGATAACGATATTAAAATCGGTAGCGGAAGGGGCGTCGCTTGCTGTTCGCTTGTATTATATGCGTTGGATATTACGCAAATCAATCCTCT
>CAZLBL010000185.1:0-1905 GCA_964557825.1 uncultured Ruminococcus sp.
TGTTTAGCGGAAGTGAAAAACTTTCCAGCGTAAACTCCCACAAAATAAAGGCAGCCGCTGCCTAACAAACGCCGCAATGAAAGGAGAAACCATGTACACCAACAACATCACCACCGCCAACAACACCACCATCACCATCGCCGAGGTCGAGAACCTCGGCGTCACCGCGACCAAGATCGGTCGTGGCGGCAAGACCCTGCACGTAGCAGCTTTCGAGATTCGCTACCTCAATGGTGGCGAATCCCAGAAGTGGGACGGCAACGGCTACGTTGCCGCCAAGGCAAGCTTCGCATGGTGCAACTGGCACCAGCGCGAAGCATGCCTCGCCGTTATTTGGAACAACGGCGAGATCGACGTCCTCGCCTAACCCCCTCCCCCCCATCCAGCTAATGGGTGGGGGGACGCCCCTATCAGCCCTCTCGAAAAGGGAGGGTTGATAAGAGCGTTTAGCGCAAAAATAAAATGCCCTTAAAGGGCAAGGAGGAAACAACTATGAAGAAGACCAACAGCCGCATCCCCTTCACCCGCGATGACGTCATCGCGGCCATCTCCGCCAACACCACCGGCGCTGCCCGCAGCTACAGCTGCGAGCTCGCCAACCTGGAACTCGACGAGCCCGCGTGGCTCGTCTATGTCCCCCAGACGGGCTACCATGAGCTCGTCTGGGGGGATGAGCTCAGCGCCGCGTGGCGTTGGGCGTGGCTCAACGGCGTGGAACAGGTCACTGACCTGTACCGCGTCTTTTCCGACGGACGCGCATATCGCGTGCTCCGTCACGAGTAACCGTCGAGCGTCTCTCTTGCACAAGAGAGACGCTCCTTTCAGCTTCTCCGCGCGAGGAGTTGAAAGGAGCGTAGGCTCCAACAGAAAACACGCTGCTGCAGCAGCGTGTAAGGAAGGAGGTGATTCCAATGTCACCTATCCTTAAAGGTTACTTCACCGGGTCGGAGTACATCGGGTTCGATCCTGTAACGAGAGAACGTAAGGTGTACGCATTGGACTCTGATTTCATTGAAGAATTCAGTGAAGTCGAAGAGTCTGATGAAGACGAAGATGAGTAACCTTCCTTTGAGGACGCTGTCACCAGCAGCGTCCTCTTTTCTGTTATAGCAGGTGTTGACACTTTTGTCAAGCCTGTTACTCCCTGCAATCGTGAGGCAAGATGCAGCGTTGACTCATTGTCATCGGCGTCCTCGCAGCAGATCGCGGTTTCACTCATCTCTGGGCGATCTGTGTCGCTACCCCTCTGGCTGAGGAAGCAACCCCGCAGGTGCGGAACTACAATGCGGCTTCCTGCTGAAGCATAGCCGCTACAGGAGGTAACACTATGAACACCAACATCGCCACCATCGCCAACGATTTCGCCGAGCGCGTTGCCCGCGCTCAGTACAGCGTGGAATATTACGCGCTGTACACCCGCCTGGACGAGGCGGGCAAGTACCCCGACAATTACGTCGGGCACATTGGTGGGGGCTTCCACCCTGCCAGCTTCGCAGAGGTGTCCAACACCTCCGTCGACAACTGTGCAGGTTTGCACAGCTATCAGGGCTTCGATTTTTACGAGGAGGCCGCCCGCATCCTCGTGAAGTTCACCCGGAAGGCATACGATCCGGGGATGCCCGTGGAGGATTTCTTCCACGGGCTGCGGGTGCGGCTGTCCCGCATCGTCCGCACCTGGGAGGGGTGGTTGCGGGATCTACTCGAAGAGCGGGCATTCTACGAAATGCTCGAGGAGATAGCCTATCGCCTCGAGTATGATGAGGCCAACCGTCTCCTCGAGGTGGCGTGGCTCCTCCGCCACGCCTACATCGGAAAGGAGTGGCAGGAAGCGATCCTGTCGCTCCTCAGCGTTTGAGGAGGGGCCTCCTCCCCGAGCCTCCCTCTTACGAGGGAGGCTCTTATCGC
>CAZLBL010000186.1:0-1896 GCA_964557825.1 uncultured Ruminococcus sp.
AATTCGCTGTATGCCGACTGAACGCAAGTTCAATCCCGTTTTTGCCGAGAACCGAGAGGCGCGGCATGACTATACCGTACTCGAGACGATCGAGTGCGGTATCGTCTTGACGGGAACGGAGGTCAAGTCGGTCCGCCACGGCGCGGTCTCGCTCGCGGGATCCTACGGCGCCGTCCTTCGAAACGAGCTCTGGCTTCTCGGCTGCGACATCGCGGCGTATCGCTTCGGCAACCGGTTCAACCACGAGCCGAAGAGCCAGCGCAAGCTCCTCGTTCACGCGAAGGAGATTCTGGACCTCAAGCTGAAGACCGAGGCGAAGGGGCTGACGCTCGTGCCCCTGAAGATGTATCTCAAGGGCGGGCGCATCAAGGTCGATCTTGGCGTCTGCCGTGGCAAGCAGCTGCACGACAAGCGCGACGCGCTGAAGCAGAAGGCGTTGCGCCGCGACCTCGAACGCAGCTGAGGGCGGTCGCGTGGTTCGTTCGGGCATCACGCGCGCGGAGCTGGAGGGCTGGGGCGGCAAGGACGTCTTCGGCCAGGGGCTCGCGCTCTGCAATTCCGGCGACGTCACCGACGTCCACTACGACGACGAGACGCTGACCGTCTCGGGCAAGATCCAGCAGCGCGGCGGCTGGGAGATGCCGGTCAGCTTCAAGCTGGAGCGCGCGGGGTGCATCCGTTCGAACTGTCCCTGCGCCGCGAACCAGCGCGACGGCCGCGTCTGTGAACACGTCCTCGCCATCGGCATCGCGCTCTGGGTCATGGAGTCGGAGGATCTGGAGGAAGAGGCGAATGCGCGGCGTCCGTCCGCCGGTGCGGACGATCCGCCTCCGGCGGACGACTCGTCGGAAGATTTCATCGAGGTGCCGATGGCGCCGAAGTTCTTCGCCTTCCTCTCCGGCTCGCGCGCGGCCCTCTCAATCGAGCTGGATGCCTGGTACGGCGACATCGACTTTCCGGCCTGCTCCGTGCAGGCCGAGCGGACGGTTTACCTGGAAGACCCCGACGACAGCCTCGTCCGCCGCACGCGCTCGCTGAAGGCCGAAAAGGCCGCCGTCGCGGAGCTGGCGACGTGGGGCTTCGAGCCGGGCTATCGCGAAGGGGATCTCAAGCTCTATCTCACGAGTCCGCAGAAGGTGCTGCGCTTTCTCGGCACGGGCTATCCGACGCTCCGTCGCCGGGCGGACTGGGAGTTTCAGGTCTCGGACCGGCTCTCGTCGCTGCTGGACACGTTTCGCACGATCGTGCCCGTCGTCAAGGTGAAGGATGCGCCGGGTGGCGCGTTCGACGTCGCCTACGAGTTCGACGCGCAGGGCGAGGACGTCTCGCCCGTCGAGATCCAGGCCGCGATCAACCGGGGCGACGGCTGCCTCCTCAAGAACGGGCAGGTCTATCTTCTCGACGGCGACGCGATCGGGCGGATGCATGACATCTTCACCGACTGCGCCGCGACGCAGGGCGGCGCCGCGCGCGGCTGGTTCCGCGTGAAGGGCGTCTACGCGCCGTATGTGCGGTCGTCGCTCGAGTCGATTCTCGACGCCGTCGATCTCGACGACACCGCCGCGACGGCCTGGCGCACGGCGGCGGAACGGCGCGGCGACCCGAACGCGCGCTTCGAGCCGGTCGCGCTCGGCGCGCTCGACAAGGTGCTTCGTCCCTACCAGAAGCAAGGCGTCTACTGGATGCGCTTCCTGGAGGAGGCGGGGCTCGCGGGTCTGTTGGCGGACGAGATGGGCCTCGGCAAGACGCTCCAGACGCTGACATGGCTTTCGCTGCCGCCCTCGCGCGGCGGGGCGCGCCGCCCCGCCCTCATCGTCTGCCCGACATCGCTTGTGCGCAATTGGGAGGCGGAGGCGCAGAAGTTCACGCCGCAGCTGAAGACGCTCGTCGTCTCCG
>CAZLBL010000187.1:0-1869 GCA_964557825.1 uncultured Ruminococcus sp.
GGCTGGTTGATGATCGTCGCCAAGTCTTGCGCCTCTTGCCTGTTGCCACCTTTCTCACCGTGTTTCTGGTAATACTCTTCAATCGCAGACTTCATCTCTGGCGTCAACTTGCCCTGCCGTATTATGTCCGCAATGATATTACCCGTGTCCGTTAGCATCGTGTTCTGTTTATCCCGCTTCACGATCTCGCCCTTCTCGTTCATCATATAGTCTTTGACATTATACTTCTTGCCTGATGTATCAGTATAGTAGTGCGAGTCTATAGGTGATGTTACTTCGCCGCCGTCAGGAGTCTGTATCTTCTCGCGTCCTGTAGTAATATTATTCGTGGACAATATATCGCTGATGAACGCTTTTCTGGCCTCCCGCGATTTTTGCAGGTCGTGTTGTAATATTGCCTGCTGGGTCTTACTCTGGTTATCATGCCACAAGTCGGCAAGATCTGCATCGATAGTCTCGCCCCCCAGCTTCTTGATATTCGTGGCCTCGTGTTCCTGCATCCTATTGCGCTCATTCGATAGCGTGATATGCACCAGATCCAACACGACATTCTGCCCCTCGAGCTCTTTCCTATACGACTTCACCAACGATGTTCCCGTCGAGCCAAAAGACAAGCCCTGTGCGTTACACAGCGTCAAGAAGTCGAACCACTGCTTGAAATACATATACGCCATCTCTTTGCCCGGCTTATCTTCCAAGACCTTATCCCCCTCCTTGACGATGAACTGCAACTCGTCCCATGTGATCTTCTCGGCTGCCACCCCTTGCGGGAAGAACTTTGCAATCACCGAAGACATCTTGCCCATGCTACCGCAATCGATCGACACGTCCACTGCAAACCCGATAGTGTGCGCCGACATATACCCGAACTTGTTATTCGGTATCCGCATCACGGACGACACATAATACTTGATGCCCCGTTCCCGTGCCTGCTTGAATAACTTACTCAACCGTATCTTAAGCTCGCCGTTGACCCCGAGTTTCGTTCCCTTACCCAACCATGCAGGCTGCCAGAAGTTCTTGAAATACCTGTTATCTTTACCCATCGGCTTCTCGGGAGTCACGATCTCCTTATTGTTGATCGACAAGTTCTCGCCCGTAATTTCAAAGAATTCAGTCTCGGGTCCGCAGTTGTTACCCATAGTGGCGCTAACGAAGCCATGTAGCTTGTATGTCGTAATAAAGGTGTCCTTGCTCCCGCGTTCCACGTAGCAGTTCTCTATCAAATCGATGGCGTCCAAATATGTCTTGTCTACCGCCTCTTTCGTATTCTCGCGGGAGGCGTCTATATCCTTCAAGTCGATAGGCTCGGATAGTTCCATCTCGGTAGCGATAGCCTGCATCCTGTCCATGAACTGATCGTCGCTCTCGCCTGCTAGCTTCTCGCCCTTCACTTCAAAGGTCTTCCCGCTAATAGTCATCACCTGATAATTGCCGCCCCCCTTATGCTTGAAATTCCTATCGTGAATGTCATATTTAATCGTAGCTTGGTTCACGGCGTCCCGATCCGCAGAGCTTGAGCGCACAGCCCCTTGGTGTCCCACTACATACTTGAGCCTACCCTTGACCTCTTCTAACGACCTTCCGCCTTCGCCCTCTTCCATATAATCGTTCTTAGCACCAATCATCTTATTAAAGTCCATCGGTGTGCCAAAGTAGTCCGCCACCGCAGAGTCGTCCGCCCCCAAGAGCCCCTTGAATATCCTGTGGTTCACCCAGTCCAAGAGCCCAATGATAGGGCGGACAGTATTGTTAATCGGAAAGGGTAGCACATCATAGACCTTATATAATATCGTGCGCCAGCCGTCCAATAAAGTCTTGAATAGCATTATCAGCCTGCCGACCTCTTCGCCCGCAGTCTTGGCAACC
>CAZLBL010000188.1:0-1840 GCA_964557825.1 uncultured Ruminococcus sp.
CTTCATCCATGGTATAGAGCTTGCGGCGACCAACGCCGCTGGTTTCCCGATACTCTGGCGTATAGTTGGAAATGCGCCAGGTGCCAAGCTGCTTGGCCTTGCTGGTTACGGAGATACTTGCCTCTCCGGTGCGGGAAGATATGAATTCTGCGGTCAGGGGATCTGTGCAACCCAAAAACAAATGCACGTCACAGTTGCCCAAGATTTCCTGCCACTGGTTATAGGGATAACGGTTTTGTAGAGCGGCCAGGTTCTGGAACACACAGGACATCGAAATCGACCTGGAGCGAATGACAGAGATTTTGCGGCTCAGGTCAACGATGGTGCCGCACGCTGTCAGCTCTTCTCCCAAAACATGGACGGGAACCGGGAGTGCACCGTTCGGACACTTCTGGTCGGCATAGCGTACCAACTTGATGAACACAAAGGACAGAAACAGGGACGAAAGGAAGTCAAATGTACTGTCCTGGTCGCTGGTGATGCAGTAATAGGCGCAGGCCTGTTTGCCCGGGAGTTCCAGATCGATTTCATCATGGCTGGTGATCTCCTGGATCTCCCTGTTCTGAAAGACCTGAAGACGGGAGCCGAGGCCAATGATTACGCCACCACGCACATTCTCTCCGGATTGCTTGAAGATGCTATAGGGTGCCTTGGCCGGATGCTCCACTGGCAGGACATCGAAAATAGCGTTAAGTTCCTTTTCGGAGCTCATAGTAAGTAGTTTGTAGACCTCGCCAATATTTCGCTTTTCCTTGGGGTAGCCCTGTTCCACATAAAGAACCAGTGCTTTGAGAAGATTCATCTCCGCATTGTCCCAGAAATGATCACCTCGTTCACTGCCGGTATTCTTGATAATGACATCGCAGAATAGCTGCGCCATCAGTTCCTGACCGTTGATCTCTGACAGGCAGTTCCACGAATCAGAGCTGCTTGGTGTGACCAAATCGAACTTTCGAACCACATAGCCTTTGTCACGAAGGTATTGGCTAGTCTTTTCATAGAGTTCGGATTTCGGATCGCAGATAATCAGGCTGTTTTTGCGTGCTGCGCACTGGAGGATCATATTGACACAGAATGCACGGGTCTTTTTCGAGCCGCTGGCACCGTACACTGCAAGGTTGCCATTGAACCGGGTTTTCTCCGGGAGGCATACGGCCTGCCCGTCCAGCTCACCGAGGATGATGCCATGATGTTTGCGTACATCTGTGACCAGATCCAGTACGCCCTTCATTTCCTTCTTGTTCATAAAGCCTGCGGTTCCATAGGTCCCCTTGTTGGAGTAGGTCAGATTTCTTTCCCGGTCATACTCACCGGTATCGCTGTAACCCATGCGCATGACCATGATGATCAGCAGGGCCAGAACAAGCACACAAATACCTATGCCATAGAGGCCATAGGGGAAACGGAAGGCGGAAAGGATGCACGAAATGAAGTCGGAATCTGGGAACGCCGGTGCTGTTCCACCATAAGTGGTTCCACCGTTTTGCTGCCAGACCTCATAGTTGTAAATGAACTGAGAGAGATACCCGCCGCCATAGAGAAGCGCGACGATTGCGAAAGGCAGGGGTAATAGGGTTTTAATCAGGTTCTTCCGAGATATGGAGCACACTCCTTTCGACTGCATTAAAGTCAATGCATTGGAGAGATACCCTTGGGCCGCAAATCCGACGCATAGTTTCTTCCTGAAAATCGAAGCAAATCAGTGTTCCCGTCTGGTTGTGGAGTGAGAGCGCCGTATCAAAATGCTTGATACGCGGCATATCACAGGTGTATCCAAACAGGACGGGGGCTTCGCTTTCATCAAAGCCGTCGTTCACAATGGGCCAGCCCGCTCTGCTTT
>CAZLBL010000189.1:0-1802 GCA_964557825.1 uncultured Ruminococcus sp.
GTTGGCAAAGCCAACCCTTGCCGCGTTAAATGACGGGGCAAGCCCCTTATTGAAATTGACCTAACATTAGTTGTAAAGGAGATTTTTAAAATGGCTAACATTACAGCAAAGGACGTTGCAGAGCTGCGCGAGATGACAGGCTGCGGCATGATGGACTGCAAGAGAGCATTGGTTGAGGCTGACGGCAACAGAGATGAGGCTGTTAAAATCCTGCGTGAAAAGGGTCTTGCAAAGGCTGCCAAGAAGGCAGGCAGAATTGCTGCCGAGGGCGTTGTAAAGACCAAGGTAAACGGCACAAAGGGCGTTATCGTTGAAATCAACTGCGAGTCCGACTTCTGCGCAAAGACAGACAAGTTCCTTGACCTTGTTGAAACTATCGCTGACACAATCCTTGCAAACGACGCTGCCGATGTTGAGGCGTTGGGCGCTTGCACCGTTGCAGGCGGCACGCAGACCGTTGCAGAATATATGACCGAGAAAATCGCTACAATCGGTGAGAACATGAATATCCGCCGCTTTACAAAGCTGGAGGGCGTACTTGTTCCCTATATGCACGATGGCGGCAGAATCGGCACAATCATCAAGCTTGACACTGACAAGGCTGACAACGAGGAGGTTCTTGCCTGCGGTAAGAACGTTGCGCTTCAGGTTACCGCGCTTAACGCTCAGTTTGTTTGCCAGCACTGCATTCCCGCTGAAAAGCTTGCAGAGGAGAAGGAAGTTCAGACAAGCCTTGTAAAGAAGGAGAACGAGGAAAGCAAGAAGCCCAAGCCCGAGAGCGTGCTTGAAAAGATTATCGAGGGTCGTATGAGAAAGTACTTTGAGGAAGTTTGCCTGCTTGACCAGAAGTACTTCAAGGACGATTCCATGAGCATTGCACAGTATGTTGAGTCCGTTGCTAAGGCAACAGGCGCTTCCATCGCTATCGACAGCTTCGTTCGTTACGAGCGCGGCGAGGGTATCGAGAAGAAGGCTGACGACTTCGCAGCTGAGGTTGAGGCTATGGCAAAGGGCTAATCCCCAAGCTGACCTTTAACGAACAGAAAACACAAATCGGAGGACTGCGGTTCTCCGATTTAGTTTATTGAAAAAGTCTATTTTGCCCGCTGCGCGGGCAAATTGGACTTTGTCTACATTCTGTGACGCCCTGCAAATTTGCAGGGTGTTTTTTTGCGCTGTCTGCGCTGTTGACAGACGGTGTTAAATATGATAGAATTAAGAAAATACAAAATCGGAGGATATGCCATGTGCATGATATGCGACAGGATAGAAATGATTAAAAACGGAGAAAATCCGCACTTTGTAAAGGAACTTGAAACAGGATATGTCGTTCTTGGAGATAATCAGCACTTCTGCGGCTATACGCTGTTTCTGTGCAAGCAGCACAACACCGAGCTTTTCTATCTGGAAAATGATTTTGCAGCAAAGTATATGCAGGAAATGATTATGGTTGCGCAGGCGGTAAAAAACGCTTTCGGCGCTGAAAAGATAAATTATGAGTGCCTTGGAAACGGAGATACGCACCTGCACTGGCACATATTCCCCAGAAAAGCGGGAGATATCGGAAGCTATGGCAGCAACGGCAGAGGTCCCGTCTGGTGGTATCCTATGGATATGATGTATGCGGACGAAAACCGCCCCTCCGCAGAAAGACTTGCCGAGATGAAGCAGCGCCTGCTTGCAGAAATAGAAGAACTGCTGCGGAATACTGCGGCAAAATCAATGCAGCATTGAAATAAACAAAGCCTTTCAGAAAGGATTGACCCCATGTACAGGATACTTTTCGTCTGCCACGGCAATAT
>CAZLBL010000190.1:0-1763 GCA_964557825.1 uncultured Ruminococcus sp.
TTACTATACCGCGACAATTGCGTGTACAATTGCTTGCGCGGAATAAAAAGGAGGACAACATGATTACATTTGCAAATGGCACAACCCTAGAAACAATCGCCGTATACGGCGGCACAATGCAGTACCAGAACGCGCAGCGGGCAACGCTTGAAATAGTAGCAAGCGCAGACGTGCTGTCGCTTGACGAAGCAAAAACGCTCTGGCAGAAGACCGCCGCTACAGCGGAAATGACTGTAACAACGGACGGCGAAACCTCTGTACATCTTAATTACACATTGCCCGTGGAACTCAAACTTAACGAGTTGGACGGCGCGGAAGTCGTGCGCATCAAGCTTGCACAGCAATCTGCGCTCGAACTTGCACAGGAAAAGCAGGCGCAGGACATAGAGGACGCGAATGCCGCCCTCTGCGAACTCGCTGAAATAATCGGAGGTGAATGACATGGCAAAAATCTACTACAAGCGCATTAAAAGCGGCGCAATGACCCTCGCGGACGTCCCCGAACGCTGGCGCGCAGCGGTCGCGGAAATGCTTGAGGAGGACTTGTAATGCCCACAGACATCATAGTATCGCTCATTGGGGCGGGGCTGCCTGCCCTTGCAACCATCTTTAACGTAGTCTACACCAACGTTAAAGTCAAGCACAAAAAGCAATCTGCGGAAGAAGCTGCGGAGCAGGCTCGGCGGGACGAAATCCGCGAGAACCTCGCGCTTGGAACGCAGTGCCTTTTACGCGCGGAAATTATCCGTCAGCACGAAAAGTACATGGACAGGGGTTATTGCCCTGTTTATGCAAAAGAAAGCCTTACCAAAGAGTACCAGGCTTACCACAATTTAGGCGGCAACGATGTTGCGACCGCTCTGTATGAGCAGTTAATGTCGCTGCCAAACGACAACAAGGAGGACTAAAAATGAACAAAATCAACTGGAAACGCAAACTTACATCGCGCAAATTCTGGGTTGCGATTACGGGTCTTGTGACGGGACTTATGCTCGCGTTCGGCGGCTCGGAAAGCGACGCGGAAACCGTCAGCGGCTGCATTATGGCAGGCGCGGCGGTGGTTGCATATACTATCGGTGAAGGACTGGCGGACAGCTCCGGCGCAGGCTCTACGGACAGCAAGGAGGAGTAATTATGGCAGTTACATTCAGGGCGTTCGCGACCAAAAATCCCTGCTATAAAGCCAACAAAGCCATGCCGAAAGGCAGGGCGCAGGGGATTGTGGTGCATTCGACAGGCGCGAATAATTCGAACTTGAAACGCTATGTGAACTCGCCCGAAATCTGCGGCGAGAACATCAACAAAAACTACTACGACCGCCCCGATTGGGAGGGCTGCCCTCACGCGGTAATCGGCAAGGACAAGAACGGCGAGGTTCGCGCGGCGCAGCTGCTGCCGTACAACATCTGCTGCTGGGGCTGCGGAAGCGGTACAAGGGGTAGTTATAACTACAATCCTGCGTACCTGCAGTTTGAAATCTGCGAGGACGCGCTGACGGACGAAAAATATTTCGAGCAGGCGTTTGATTTAGCTGCTAAATTGTGCCGCGAATGGTGCGATACCTACGGCATTGCGATTGACAAAATCGTCAGCCACAAGGAGGCGCACGCCCTCGGCTACGCCAGCAACCACGGTGACCCCGAAAACTGGCTGAGCAGGTTCGGCAAGGATATGAATTGGTTCAGGGCAAAGGTGGAGGCGCTTGGGAAGCAGCAGTCCACCGAGAAGCTTTACAGGGTGCAGATAGGCGCGTTCAGAAGCCG
>CAZLBL010000191.1:0-1735 GCA_964557825.1 uncultured Ruminococcus sp.
GCTGAAAGCGAGTCCATATCCAAGAATATGCGGTGGAGTTATCAAAAGAGGATGGAAAGCAATAGCTTCCTGCCGGGTTCACAACCGTTCGGTTATAGGATAATAGAACATAGTATTTGTATTGATGAAAACGAGGCTCGGTTTGTGAAACAGATATATGCGGATTATTTGAACGGGATGAGTACGACAGAAATAGGCGAAAAGCTTGAGCGTCTTAAAGCGGACAATATAGAGCTTCAAGGAAGAACTTGGTCAAATATTACTGTAGGGCAGATTTTGGCGAACGAAAAATATGTTGGAGATTGCCTGTGGCAAAAGTCCTACACTACCGAAAGCCTCCCGAGAAAAAAGTTAACGAATCATGGAGAACGCGAAAAGTATTATGTGGCAAACAACATCCCCAATATTATAAATAGAGAGGATTTTGAACGTGTACAGACATTACGGGCGGGTCGAGTCAAAAAGCAATCGCACACAAAAACAGATTATATTTTCAATGGAGTGGTAATCTGCGGATGCTGCAACCGCCCTATGCGCAGAAAAACGATAAGGGATAATAATTATATGGCTTGCAGAACAAGGGATGCGGATAAGAACTCATGTACTACACCCCATATAAGTGAAGCAGATATGGAAAATGGGTTTTGTAGGCTCTATTATAAATTGCGCAGAGATGGATGCGCTGTCCTTAAGAAGCTATCAGATAACCTAATCATGCTCCGCAATCACCGAATGCTCTGGAGCGCAGATATTATAGAAATCAACAAACAAATATCCGATACACTAAGTCAGAATCAAATGTTGACCACGCTGAAACAGCAGGGACTCGTTGATCCTGACATTTTCATATCCAAATCCAATGAATTATCTAAGCAGCTCAGAGAGTTGAAGCGCCAAAAAGATGCTCTGCTGAACAGTGAAAGCGATGACTGGATAGCGCGAACTCGTCAGCTTATAGATGTCATTAACGATGCACCGGAATTCATAGACGAATTTGATGATGAGCTGTTCGGTGAGCTTGTGGATAAAATAATCGTTGAGAGCAACACAAGCCTTGTGTTCAGACTGAAAAATGGGCTTGAACTCAGAGAAACAATAGAGAGGAGCAGACGCTGATGGGCAATCGAAAGCAGCCGTTTGGGTATCATATAAGGAATGGCAAAATTACTGTAAATCCTATCGAGGCAGATGTTGTGAGGTTTATATTCACACAGTATCAGCGAGGAGCATCATTCAACGAAATAACCGAAAAATTGAGGAATCAAGCTGTTCCATATGATACGGATAAACTCTGGAACAAGAATATGGTTGCGCGAATACTTGGGGATAGGCGTTATGTCGGTGACAATGCCTATCCCCCAATCATATCTGAGGCAGATTTCACTACGGCAACAGCAATACGCAACGGCAAATTTATACCGGATACGAGAACTGAAGCGCAAAAGCTTCTGCGAAAGCTGTGCAATCAGAAGTCTGACGATCTTGTTGAACAGCAGGTACTTTGTATACTTAACAAACTAACTAAAAATCCAGACTTAATTCAACCGCAAGCAGAAAACATGAGAGCAGACACCTCGGATTTGCAACATGAGCTTGAAGCGCTACTCACAATTCAACCATTGGACGAAAAACGAGCCGAGGAGCTTATCTTCAATATCGCGGCAAAACAATATAAAGCCGTAGACAACAGCGAATACGAAACCAAACGGCTACGGGTCATGTTTGCTAAAACTGA
>CAZLBL010000192.1:0-1717 GCA_964557825.1 uncultured Ruminococcus sp.
TTCTACTCCGTTTCATTATTTATTCTTCTTCCCTTGACATCGAAACTACGCACTCCACATGCTCCGTAAACGGAAACATATCCACGGGCTGTATTTTCTCCGCCCTGTATCCCTTGCGCGTCAGAAAGCCAAGGTCCCGCGCTAAGGTTTCGGGATTGCAGGAAACATACACCACGCGGCGCGGCGAAAGCCTGACAAGGCTCTTCAGAAAATCAAGGCTGCACCCTGCGCGCGGCGGGTCGGTGATTACAACATCAGCCTTTTCGCCCATCTCCGCCATCTCAACCATAAACCTGCCCGCGTCGCCGCAGAAAAAGTTTATGTTGCTTATTCCGTTTGCGGCAGCGTTGGATTTTGCGTCCCGCACAGCGTCCTTGTTAAGCTCAACACCGATTACCTCGCCCGCGCGCTTCGCCATAATAAGTCCGATAGTTCCCGTGCCGCAGTATGCGTCTATAACGCGCTCACCGCCTGTCAGCGCGGCAAATTCCACCGCCTTGCCATATAAAACCTCGGTTTGTATCGGGTTAATCTGATAAAATGATTTGGGACTTATGCGGAATGTAAGTCCGCATAATTGTTCTTCAATATATCCGCCGCCATAAAGTATCTCGCTTTTTTCTCCAAGAACAAGGCTAGTATGCTTGTCGTTTATATTGCGTACTATTGTGGTTATGTCGGGGTGACGCTGAAGCAGCGCGTTGACAAACGAACGCTGCGATGGAAACGCTCCCGAAGCTGTCACAAGCACAACCATTATCTGACCGCTGAGAAAGCCGCGCTTAATCAGCACATGGCGCAGAAAGCCTTTCATTGTTACATCGTTAAACGGCTTAAGCTTGAAGCTTGCCGCAAGCTTTCTTATCGTCACCATAATTTTATCGGCAGCTTCGTCCTCAATAAGGCAATCGTCCACCGGCACGATATTGTGTGTGGAGGATTGATACACCCCCGAAATTATCTTGCCGTTTTTCATGCCAAACGCCGCTTGCACCTTGTTCCGATAGTGAAACGGCTGTTCCATGCCGATAATTTCATCAACATGGCAGTATCTTCCCAAAAGGCGTATCACCTTAACCTGCTTGAAGCTTAACTGCTTTTCATAGGTCATATTCTGAAGCTGGCAGCCGCCGCATTTTTTGTAGTGTGGACAAAGGCTCATTGTTTTTCTCCTCGCTTGCGCATACTTGTAATATTTCAGATACAATTATAACCGATTTCGGTATTTATTTCAATACCTTTTGTATATTCAGTCGCCCGCCGCAAACGCTTGACAGATTAAGCCGTAAACGCTGTCACGAAAAAGCCGCGCTTTTTGCACGGAAAGGGTTGTGCAATATATATCATAACTAATTTTTCTTCGGCGGTTTTGTGCGATGACAAAAATACGCAGTGCGCGGGAAAATTTCCTGCGCGCCGTTTTTTGTGCGGGCGGCGGCAAATTCTCCTTATGCCGCCTGCTAGGGCAAAACTTTTTGCCTGTGGCTGTTGACAAATGCCGCTAAAAAGAGTATAATATCAACGTGAAAAGGCAATGGCGTCTTTGGGCAGAGCGTTAAGGGGCGTTTTGGCGTTCCTTGGGGCTTGGCGGCATACAGAAATACATACAGGGCAATGACGTCTTTTGTGGTTTTACGGCAAAGAGGTTGTTGCCTTTTTTACTTCAATAAGGGGCTTGCCCCGTCATTTAACGTGGCCGTACCGAACAAGTTCAGCA
>CAZLBL010000193.1:0-1709 GCA_964557825.1 uncultured Ruminococcus sp.
TTCCCACTGCGGATGAGAGGTGCGTTTTGGCGGACTTTTGCGAAAATTATTTTTTTCACTATCCACTGGAGGTCAAATCCCGATTTGGCCGAAAACCTTGAAAATTTCTTTCTCCATTCACCACTTGACATGAGATGGTCGGATTTACGAAGGTTGAGAATATTTTCTCCTTACACTTTCTAATGGAAACGAGGAGAGTGTTTTTGCGAAAAATCTGAAAACTTTTTTGGAGAATTTTCCTTTCCTCACTTTCCACCGGACATGAAAAGTGCGTTTGGCCCCCAATTTTTGATTTTTTCTTTCCTTTATTTCTTTTTGAAGATGGGTGGAGCGTTTTGGCGAATACATCATATTTTTATATGGAATTTCTGCCGCTCTCACTTACATAGGGAAAATGTCAACCCTCACTACCCACTGGAGGTGTGGTCTGCGTTTGAACAGAAAATCCGAAATTTTCTTTTCATAGACCCATCTGGACAGAAATCCGTGTTTTGGCCGAAATAAAAAGCAGCCATTTCCAGAAAATTTCTGTGAAATGGCTGCTCGATATTGAAAAGTTCACATCTGCGTGATATAATAATGTTATAACTTTGCAAGTCGGAGGTATAACATGATTTTCGCTGAGAAGATAAAGCAAATCCGTCAGCAGCGTTTCTTGAGTCAAGAAGCTTTTGCTAAGGAACTTGGTGTTTCATTTGCCACAGTGAACAGATGGGAATCTGGGAAATCCAAACCCACATATAAAACTATGAAATTAATTGATGATTATTGCCGTAACAACAATGTTGATTTTGATATTGCAAAAGAATTCGAAACACCGGCAGGAGTATGATTATGGGTAAGAAAAAACTAACAGCAATCGATTTATTCTCTGGAGCCGGGGGGCTGCACATAGGGTTCGAAAGAGCAGGCTTTGACATAAAACTTTGTATTGACAACGATAATCTTGTCGAAAGAACACACAGAAGAAATTTTCCGCATATTCCCATGATTAATCAAGATATTCGTACCGTCACCCCCGAAGACATTAAACCTTATCTTGACGATGGTGTTGTTGATGTGATAATCGGTGGCCCTCCTTGTCAGGGCTTCTCAACTATTGGAAAAAGAGTATCTTCCAATCCTGACAAACGTGCGCAGCACGATCCCCGCAACGAACTGGTACTTGTATATGCAAATTTAATTAAAGCCCTCAAACCCAAGTTCATTGTAATGGAAAATGTTAAAGGTATTCTGACAATGGATAACGGTGCTTATTTGCAGAATGTTCTTTCTTTGCTGCGCGAAGCCGGATACAACGCAGATTATCGGCTTATTAATATGGCTGATTTCGGTGTGCCACAAATTAGAGAACGTGTGATTATTTTAGGAAACAGACTGGGCCTTTCCGTGGATTTTCCCGCTGCAGATCACTCTGATAATACTAATGACAATTTGCCTCCTTGGGTTGACTGCTGGAGCGTATTGAAAGATTTGGTTTCAATGGGTGACAATCCAGAATTTAACCATGTAGCTTTAAAACACACTCCTAAGAATATTGCCAGATATAAGTGAATGGCTTGAGTTTTGAGCGTTCAACGATAGCATTACAAACTTCAATTATACACCCCTGCGTTATAACCGGGTATCTTGTATCGAACCGAAGGTGCAAACACAAAGTCAAAAGGCAACACCTCGTGTGTTGCCTTTTGACTTTCGGCAAGAGGACT
>CAZLBL010000194.1:0-1705 GCA_964557825.1 uncultured Ruminococcus sp.
TTATATATTCCTTAAATGTCATAGTCATTTACCGGTTATTGTTTCAGCCAAAGGATTGGCTAAATGTTGTTTGTAATTATTAGCAGCTGCCTGCTTTGTTGTGTTGGCATAGCAATATTCGCACATGTGAATGCAAGTATTATACTGTCCTATGTCCTTGCTGACAATGCATCCACAAAATTGCCGCTGCCCACCATCTTTGTTTTTCTTTGTTTTTACAGCAATGAAGCCGTTGCCTAGAGGAACGACGTTTTTGGGCCCATAAAGTGCTGATGTTGCCATAGGTTCTATCCTGACGCCCAGAAAATCCATAAGTGTTCTGTCTTTATATGCAATACGGATAATTAAATTGTCATCAACACACTTATTGTGATCAATACCATATGGACCCAAATCTACTTTTTCAGAGCAGGTGGCAAGTCTGTAGCCCCAGTCCTTGCTATGCTCGGCCAACTTGGATGCGAACATTTTCATTTGTTCTTCAGTCCAGTCGTTATAATGGATATTATCGTTTTCGAGATTGCGCTTCACCTTCTTGTAACTTAAAATGTCGGCAAAGCTGAATACAAGTTTTTCTGTATATCCTTTAAGCCGTTCTGCTATATCGGAGACTCTGTGCAGAAGAGCGTTGCCGCTTATTTTGTCTGTCATTATCAAAGGATCGAAACGCCAAACAACATGCCCCTTGCCTAACTTGTCAACGAGCATCTTAAAGGTGTCTATTCTATAATCTAGAGAAGGAACTCCTGGCTCTAGTTTCTCAGCCTCGTAGTTGTTCAAAGAATATTGCACATAGCAGTTAATGTGCCTCTCACTTAAATAATCAAGCAGCCCACTTGTTATAAGTGGTCGCGGGTTCTTCGACCAAAATACGATGAATCTAGTCTTCGAATAGCTCACATAACCATTAACTCCATTGAATGGATTTTTCCATACAGAATAGCCACGCTTAAGCCTTTCAAGGAACCAATCAGCATAGAAGGCAGGAATGTCCGTACCCCTGCTTGCAGAGACAATTATCGGTGCTTGTGCTTTAACCTTTTTGCCACTGTCTGCCGTAATTTCTATAGAAGGCCAAATTGCCATAGTAATAAATATTAGTCCTTTTATCTTAGGGACGTTTTCAATAGGTTGTTATTTAAATGTAGAAAAAGGCGTGGAGTCTTACCGCAACCCGTCCGACGTTCTGAAGGCCTTCGCGTTGCCCATCTCTGTTGAACGAGCAACGAAGAAGCCCACGCCTGGTATCGATGTAGCCAAAGGTGTACTCCTGGTAGGGGTACACCACAGGCTAGGTTATATTCAGCCTGAGCATCTACTGTTGCCTCACTCTTGACAGAGATTGAAAGTGTGCGAAGTTTTCAGAATGTCAAGAACAAGGCGTTGAGTAAACGCCTATTCCATGTGTCTGATCGCCAATGAGTTTAACACCTTTATAGGCATCGCTCAAAGGTTCTCGTTTGCAAAAATAGATTTTTTTTTTCATGTTTCCTAATTTTGAGTGTTATTTTTTTAATCTTTCTTTATTTTATGCTACAAAGTTAGAATCATTACTGTCCCGTTAAAGTGGACGAATCAATCTTTGAATTTATTGAATTACAATCTTTTATGAACTATTTTGAGAGTCAACGGTTTTGAATTTGTAACTTTGTAGTCTAACTCAAAAGGCTACAATGAATCAAGGTCAATATGTTTTCTCTCAGTT
>CAZLBL010000195.1:0-1704 GCA_964557825.1 uncultured Ruminococcus sp.
ATAGATTTCTACCAGATACCAGAATTAATTTTGCGCATAACTCTTGACATTACCAGCTGAAGGAACATGGGACAGAATGCTATTTTGAAAAAGAAGGTATTTTCACATTTGACAGCAAGGGCGAACTGCTCATCACCATCATGTCCAGCCTAGCCCAGGAAGAGAGCCGGAGTATCTCTGAGAATGTCACCTGGGGACAGAGAAAGCGTTTTGCAGACGGCAAGGTCACAATGCCTTTCAAGCATTTCCTTGGATATGACCGTGGTGAGGGTGGTGTTCCCATCGTCAACGAAAAAGAAGCCGAGGTCGTTCGGATGATTTATAGGCTGTTTCTTGAGGGAAAAACAGCGGCGGGCATCTGTAAGCATCTTATGAACCTGGGTATTCCCACACCCAGCGGTAAGACAAAATGGGTACAGGGCACGGTCATGAGTATCCTGCAAAACGAGAAGTATAAGGGCGATGCGTTATTACAGAAGAAATTTACAGTGGATTTTCTTACCAAAAAACAGAAGGTAAACGAGGGGGAGGTTCCGCAGTATTATGTAGAAGACAGCCATCCGGCGATCATTACAGCGATGGACTTCGACAGAGTACAGGCAGAAATTGCCAGACGTCAACGTCTGGGACGTACTTACAGTGGCTCAAGCATCTTTGCCAGCAAGCTGATTTGCGGTGACTGCGGTGGCTTTTATGGAAAAAAGGTCTGGCATTCCACGGATGCGTATCGCAAAGAGGTGTGGCGGTGCAACAGCAAATTCAACGGTGAAGCCAAGTGCGGGACACCAACCCTTACCACAGAATGCATTCAGCAAATGTTCCTCCAGGCATACAATCAGTTAATGGGCAACCGAGAGCAGGTCATCCAAGTCTGCGAGATCATGCGCTCGGCCGTGACTGATTTTACAGAACTAGATGCCGAAATCGATATGCTGAACGAGGAGATCCAGATTGTTACGGATCTGGTCAGCCAATACATCAAAGAAAATGCTGTCAAACAACAGTCCCAGGAGGAATACAACAAAAAATATGATCGCTTGGTCAAGCGGTATGAGAAAGCTGTGAATCGGCTGAACAAAGCCAATGCCGAACGTGAAAAGCGAATGCAACGAGATCGTGATTTTAGGATTTTTATAGCTGAAATAGCAAGGCAGCCACTCATCCTTAACACATGGGATGAAAGACTGTGGGTCGCACTTTTGGATTCTGCCACGGTACACGCAGATAAGAGAATAGCATTTCGGTTCAAGGACGGAACGGAAATTGATATCCCAATTGTTTAAGGCCGCAAGGTCGCAAGAACGCAATGGGTATGGTTAAGGTCGCAAAATCTGCCCGGATTTTGCGACCTTGCTTTCTATTTCCAATGAACATAAATGATGTTTCCTAACCTGCCGATCACGCAAGGCTCTGTTCCTTTTTGGAAACCGCATGAGAAACAAGCATCTGTAATGCGTCCTCACGGGCTCTTTCGTCTGCGTTTCTTGCAGCCGCCAGCAGTTCAACCTCATAGTCGGACAACGAACCGGCCTGGACATCTGGCCTGCCGAGGAGACGGTCCACTGTTACACCAAAAAGGTCTGCCAGCCGAAGCAGGACTTCAATCGAAGGCTGACGAGTGCCGCTTTCATATCTGGAATATACAACAGATGAGCAACCAATATGGTCAGCAACTTGCTGCTGGGTAAAGTTACGCTTTGCTCG
>CAZLBL010000196.1:0-1703 GCA_964557825.1 uncultured Ruminococcus sp.
GCAGCTTTTTCTTGATGTAGGTGCTCAGCGGAAACCGCCGGTGCGCGCCACGTACCGGATAGTAGCCATCCGGATTTTGGGCGATCTCTGTGAGCTGATCGAGGATCGACGCGTTTTTGGTACGCGTCAGATGGGCCTGCGCACCATAGCGGTGCACCCAGCCGTATTCCCCAATCTTTACCCAGTCCGTCTGCTTTGCGGGGTTGACCGCAGACCACAGCGGTGAACCGCAATGAGGGCAGGTGTGGTTCTTCCTGTGCTCTTTTTGAAAGAAGAACTGATCGGCCGGCACCGTGTAGCGGCTGCCGTCCTCGCTGATCTCCATTTCGATCACGCCGTCGCAGTCCGGGCAGAGGAACGCGCGCCTGCGCCGATTCCACCGCACAGCGGGGTATCGCATATAGCCATCCCGCGCCTGCTCCTTGGAAAAAACGGCGAATACGCTTTTGTCTCCTGCTTCATACATGGCGTACAGGCGGTCGAGCTCCGAGGTCCTGCGTACCACCATGCCATAGGTGTTCGGAAGCGTCTCTCCGATCTCCCGCACCCACTTTTGTGTAACATGGGAGGGACACATGACGATGCCAAAGGACTTTTCCGCGCCCTTCCGCTTCTCGTTTGCCCACAATCCGTGCAGCGCGCCAAGGGCGGTCGAGCCGATCTTCGTCTTTCCGGACCCACATTCCGCAATGATGAGTGCCATATGCTTGCGCGCAAGCTGCCGCTTGACGGCCTCTGCCACCGCAAGCTGGGCATCGTAGAGGGAATACCCCACGCGGCTCATGATGCAGTCGTTGATCGAGAGCACTTCATCGGAAAGCGGTTCGCTCGCCGGATCAAAGAGGGGCATGAACTGGCTGCGGATACGGTCTGCTACGGTGACGCCGAAGGTATTGAGATAGCCTGTGACATTCTCCACATGCTCAAAGCCGTCCGATGTACCCGGCACAGCGCCGGGGATCCGGATCGCGCCGCTTTTTAAGCCCTGCTCCAGCACCTCCACCACATTTTGGTCCTGCGGCTTCAGATCCAACACCCATGCGTCCAGACGCTCTTTCAGGGAGATGACCTCCAGTTGCCGGAGATCTCCCCGACGCTGCAATTCGTCCAGAACATAGTCCCGAAATTCCGGGATCAGCGGTGCCGCCGTTTTGTGATCCAGCTCTTCAAAAAGCCGCTCCCGATCTCCTTCTGAGCAGAAGATATAGCACCTGCGAGGCTGCATTTCCATCTGCTCGACATCTTCACTTGCCTCGTCCCCATCTTCTTTTCTGCTCTTTCGGTCATCCTGCTGTGCGCCGTCCGTCGCCATCAGCGTTGCCACAGCATAGACACCATCGTGGCTGATCTGCCGCTGATAGCTTTTGACGTTGCTTTGGAGCATTCGTGTCGTGTCATTTTGGGCGGCTTCTACGGACGCGCCGCCATAGATGGCATCTGACATCGCCCGCACCATTTCGGGATAGCCGCCGAAACGGATAGCGCTGATGATACTGCCATTTTGGTCGTGATCGAGTACCAGCGTATCTGCGTAGGCCGACAATCGCACCTGCGCGGACGGGTCATAGTAGCTCAGCTCAATCAGCTTGCTATTGGACATTCATTGCCTGACTCCTTTCTTCTGGCGAGACAAAAAAAGACCGCAATCACTCCTATGAGCAATTACGGTTTCGTTCTCGTCCTGATTAGATTTCAAGTCGTTT
>CAZLBL010000197.1:0-1689 GCA_964557825.1 uncultured Ruminococcus sp.
TGTGCCTTGCGAAGCCGCTTGGTTATTGGGTTTGTGCGGTTTTGCTCAGGGCTAAATACGAAATCTAAAGAGTGGTTTGAAAAGTATGGTGCTGTTATCGTAAAGATTTCACATGATACGGTGATGTTTAAATGTAATAATCGTTTATCAATGGAAGATGCTGTGGATATACTGCACGAAGCGATTAATCTGAACGCTGAGATAATAGATTGCGAGCCGGATGAACTTATTGAACACATAGTAAACACCCGCACATTCTCTTTATGGTGGAATTAGGTAAAACTTTTGTTATGATGCTGTATAAAGAAAGGTTGATATTTTATGTTTGAGTTGATTCAATCTACATACATGAAAAAGCTTTTTCAGAAAAAAGGCTTTGAGCTGAACGAATGGCAGAAGGCAACGCTTATATGGAATGCTCCCGATAAGACATGGGAAGAAAGAATATTCGCTTTAAATGAGCATCTGAAATCAATAAACGATGAAGTATTAAAACGGCAGATTATACAGCGTATCGACTATGAAAACGCTATGTTAAATCGGCTCATGCAAAACGATGGGCGGTTTGTGTATGTGGTTTGCGAAGCTTCATGGGGGAATGCCGGTCATTTCTGGGATTTCCGAATGGCTAAGTCATATGCATTTAAATTCATGGAGGAGAACGATACTATTTGCCAAATCGAAAAACAACACATTGTGAGTAGTGAAGAGGATTTAACTGTAAAAGCAATAAGCTGGCGGAATCCTTACCTGTTTGGTAATCACGAAAAATCTCCTCGGGAAGTTGAGGATATACCATATGATGGTCAGGGTGTTGCCTCCATAACTCTTGAAAGAAACGGACAAATAAAGAATTTGTTTTCAAGAGAAATGACTCTTGACGAACAGATGAGCGTCGAATATAGCCCGGATAGATTTGAAATGCAGTATTTTGAAATTCCGTTTGAAGCTACTGCCGGTACACCTGTAAAACTCACATACAGTTCCGGCAACTACGATGATTATGGTATTCTATTGACAGATACTGCAGAATGGAATGATTTTTTACGCGCTCCACATTTTAAAGACTTTTTTGATGTAGCAGTGACTGTTGTTTATCTGACAGAACAGGGACTCTGGAGTCACGAGCATATAAATCCATTGTACCTTGACTTTGAAACACGACCATCCTATAGTTCGTTTGATCAGAAAGGGAGAACATACATAGCAGCTATGATGGCATTTTCTATCTATTGGCAGTCTGACAATAATAAAGAACATAATGATGAAGTTGCTATTAGCACAGCTAAAAGATATAGAGATGTATGCCTTGAAAGCTACATAGAAAATGAAAAGAATAAAAACCGTATACATGATTATGCAAAAAGCACAAATGACATTATAATCTGAGGTGTAATATGACCGGAAACGAAGCTTATGACAACATCATCTACTACCTGAAATCACACTTTATTAAATTTTATGAAGATGATTATGAGAATAAGAAACGGCTCACTATGGCGTATAAAGGGTATGTAAACTGCCCGAATATGGCTCTGGAAAGCTGTGTGTATTTTCATTCAGATTGTATGGAATGCAGGGTCTACTATACCAAACTTGGCTCTGATATCTGTAAAAACAGCGCCCATCAAGCTGAATTCAATAAGGGGCTTGCCCCGTCATTTAACGTGGCTAAGGGCGTATCGAACA
>CAZLBL010000198.1:0-1644 GCA_964557825.1 uncultured Ruminococcus sp.
AAATGGAACCCGCCGCCTAAGAGGCGGGGGACATCTTGCCTAAGTTATACCGCACTATCGCGGATTTGTCAAGCGTCCGCCGCGCGAATTTGATTGCGGAGCGAAAGGCTTCCCCTCAAGGGGAAGGCTTTGCAGTAAATTTCAGTCACGCCCGCTATAAACTAAGCCTAACGAAAGAACCCGACAGGAGGTAATGAAATGGGAATAAAAAATCTGCTTATGGGCAGGAAAAGCAGTTCAGACCCTTATTTACAGCGGCACGCGGCGGAGGTTTCGCGGCTGGCGGAGATTTACGCGGGCGGCGGGGACTGGCGCTATACCCGCAGGGGCGGGATTAACGGCGGCACGCGCCGCGTGGCTTCGCTTGGGGCGGCGCGGGCGGTGTGCGCGGAGCTTTCCCGCCTGTGCTTCACCGAGGGAACAAAACCCGTCAGCGCCGATAAGGATACGCTTGATTTCATCAGACAAACGCTTGACAGCAACAGGTTTTATCAGCGGTTTCCCGCGTTTTTGCAGAAAATGTTCGCGCTGGGCGGGGGCGCGGTCAAGGTGTATTGGGACAACGGCGTTAAAATCGACATGATAGACGCAGACCGCTTTGTCCCCACAAGCTGGGACAACAGGGGGATTACGGGCGCGGCGTTCGGCTCGGAGCTTAACCTTAACGGCAAGACCCGCCTGCTTGTTGAAACTCAGCAGCTTCAGGGCGATAAGCTTACCATAGAAAACCGTCTGTACACCGATACCGGCGCGCCGCTGAAGCTTCGGGACGAGTTCCCCGCGCTGCGTGAAACCACCGTGATAAACGGCATGAAGCAGCCGCTGTTTACTTATTTCGGCACAGGGCTTACGGGGGAATTTGCTCCGCTGGGCGCTTCGGTGCTTAAAGGCGCGGAGGATACGCTAAAAAGCATAGACCTTGTTTTCGACAGCCTTATGCGGGAGTTCGTGCTTGGCAAAAAGCGCATAATCGTGCCGTATTACGCGGTTCGCGGGGAGTATGACGAGAACGGCGAGGTCAAGCATTACTTTGATGTAAACGACGAGGTGTTTCAGGCAATGTCGGTATCGGATACCGAGGAATTCAAAATCACCGACAACACCGCCCAGCTTCGCGTAACCGAGCATACCGAGGCGCTTTCCGCCCTGCTTGACCTGCTTTGTATGCAGGCGGGACTTTCCGAGGGCGCTTTAAGCTACAAGGACGGCACAATCAAAACCGCCGCCGAGGTGGTCAGCCGCAACAGCCGCACCTACCGCACCGCCGCTTTCTTCAGGGGGATTATAGCGGACGCGCTGAAGCAGGTGTTCCGCAATATCTGCGTTCTGGGCAAGCTTGGGGGAATTCTCCCCGATACCGCCGCCGAAACCGCCGACATCATGTTCGCCGACGGCGCGGCAGATGACGATTCCACCCGCACCACCCGCGCCGTAACCCTGTATAAAGAGGGGCTGATTTCCAAGGAAACGGCACTGGAGCAGATTTACGGAACAGAGCTGCTAAATGACAATTGACAAATGACCGAGCGAGTGCGCTTCAATAAGGGGCTTGCCCCGTCATTTAACGTGGGCGTACCGAACGAGTTCGGCACTATTGTATAGCGTTGAACTGGTTCAATGCGACTACTGAATGGTAAATGGAAC
>CAZLBL010000199.1:0-668 GCA_964557825.1 uncultured Ruminococcus sp.
GTTTTTACTTAAGTTATTTAATGAAAATCTAAGTGATATTTCATTATCATTTTTTGCATTATATTTAGTCAAACTATTTGATTTGTACTTTTATCAGACTTTACTTCTATTGGGATTATTTTATTATTTTTTTGTATTACAAAAAAAGAAAATTAGACTTAAATGTCTTCTTTCTTTATTTTACCTTCTATTAAATAGTTAAGTGCTATTCTAACAAAATCACTTCCTGATAAATTATTCTTTTTTAGTTCATTATCAAGTTTTTCTTTTTCATCCTTCTTTAGTTCAACTTTAAACTGCTTATAATTTTCTTTTTTCCAAACTTTAATGTATTCTTTTTGATTAAAGTCACTCATATATATACCTCCTAGAAATATATTACAATGTTCTGTAACTTGCCTTTTCAATATCTCTTTTCATATGTAGTCATACATTACTAAAAATTAACAGGGTCCTGTAACATGGAGTGAATTGTGAATTAAAATTTTAAGTCATACATTACTAAAAATTAACAGGGTCCTGTAACATTAAATGCAACACAAATAACAATATTGCTGTCATACATTACTAAAAATTAACAGGGTCCTGTAACAGTGCCTATGAAACTGATTAAACACTGCTGTCATACATTACTAAAAATTAACAGGGTCCTGTAACTATTAGGATTA
>CAZLBL010000199.1:768-1639 GCA_964557825.1 uncultured Ruminococcus sp.
TAGAATACCGCTATCATAAGTCATACATTACTAAAAATTAACAGGGTCCTGTAACTATTAGGATTATAGAATACCGCTATCATAAGTCATACATTACTAAAAATTAACAGGGTCCTGTAACCTGACTGAACAACAAAACAATTATAATTCTGTCATACATTACTAAAAATTAACAGGGTCCTGTAACTAGTCGCACCAGTTAACATTAAGCCTTTCAGTCATACATTACTAAAAATTAACAGGGCCCTGTAACTTTTATAGTAGCCGATTTAGTGCTTTTTTCGTCATACATTACTAAAAATTAACAGGGTCCTGTAACTTATAAAAGAAATAAATCTATTTGTGATTTGTCATACATTACTAAAAATTAACAGGGTCCTGTAACATTGGGTATGTGTTAGAATATTTGCTTTAGGTCATACATTACTAAAAATTAACAGGGTCCTGTAACAACTCATGCTGAGTTATACTAGGTAATTTGTCATACATTACTAAAAATTAACAGGGTCCTGTAACCTGCTAACATAAACAAACCTCCCTTTTTAGTCATACATTACTAAAAATTAACAGGGTCCTGTAACGGTTATTAGCACCATTTTTAAAACAATCTTGTCATACATTACTAAAAATTAACAGGGTCCTGTAACATAAGTTTCAATATTCGGAAAATGTAATAGGTCATACATTACTAAAAATTAACAGGGTCCTGTAACAAGAAGATACTTATTTAATTAATGAAATATGTCATACATTACTAAAAATTAACAGGGTCCTGTAACCTCAAATCAATTATATCATTTATTAAAAGAATATACAATATTAAAATAAATTATAGACTATTTTTTTATTATTTGATAAAATTATATTGAGG
>CAZLBL010000200.1:0-1598 GCA_964557825.1 uncultured Ruminococcus sp.
AGAAGGATTGCTGCCCATGACGGCCTGCCACTCCCGCTGGGTCACCTCATACTTGCCGATGGAATAGCTTGACAGCGTCACCTTGTGCGCGGGCTTTTCGCCATCCCATGCATCATCGCCTTGCTCGGGCGTCGCCCCCATGGTGAACGTGCCGCCCTCGACGTAAACCATGTTGCTGATAAGATTGCTGATTACCTCATTGTTCGTTGACTCTGCTGTAACAGGCGTGGGGAAGAGGGCTTTATAATTTTGATTTGCCAAGACTATGGTGATTGCAATCAGAGTCGCAACCGCAATCAGGGCAAATGCAATTTTCTTTCTGCGGCCTCTGCTTCTAGTACCGAGCATTCTTTTGACGATAGACTTCTTCTGCTTTCCGCTCTTTTTACCTTTTTCACCTTTTGGAGTGCCCTCATTATCTTGGTGATTTTTCTTCCTTTCTTCTACAAGGGTATCGTCACCACTATCGACACCTTCAGTCTCCTTTATCAAAGTGCCATCGTCTATTTCATTACTGTCTTCTCCTGGCGTGCCACTGACGGTTTTCGTGATGAGCTTGTTTTTTGCCAGATAATCAAGGATTTCCCTTATGTTTTGCGGACGCTTCTGTGTGTCATAGTTCATCAACCACAAGACGAGGCGCTTCGTCTTGGCGGTGACGGCAGAAGGCAAGGGTAGGGTGTCCTTCTTTTCAAGACTTGCATCCCTGCTGATTTTTGTTGGCGATGGCGGTTTCTTATTGCTGAGTAAGGTGTAGAGCGTAGCCCCGAGGGCATAGAAGTCAGTCCATGGGCCAAACTCGTCAAGGCTCTGTTCTATCTGCTCTATAGGCGCATAGCCTGGCGTGTATGCTATCGTAGTGGAGTTTGTCGTTGCTCCATTGCCATCTGGCCGTTGTTGCTTGGAGGCCCCGAAGTCGATGAGCTTCACCACGCCCCGGCTGTCCACCATGATGTTGGCGGGTTTGAGGTCGAGGTGGTAGAGGTTTGCTTGGTGAGCAGCATCAAGAGCATCAAGAATTTGAGAAAGTATTTTCAAGACTTCTCCCTCTGGCAGCGGTTTGCCAGTATGCTTTAAATGCTCAGACAAGTTCTCGCCATCTATGTAGTCCATCACATAGTAGGCGGTGCCGTTCTCCTCGAACAGCGCATAGACATGGACAATATGCTCATTCTTGAGGTTATGCAACCGCAGAGCCTCCTTCTTGAATTTCTCAAGTTGGGACGCAAAAGTTGCCTTGTTGTTGGCATTGCTTACACTTACCGTCGTGGAGTTGGCATCCCTTTCGGTTATGCCACTCATGTAGAACTCCTTTATTGCATACCTCTCGTCGAATCTCGACGTATCAGTTGCAACGTACGTGTTGCCGAAGCCCCCCGACGAGAGGTAGCCGTCGATGCGGTAGGTGCCGTGAAGGATGGTACCCACCCGCAGCATGTCGTTTGGGTTGATGTTGTCGCTCATACTAATCTTTATAAAATGGGAAGGCATCTTTCGACGATGATTCTACTAAAGGCCTGTCCGTTTGTTGTTTTATTCGCCATTAACCTCTTCCTCCAAAGCCGTTCCGCCAAAAACGGGGATACTGTATATCTTAA
>CAZLBL010000201.1:0-1579 GCA_964557825.1 uncultured Ruminococcus sp.
CCGCCGAGTTGAACTTTGTTCAACGCTAGGCAGGGGAACATCTTGCCTAAGTTATAGATGACGAGCGGCTTAAGCGCGGTACATATCTTACAGATAAATATTTTGATGAGCAGCTGGAACGTATCAGAGAAATCCGTGCAAGCGAAAGAAAGTTTTATCAGAAAATCACGGATATTTATGCCACTGCGATTGACTACGATAAAACCGCTGTTTCAACAAAGCGTTTTTATGCCACGGTTCAGAGCAAAATGCACTTTGCGGTTCACAGTCACACTGCCGCCGAATTGATTGTGGAGAGGGCAGACCATACAAAAGAGAATATGGGACTTACCACATGGGCGGACGCGCCTGACGGCAAAATCAAAAAAAGCGATGTTACGGTTGCCAAAAATTATCTCAGCGAAGATGAGCTGCACCAGCTTAACCGAATGGTTTCGGCGTATCTTGATTTTGCGGAAAGCATGACCTTAAGGCACATTCCGCTTACAATGCAGGATTGGGAAAAGCGGCTTAACAGCTTTGTTGAAATGTTTGAATACGGTATTCTTAAGGACGCGGGAAAGGTTTCCGCAGAAATTGCAAGGCTTCATGCTGAAACGGAGTTTGAGAAATACCGTGTAATTCAGGATAAGCTGTTTATGTCCGATTATGACAGATATCTGCTTGAACTGGAAGAAAAGGCGAAGAAGCAGAAATAAGACCACCAAAGGAGCGACCACTAATGCAGAACAATGAAATAGAAAAAGCCATTCCGTGGAACCCGTGGCATGGGTGCAAGAGGGTAAGTCCCGGGTGCAAAAACTGCTTTGTGTACAAAATGGACAAGCGCTACGGGCGCGACACCACGGTAATTGCAAAGGGCAAAACCACCTATGAGCTTAAGGATAAGGACTGCCCGCCAGGCTCGCTTGTAAAGCTGTGCTTTTCCTCCGACTTTTTTATCGAGGAAGCCGACCCGTGGCGCGAGGGCTGCTGGGACTTTATACGGCGCAGGCGCGACTGCGTATTTGTCACCACCACAAAGCGCCCCGAGCGCATAAAGCAGTGCCTGCCGCCCGATTGGGGCGATGGCTGGGAGCATTTTCACCTTAGCATTTCCATTGAAAATCAGGAGCTGGCGGACAGGCGGCTGCCATACTTCCTTGAAGCGCCGCTTGCGCACCGAGAGGTGTTTTGTTCCCCGCTGATTGCGCCGATATCGCTTGGAAAGTACCTTGACACGGGGCTTATAAAATGCGTTAATGTCGGCGGCGAGATGGCGCCAAAAGCCGATATACGCCCTATCGAGTATGAGTGGGTAAAGGCGTTGTTCCTTGAAGCAAGGGAAAGAGGGATAGAGTTTTACTTCCACCAGTGCGGCTCTATGTTCCTTAAAAACGGCGTAAACATCGGCAAGTGGAATCTTAACGACCAGATAAAGCGCGCGGAGGAAATTCAGCGCGAGCTTGAGCGGCTATACGGATAAATAACTTAGGCAAGATGTCCCCCTGCCTAGCGTTGAACAAAGTTCAACTCGGCGGCAGGGTTCCATTTACCATTCAGTAGTCGCATTGAACCAGTTCAACGCTATACAATAGTG
>CAZLBL010000202.1:0-1551 GCA_964557825.1 uncultured Ruminococcus sp.
AACAATAAAAGCAAGCAATGTTACAGTTGATGAATCAAAATACAAAACAAATCAAGCAGGTGGAAAATATTATCTGGGTTCAGATGGTGAATACTATGCAAAATTCACTGCAAACCCAAACAGTAGTTCATATGTGTTTAGTGATGGCACAACAATAGTAAGCGGAACATCATATTATTTTAAAGTCGAACCAATAAAATGGCGAATTTTAAGTGAAGATAATGGGCAAGCAATAATCCTTGCGGAACTAATACTTGATGCTCATCAATTTTATAGTTCAACTTCAAGCAGGACAATAGATGGCAAAACAATTTATGCTAATAACTATAAATATTCAGACATACGTTCGTGGTTAAATGGATATTCATCAACCTATGGAGAAGACTGGAATAATAAAGGATTCTTGCAACGAGCGTTTAGCGAAAGTGAGCAAGAATACATTCAAACAACATTAGTAGACAATAGTGCGTTTACAGATGCATATGGTTCAACTGCAAATTACGCATGTGAAAATACAAACGATAAAGTATGGCTGTTAAGTTATCAAGATATGATAAACACAAGTTATGGGTTTAATTCAGATAGAACCAACTATGACACAATGCGAAGAAAGAAAACAAGCGACTACTCAAGGGCAAATTATGCATATTATTATACCTCATCAGATTACTTATACAATGGTGCTTGGTGGGCGCGTTCCCCTTTTTCTTCTTACTACGAATTTACGTGGAGCTCAGACTCCTATGGCTTTGTTGACCGCAGCGGCGTCAGCCTCGCTTATTGGGGTGTAGTTCCCGCTTTGACGATTGCCATTGATGAATATGTATCGTCAGATAATAAAAGCGACTATGGGATTTATAATACCGGGACATTAAATTTATATGGCGGTTCGGTTTATGACCATATCTATTCAAGTGGAACGCTAAACACAAAAGTTGGAGCAAGTATAAAAGGGCAAATAACCCTGTCGGATACCGCCACAATTGTGGTAGAAGATTATGCAGGCATAACGCCAAACTATACAATTGGATTACATAGGCAAACTGGCACAATAATAACCTTTAAAGGCAGTTCAACCCAGCCTGATATAAGCAAACTTACTGTTACTGGGTATGATACAACAACACAAGAGTTGAGAACAGTAAAAGACAGTTCGGGCAACTGGACTGTGGGGCTTTATAATAAAAGAGTAAATGTAAACTTTAATGCAAATGGTGGCACAGTTTCACCAACCAGCAAAGTTGTCGAATATAATTCAACCTATGGCGACCTTCCAACGCCAGAAAGGGAAGGCTACACATTTAAAGGCTGGCTTGACGATAAAACGATTGCTCTTCCTCGCCTAAAAGACTGGTATTATGGTAATGGAGCAACCTATAATAGTTCAACTGGCGTAGTAACACTGCCTGGTGAAGAGTCGTATATAAATACTGGTTGGATATATGTTGGGGGAATAACTGGTTGGCACATGAAAATGTTGCTGTCAAGTTCAAAAGCTTCAGCAACTTGGCTTATTGGTATTTCATATTCTGAAGATGGCTCATCTGCGTA
>CAZLBL010000203.1:0-1527 GCA_964557825.1 uncultured Ruminococcus sp.
AAGCGGAAGCGGGCTGTTCCTCGGCTATATGCTGCGGAGTAACCTCTCTTGCGGAGGTGTTCTGTTCCGCCGTTTTGCCCTGCGCCGCCGTAGGCTGCGGAAAAGGTATGAACGGAACTGCTGCGGACGCTTGCGGCGCGGGCTGTTCTGCCGCGATATGCTCGGGTGTTATTTCACGGATTGCCTGCGGCTGCTCGGTTATAATAACGGTTGCGGGCGCGGCTTCTTCCTGCGGTACGGAGTTTTCGGCGGGCAGCGGCGCGGAAACAGGCACAGAGCGTCCCGGCTTTTTAAGGCTTACATGGGGTCTGCTGTCCTCTATCGCGTTTGCCACAATGCTGTTGATTTTGCTGCTGTCTATGTCGATATAGCTTCTTGCTATCTCCTTTACATCGCCAAGCTTTGCGCAGGTTTCCTCCTCGGAAAAGCCCTGCTCTGCGCTTGCACGGAAATGCTCCTCAAAATCGGCGAAGATATCCTCGCTGTCGTCAATGCCTATTCTGTGCAGCTCGTTATGGAGATTAAACAAAAAATCGTCCTTGTTCTTAGCTGTCATTATCCTTGTCCCCTTTCAGCAGACGGTTTACACTGTCCACAAATTCAAACCATTCATTTTCAAGTCTTTCAAGTTCTGCCTTGCCTGTTTCGGTTATTTTGTAGTATTTTCTCGGCGGTCCTTCGGTGGATTCCACTATATACGAATCGATGGCGGCGGACTCTTTAAGCCGCTTCATCAGCGGGTATACAGTGCCCTCTGTAACCTCCATACACTCCGAGATTTTGTTCACCAGTTCATAGCCGTAACAGTCGCCGCTGTCAAGTATAGACAGCACGCAAAGCTCAAGCGTTCCTCGTTTAAGCTGGGAGTTCATTTATTCCCTCCTGTTTTGATTTTCTGCGCCGCACAGTATTTTGCGCCGCAAGGTAGTTACTGCCTAAAAAAGTGGAACTTTGTTCCTTGCTATTATTCTACCACAAGGTATTTGGTTTTGCAAGGTACTAAATAGACAAAATATCCGCAAATAAATCAAGGCTTATTGTGAGATATTCACAAAACCGTGCTTTCTAAGGCAGTTCTGTAAGAATTAAAATCCACATACTCCGTAAACTCATCAAAGCACTTATCCGTGCGCCAGGTGGATTCCATGGCTATCGGGATTCCGTACTCTGTCGAGGGTTTGAATGTGTGGGTGTCGTTTAGAGAGTAGGATTCAGTTATTTTTTCTGGGGGTGCGTCTGGGTTTTCTTGGTCGTAGATGTAGTAGTAGACGGGGATTTTGGCGGTGTCTTTATCGGTGGTGTAAACTGAGATACCGCCATAAGTTGCTGTGTATTGCGGGTTAGTGCTATATGAAAAGCCTGTGGCAGTGTCCGCAACGGGTACTCCGCAATAGGGATTGCACTCAGTGTGGCAGTCATAGTTCATAGACGCGGCATTGTTAATATTCGTTGTGCCGTATTCTGCTATAAGCTTGCCCACTTCGGTGTATTTTGCCTTGCCCGATAGATGTCCTATGGGTTCAAAAT
>CAZLBL010000204.1:0-1505 GCA_964557825.1 uncultured Ruminococcus sp.
GATCGGCACGCATTGTTATGGGTACAGTGGTCATCTTACATTCTCCAGTAAAAAAGATGTCACTATGGTATCATATCGACATCATGATGTCAACGATGTCGCGCCATCAACGAAAAGACCGCCCTCGTCAGAGGGCGGTGCTGTTGAATTCAGGCCTGACCTGAATTATGCGTAATGTCAGCGAATCAGGCGCGACGGCGGCGGAGCGCAAGCCCCGCAAGGCCTACGAGCATCAGAATGCCGCTCGTAGGCTCAGGAACGGTAGTGTACCATCCGGCAGACACAGTGTCTCCTGCATTAAATTCCCTTGCCGTGGCCTGAGATGCGTTCTTGACATTGAACGAGAACTGGGAATATCCCGTATCAGGTGCCTCCTTGCCCAAAACATCAGAGACGAAAATCTTGCCGTCGGCGATGACCGCGATATAGGCATTCAGTGTGTCGCCGCCGGACCATGAGAATGCCTCGCCTGCTGTGGCACTGATGACGCCGGCAGAAATCGCTTTGCTGTGGAGCGATCCTTCCATCATCGAGCCATTGGCCGCGAAGTGCTCAACCAGCGTCTGCCGTGAAACGGAGCTTGAGTCAAATATGTAGGCCGTGCCCGAAGCAAGCAGGGTGGTTGTGCCTGCCTCGTAGATCTTTCCAGTAGGTGAGGTCTTCCAGTCAAACGATGCGGCTGAGGCAACTGCTGCGCAAGCAGCAACTGCAATAGCCATGATTACTTTCTTCATTTTCATTTTTCCCTTTCTTTTGTGCATCACACAATGCAACACACATCAAGTCAGTTGAGATTGTTCACGCCTGGCAGTTCAAGCTGAAAGCTGGCGTTGGGGGATGCAACCCACAACCCCTCTCCGGGCTGAATCATTACTGCCCCCTTTTCAACAGGTTCGTCGTTGCTGTCGAGCCAGCCAAAAAGTTCGCCGGGGACATCGTAGAATGAATATGTCATTCCGCCTTTCCCGCGATTGTCAAGAGGCTGAGCCTGGACTTCCGCCTCCGTGCCGACATCCGCGGAATAGCCGGAAACGGCAATCTTCGTGAGATCTATGGCCACAGGCGAACTGTTCACGACCATCTTGAAGCCCTGCCGCAGCACCACGGCGTATGAGGCCTGAGGGACTGCGCCAACCGTCTGAAGGCCAAGTGTCGCGTTCGGAGCGGAAACCCACAGACCTTCTCCAAGGGGCAGAACAACGGCGCCATCCTCAACAGGTTCGTCGTTGCTGTCGAGCCAACCATAAAGCTCTCCCGGGACATCATAGAATGAATATGTCATTCCACCCTTTCCGCGATTGTCAAGAGGCTGAGCCTGAACCTCTGCTTCCGTCCCAACCTCAGGGTCGTAGCCAACAACTTTGATGCTGTTCAGGTCAATGCCGGCGCCCGCCGTTGAACTGAACTGGGTGCCCAGGATTTTAAAACCTGAGGTCGTAGTGCTGGAAGCATACCCCACGACATTGGCGGAAGTCAATGCGCAGAGGCCGACTGTGGCCCAGTGA
>CAZLBL010000205.1:0-1467 GCA_964557825.1 uncultured Ruminococcus sp.
GCGCGAAGCATAAGGCACACTCCCCGCGAACAGTCCTCTATCGCCCTTGACCCAGTTGTCTTTCTTGCGGGTTTCGCTGTCCGTTGGTTTTATTATAGCATAATCCAGCAATTTGTCAAGCGTTTTCAATTCGGCGGCGGTGTAATCCCCGATAAGCCGCGTTTCAAGCTTGGCATTGTTGCCGCTTATTTCAGCGTGTATTTCATATGTCATATAAATGCCCCACTTGTATATTTCTCATGCTACCATTATAGCACAGGTAAAGCGAACAAAACGAACAACTTATAGCTTGCTCATAAATCTGTTGTAAATCATGCGCACGCCATCTGCCGTATTATATCCCCCGACCTCATAAGCGACCCTGCGCCACGAAAACAGGCTTACACAGCGGTAATAAACAATCTGCCGCGTTAAGCTGTCGGGAATGCTGTAAATATACTCAACGGCACGGTTGCGCTGACGCTGGATTTCCTCGCGCTTTTCGGAGATAAGCTGTTCCAAATCCGCAATGCGATTTCCGCGCTGCGCCACCTTGTCGGCAATACCGCTGCCATGAGATATTGACGGCAGCGGCGATTGCACAAGCGATCTGCCCCGCAAACGCTCCAGCTCCGTTTCCAACAGGCGCAGTTCACGGTTGAGATAATAGATTTGTTCAAGGTCGGTTTTGGTCATTGTCATCTCTCCCTGTATTTAGCCATTACATCATGCATAGCGCCGTCTATATCTATGCTGCTATACATTGCGTCATTAGTGTTGGTAACGCCGTCCTGCGCCATCCATCGGGCAATTGCTGGATAATTAACCCCGCCTGTCCGTCCTTTTGACTGCTGCCATTCCAGATAGCGCCGTTCGTATTGTTCCACATTGGCTGTACCGTAGCGCTCCACCAAATCTGCCTTTATGGCATTTTTGTCTGCGGGAGGAGCGGCAGGCGGCGCAGCCGCTGTGCTTTCCTTTACTTCACTTCCATTTACTTTACTTCCTTTACTTACTTTACTTGTGCTTGAATTGCATACATTTTCGCCCGAATTGTATACATTTTCACTTGAAATGTCAACATTGCCGAAATTTTGCGTACAGTTAAGCAGGACATATGCGGGATTGTCAAAAATTTCTTTGCGGCGCTTGGCAACCTCGGCAAATCTTTTCTGAATACCGTGCGATGTCAATATGCCGAAACTTTTGAGCATTTCTCCGTCAAATATGCCCTCTCTTATTGCAGCGGAAACTATCTCCCGAACGACATCACCACCCGCGCCTATCCTATGCGCAAACAATAATGCAACCCGGTCATTCCATTCACAATAGTAACCATGCCCACCGTAAATCCTTTGGAAAAGCTTAACGACTACCGCAAACCCTATCAATCCAAATTCCGCTTCAATGTAATCAAATTTCTCGTCAAGCTGACAGTCAAGCGGCACATAAGGTATCCCGCTTGCCATTGCTTTTTACCTCCATATT
>CAZLBL010000206.1:0-1403 GCA_964557825.1 uncultured Ruminococcus sp.
TCATGGATCTACGAATATATCAAACTTATTTGCAGGAGCTGAACTTATGCGAAATATTGCACGAATAAATGAAAATGACAGAAAGGCATTGTTTCATAACACTGCCGCCAAAATGGGGATGACGGATGCCATCATCGAAAAAGACTTTTGGGTCTGCTATATGCTCGACTATTTGTTTCACCGCTCGGCATGGAAGGGCAATATTGCATTCAAGGGCGGAACGAGCCTCTCCAAAGCATACGGACTGATCGAACGCTTTTCCGAGGACATCGACTTGATCCTCGATTGGCGTGTTCTCGGCTATGGTATCTATGAGCCATGGGAAGAACGCAGTAACACAAAGCAGGATATCTTCAACAAGGAAGCCAACACAAGAGCAGAGGTGTTCTTACGAGATACATTCTTGCCTGCTATCTCTGCCGATCTTGCCGCAGAACTCGGCGATAGTGTGAGATGTTTTATCGATTCCGATGATCCGCAGACTGTCAAAATTGTATATCCGAACAGTTTTTCCGATATATCCATCCTTCAGGAGATCCGACTTGAAATCGGTGCACTTGCCGCATGGACACCCGTAAAGCCTGCAAGCATTACACCATATGCCGCGCAAGAGTACGAAAGATTGTTCAGCCAACCAACAACTGAAATTTTAACCGTGCTCCCCGAACGAACATTTTGGGAAAAGGTTACGATCTTACATAGAGAAGCATTTCGTGCAGAGGGTAGACCTTTTCCGGCAAGATATTCCCGGCACTATTACGACCTTTATCGTATGATGCAGACCGAGGTCAAGGATAACGCATTAGCCGATAACGACCTGCTGACCCGTGTCGTGGCGTTTAAGGACAAGTTCTACCGCTGTCCGTGGGCGAGGTATGACCTTGCCAAACGTGGCACGATGCGTCTGATGCCACCCGAGTATAATCTCGATAAACTTCGTGATGACTACGAGCATATGCAAAATATGCTGTTTAGTGATAAGCCGTCGTTTGAGGATGTGCTTAAAGGGATTAAAAAGCTGGAAGAGGAAATAAATACACATTTATAAAAATATTTAAATACGATGTTGCGTGAATGCGTGTTTTTAATTGCCAAATTAAAATAAAATTTTCACGCTATAATTAAAGGATAATAAGATGAATTATTTAACGGTAAAAGAGGTATCTACGCTGTGGAATTTAAGTACAGTTATGATAACCAAATATTGTGTTGATAACAGGATAGCAGATGTCAAAAAAGAAAATGGGAGATGGTTAATACCAGATAATGCAAATAAGCCAGTTGATTTAAGGCACCACCGCACAATCGTGCAATAAAGTAATCTCATTCCCACGGCAACTCAAAAAGCCTACAGCTCCCTCAGCTACCGCTCTGAGGGCACACTGACTCAGACTGCCAGCCTT
>CAZLBL010000207.1:0-1377 GCA_964557825.1 uncultured Ruminococcus sp.
CTATACAATAGTGTCGAACTTGTTCGATACGCCCAGTGCCGAACTCGTTCGGTACAGCCACGTTAAATGACGGGGCAAGCCCCTTATTGAACTTAGGCAAGATGTCCCCCGCCTCCTAGAGGCGGGGGACATCTTGCCTACCCCTTGGGCGGACTGCGCCTTGCGTGCGCGGTGGTACAAATTTTATTGATTAGGTTTGAACTTGCCGCAACACTTCATCTTCAGTTGCCAATAAACTCATGAAGCGCGGCAATAAGCGCGTCAATCTCGGCGTCCGTGCCGATGGTAATTCTAAGGCGGTTGTCAATGCGCGGCTTGCTGAAATAGCGCACATAGATGTCCCGCGTTTTGAGAAACTCGCATATAGCCTTTGCAGAATATCGCGAATGCTCCGCAAAAAGGAAATTTGTACTGCTGTCGGGAAGCGAAAAGCCCATCTCGCGCAGCGCCGCCGCAAGCCTTTCACGGGTCGCGATAACCTTTTTCAGCGTGGAATTAAAATACTCCTCGTCAGCAACAGAGGCAACGCCCGCCTCAATCGCAACGCTGTCCAGCGGATAGGAATTATAGCTGTCCTTTGCGGCATACAGCGCAGAAATAAGCTCCCTGCCCGCAAGCGCGCAGCCTATCCTCATGCCCGCCATGGAGCGGGATTTTGAAAACGTCTGCGTAATCACAAGGTTCTCATATTCCCGCAGCAGCGGCAGCGCCGAGGTTCCGCCAAAATCCACATAAGCCTCGTCCACGATAACCACGCTGTCGCGGTTAAGGTCAAGTATGCGGCGGATAAAGTCCAGCCCCCTGCCTATGCTTGTGGGCGCGTTGGGGTTTGCAATGACAACGCCGCCGTTTTCGCGCGCGTAGTCCTCCGCGTTTATGTTGAACTCCGCGTCCACCGGTATCGTTTCATACGGGATTTTAAGCATATCGCACCACACGGGATAGAACGAGTATGTAATATCGGGGTAAATCACAGGCTTTTGTGAATTAAAAAACGCCCTGAAGCACAGCGCCAGCACATCGTCCGAGCCGTTGCCCACAAACACATTTTCGCGCTTAAGCCCCGCGCGCCCGGCGATTGCTTCGGCAAGCGGCGCTGCGTCCGCGTTGGGATATTTTTTAAGCTCTGCGGAATTAAACCGCTCAATCGCACGGATTACGGCGGGCGACGGCGGGTAAGGGTTCTCGTTTGCGTTAAGCTTGATAAAGTCCGTCTTGTCCGGCTGCTCGCCCGCAACGTAAGGCTCTATTTTTATAAGATTATCTCTCCAGCTCATTTTGGTTTCCTTTCAAGATTAACCGGACGCGCCAAGCGCCGGATAATAACTTAGGCAAGATGTCCCCCTGCCTCCGAACCGAACTTCGTTCGGCTCTAGG
>CAZLBL010000208.1:0-1366 GCA_964557825.1 uncultured Ruminococcus sp.
AAATCTCATTCACGCCAAACTCACGGCAGATGTCCGAGATAGTGCGGTCACTGGGTTTGCGCTTGCCCTGCTCAATCATCCAAACATAGTTCTGTGACAGTTTTATCTTTTGACCAAAATCATATTGCGTCTGTTCAAAATGCATACGGACGCTCTTGATTCTTTCACCTATCGTTTCCACGTTCTCATCTCCTTTGAAATAAAAATACCACGTCAATCTAACATTGTCAATATAAATTTCAAAAAACATATTGACAAACTCTAACTACGGTGTTATATTAGTCTCACAAGTTAGAAATACTTTTTTGTGCTACGCTACAAAAAAGTGAAGAAGTCAGTCAGAAATGACTTGACTTCTTCATGAGCGGGTTAGTCGTACACTTTATAGAATTGCTCGAAGCCTTGTTCCATTAGCTCCTTGACTTTGACAAGATCAAAAGAATCGGGGTTACCCATAAGGTATTCTTCTAACTTGCCGTCAGCACTTTTAATTGGCTCAATGGAATCTTGCAGGTCGAGTTTAAATTCTTGCATTTGCCAACTATCAGAGGAACTATACTCTGTGATTTCATAAAAATATCGAAGTCCATTCTCTAACAATTGATATACTTCAGAAATCTCAATGGTGTCGGATTCGCCTGTTAGGTAATCGTCAATAAGCGAGTATGCTATATGGAATTCTTCTAAATCTACGGAGACATGATTATCATACGCGTCTCCCCATTCGTCTACCAACTCATCATCGACGGCATCGTATCCGACTGAAGTGTAGCTATCGGCTATGCGCATATTATTTTCAACAGAAGCTGATTCATTTTCACGGTGAATATTTCTATTACAACCGCATAGCGATACCAAAAGTGCTGAGGCAAAAATAGAAATGACAATCTTTTTCATAGAGTCAAGTCCATTCAGTGCTTCTTCACAAATGTGAGAATCCACATAGCGGCACAGCAGAGCACGCCCAATAAATCAGGGAAGTATATTCCATGGGACACCATCAAACAAATGCACGAGCAAATTGCTATGGTAGCAAAGGTACGGACGGCAAGTCGAGAGTCACCTTTCTTGATACACACCAACAGCATTGTTCCATAGGCAGCGGTCATTGCCAAAAGAACACCTAAAGTTTCAAACACGAATAAGCCAGTTTCAAACACAAGGACGCGAAAAAAACTAAAGACGAAAAGATAAACAAATGCGGCGAGCAGTATTGCCAAAGTGGTCATAGCACAAACTCCTTTATACAGAATCGCAGGAATATTGTCTCCATGATATCACGGCTGACAATAATCGTCAAGAAATGAAAGAGGGTGAGGGAATGCGAAACATGGAATGCAAAGAGCTGCTTGATGAATTACATGAG
>CAZLBL010000209.1:0-1355 GCA_964557825.1 uncultured Ruminococcus sp.
AAAAATAAACCGCCTATTGTCTGCAAACAACAAGCGGTTTAAGGTTTGGTTCTGTATAGAAGAACCCCCAGTGCTGCAACACCAGGGGTTCAAGGGATAACCAAATCATATTCACCCACTACGGCAAAGAATGAATGGTTACATTGTATTGTACCATTTTATTCTGAAAAAATCAATGGTTTAGAAAGGAATGGTACAATTATGAAAAATCCTAATGGCTATGGGTCAGTTGTAAAACTATCAGGAAATAGAAGAAATCCTTATTGTGTTAGAAAAACAGTAGGTTGGAATGAAAAGGGGCATCCCATTTATGATGTTGTGGGTTATTACCCTACAAGAAAAGATGGTATGCTTGCCCTTGCTGAATATAACAAGAATCCTTATGATATTGATGCAAGCAAAATCACAATGGAAGAACTATATAAAAGGTGGTTGGAAAAAGATACAAACAAGCTTTCCAAAGCAACCGTTGCAACCCTGAAATCTGCTTTCAATCATTGTGACATAGTTCATAAAATGAAATACAGAGATATTAAGAAAGCCATGATGCAAGATTGCATTGATAATTGCGGAAAAGGGTATTCAACCCAATGGGCAATTAAGAACCTTTTCAATCATCTTGATAGATATGCTTTAGAACTGGATATAATTGAAAAAGGCTATGCACATCTAACCACCGCTGAAGCTGTTCCACCTACAAAGAAATTGCCTTTCACTGATGCAGAAGTTGAAACGCTTTGGGAATCCCAAAATGAAGAATGGGTTGATTCGGTTCTGTTCTTTCTCTACACTGGATTCAGAATCAGTGAAATGCTTCAGCTTAAAACAGCCAATGTTGATTTAGAAGCTGGTACTATGCAAGGTGGTGTAAAAACCGCTGCTGGTAAGAACAGAATAGTTCCAATCCATTCAAAGATTTTCCCAATTGTCAAAGCCAAAGTTGAAGAAGGCAATGAATACCTTTTTACCTACAACGGAAAAAGAATGTCAAGTTCTCAATACTACATCTTTTGGAACAAAATAATGGAATCCCATCAAATGAATCACACACCCCACGAATGCAGACACACCTTCAGAAGTAGGCTTGATTCAGCGGGGGCAAATAAGGTTTGTATTGATAGAATCATGGGGCATTCTTCAGGGAATACAGGCGAAAAAATCTATACGCACAAAACCCTTGAAGAACTGAAAGAAACAATTGAATTGATTAAAAACTGAATGAAGAAAATCCCTAAGTTAAAGCCTGAAATAAGGCTAAAATTTAGGGATTTTTTCTGTTACTATCTTGTAACTAACGCTAAGAATTTTCGGTGTTCTGCGTTTATGAAAATCAAGTCAATTTTCAAGAAAAGGCT
>CAZLBL010000210.1:0-1346 GCA_964557825.1 uncultured Ruminococcus sp.
CCTTTGATGACAGCGCCGACAGCGAGGTTATCGAGAGACTGCTCCAGCACATCTACGATGAAGGCTTTGACATCGACCAGAGCCAAACCGAGGATGAGGACGAACCGACTGCCATCTGCATTTCCATGCCCCGCAGCCTTTTCACGGACAGCAATTTGGAAAACCTCAAGGCCATCGTTGCCGCCAAGGGAACAGATTCCAGACTTGCGTGTTTGATGCCTGTTTCAATATGGCTTATGTAGGAAACAGACATCCCGGTAAACTCTGCCAAATCGGCTTGGGACAGTTTCTTCAGCTTCCGAAGTTGCTGAATACGTTTACCAATGCGGTCATAATTAACGGCCATGGTTATCACCTCCTTCTGTGCATAAACTTTTCTTATTATACACAGTATAGTAGGTGTGACCCAGTTTAGGCTGTTCATTTTGACCCAGTATTCAAGATATAATATACAAAACTAGAAGTCAAGTGAGGTGTTCAGCTTTGTACGAAAAATTAAAGCCGGTCGGCAAGCGTATCCAGGACGCAAGAAAAGCTATCGGCATGACGCAGGCAGATCTGGCCGACAAGCTGGACATTTCCGTTTCCCATATGAGTTCCATCGAGACTGGCCGGGCAAACTTTGGCGTGGAAACCCTTATGAAGATTACTGAGATTTTGAAAGTTTCTGCTGACAGCCTCTTGCGAACGGATATCCCAGAAGTCTCAGCCATCTATGCAGGCGACCTAGATAGCCTCTTAAAAGATTGCACAGTAGCAGAAGTCGAGTCCATGATGACCATGTTGCGACAGATGAAAGTGGCTCTGATCAAAGCTCGTCCTACCGAAAACTAAAAATTTTTTCTAATAATGTAACCACAGGTATAATCGTGTACCTGTGGTTATTTTCATTTTTGCAGCATCTCTTATATACTTTTTACAGACCAATTATACGGAGAGTGTCCTGATGCGAAAAGTTGAATCCAAGGGCCTGACCAAAGCCCAAATCAAAGAGAGAATCCGTGAGCGGTACAAAGGCCGATCTCTAGACGATGCGGAAGTTATTCCTGCTCGGAAACAGCGAGATTTTTATGATACCGACGAACATCAGCGGGTTGCCGTCTATGTCCGCGTTTCCACAGATAATATTCAGCAGACCAGCTCCTATGAGCTTCAGAAGAATTACTACGAAGACATGGTCAGTCGCCATGACAACTGGACGCTGGTGGGGATTTACGCTGATGAGGGTATTTCCGGCACTTCTCTGAATAAGCGAGATGCTTTTAATCGCATGATCGCCGATGCCAAAGCAGGAAAAATTGAAATCAAAACTGCGGAATTGATACAATTTCACTTTCCTGTGTGGC
>CAZLBL010000211.1:0-1334 GCA_964557825.1 uncultured Ruminococcus sp.
GAACCAGCTCAGGCCAGCCGCGGAGGAAATCTCATAGGTGGAACCCTTCAGGATAACGCCGTTAGCGATGACGTTAACGTCGGACGCGGCTTCGCCACGATAGACGTTGACGTTGATAGCGTTGCAGTTGGTCACAGTGGAACCAGTGTTCTCGAAACCAACGATCTCGCCGGATTCAGTCTCATTAGCGTCAGCGCAGTACACGTCAACGTTGGTAGCGGTGCAGTTCTTCACAGTAGCGATGCCAGCGGCGGTGCCAGCTGTGTAACCAGTGATAGCGCCAGCCTTCTTGATGGTAGCAATAACGGTACAATCCTCGACGTGGCAGTTCTCAATAGTGCCGTTGTTGACACCGCCGATAATTATGCCGACCTGCTTGCCGCCGATAGCGGTAGCGTTTTTAACGGTCAGATTCTTAATTGTCGCAGAATAGTCGTTTATCCCGACACTGCCAACTATATAACCGAACAAGCCGCCGTAACGGCCGTCACCACGGGCACTGGAATCAACGGTGAAATTACTCACGGTGTGACCCTTGCCGTCAAAGTTGGCATGATAGATACCTGTGTCAGTAGCGGCTGCAGCAAATTTCGCGCCGCCAAGATCAATGTCACAGTCAAGGACATAATCAGCACCGCCGACATTAGCATGCTTCATAAAGTACACAAACTCAGCAGCGTTGGTGATGTGGTACACGCCGTCTACTTCAGCAGGAACAGTCTCAGTCACGCCGTCCCAATAGCTGGCGAACGCACCGGCGTCGTACTGATCGGTAGTGGAATCGTACTCATAAGGAGTCTGAGAAGCATACACGGTGACGGAAATGTTATTGAGGGACAGACCCTGATACTCGTTACCGGCATCTTCCTTCATGTGACCGGAGATGATGATCTCATTAGACGTCTCTTCGGGGAGAAGAACAGCTTCATTGGTATTGGTACCATCGGCAGTGACAGCACGACCGTCCGCGGAATCGGAGATTTCCTCATCACCATAGTTGATAGTCCACTCAATAGCCTCATTCAGCTTAGCATCGCCAGTGAAACCAGTGACCTGAATGGCATACTTCAGAGCAAGGTTGCCGTGGTTATGAACACGCAGAGCGGGCAGCGCGTATTCACAGCCGGGCTCCCAAAGGATAGCTTCGTCATCAGCGTCGTCGGCCTTGATGAAGTCCAAAGTCTCGCCCTCGGCGGGGACCCATTCTTCTTCATTGGCGTCCCACATCTCAAGGGCGACATCCAGCGTACCGGCCTGCACCTTGTTCACACTGGTGCTGGCGGTATCGGTAAACCACGCGAAAGTGGTGCCGATGAGCATTGCCACGCACATCA
>CAZLBL010000212.1:0-1318 GCA_964557825.1 uncultured Ruminococcus sp.
ATGCTTATGGCAAAAGCAGAAAAGTTTAGAGAAGCGAATAGGCTTTTGGGCGAAACAAATGGTGAAGTATGAATGATGTAGTCGAGAAAAAAGATTTTACGCTAAACGAACTGCTTGAAAGGAAAGCAAGCGAAACAAGTGAAGTAAAATCCGCTATTGATATTTTAGCAACAAGGGCGGCTTTGGAGCAAGATGATACGATTGAAAAAGTCGTTAATGAAAAGCAGGAAGAATTGCGTAACGACGCCGAAGCTAAAAGAATACAAGCCGAAACCGCTAAAATATCACAAGAAGTCGAAAAAGTAAAGCAAGAAAAAGAAAAACAGCTTGCCGAGCTTGATAAAGAAATATCCAAAAAGAAAGCGGAAGTCGAGCAATTAAAGGCTGACGGTGATAAAGCGCAAGCGTTCTTCGATAGCAATAAAGACATATTGAAGTATATCGGCATTCGAGAGCGTAAAACAATGAAGACAATGCAAGTGCTTATGATACCTGCAACGATTGTATTCGTACTTGTGCAAGCGTTATTATTCCCATTGACTTTCATTGGTTTATTGCTTGAAACGGTTGTTAATATATTGGGCAGTATTTGCGGAGCGATAAAGAATAATGCTTTAAAACTTATTCTTTCCACTTTGGTGATATTGATTTTGGTCGGCGGTGGATTTTGTATTTATTATTTTTGCGGAAAACTATTGACTTTTTAATTTAGAAGTCGTAGAATAAAAATAAAAAAAGGAGAATAAAAAAAATGATTGCAATCAAAGACCTTGAAGACGCCTTGAAAGACAATGAGCGTCGTCTCGCAGAAATCGAAGCTGAAAACCGAGTTTTCCACAAATTGATTGAGATTGAAAAATCGAAAGAAATTGTAGAAAATGCGGCATGCGAAAATGTAGAAAATGTTTAAGGAGTAAATTATGGAGAAATTATTTATGTCGGCAGGTGTGGTTTCTGCTATTGTATGTATTTTGCTTGGCATTGTAAAGCTACCGTTCAAGCATTTTAAAACGACACACCCTAAATGGTATAAAGCAGTGTTTACGGCTGTAACTTTTGTTTTGGCTGTGGGATTGTCGGTAATTGACGAGTTATATATCCTTTGCGGAGGGCTTTTAACCGTTGATTTTGCTATCCTTGTGTGTGTAGTGCTGTCAGGAGTGTTTGGCGGTTATAACGGCGTTTACGAGGGCTTAGGCGTAAAAGAACTTGTAAAAAAACTTGTAGACAAACTAAAAGTTGCAAGAGATTTAGCACAAGACAAAAAAGCGGCAAAATATCTTGCACGACTTGAAGATGTCGATACGGCGATTAAACT
>CAZLBL010000213.1:0-1306 GCA_964557825.1 uncultured Ruminococcus sp.
AGAGGAATATTTCTGGCAAGAAAGTGAATTGACCGGTCTTACCCCCGAGCAAAAAGCAGAAATTAAAGGTTCTTTAAAAGATAATACAATGATGCTTTTCCGTGACCTTGGTCAAACCGGAAAATTCACCTTTGAAGGTAATTATTTCACAATTAATACAGACAGAATATCCAAGGAACGCATTGAAAAAATATCCAACCCCGACGTTGCTTCGAATAAGGTCATTGCGCGTAGTAAATTATTCTACGTCTTCGGACAATCAGCAGTAGACGAAACTAATTACACTGAAGAGGCTGCATTTAATAATTTATCCCTTATAGGTAACCTCAATCGTTCGGAATCCGAGTATTCCGGTGGTCTCATTTTTATGGAGGCAGTAGCGGCAAAAACACATATATATAACAATATTGCGAACAGCTGGTATATTACTACGTTTTCTTCGAGAAATAGTACCGGTCACGGCGTTACAGTTGAAAAATCCATTTACGAGGACGACTACAACAGTATCTTCTACGTTTGGGGCGGCTTCCTCGATATAAAGGAAAGTATTATTCGCCGTGCAGGCGGTCCTCTTATAATAGCCGACCACGGTGAGGTTAAGAATTCAGAAAGTGTCGGCAGAAAAGATGGCAAGGGCGGTTGGCCTGCAGTTCTTAACTTTGACGAGTATACTTCCGAACATATGTATTCCTACGTAACCGGACAAGAAAGCTGGTTTGATCAAATGGGAGCTGGTTCTATTGCAGCTCAAGCAGCGGCTATGCTCGATGCATTAAAGGCGTTTGCACCTAATCATCCTTACGTAAAGACAGAAACCGGTGAGGGTGGTACGTCTAAAACGCTTATCAACGCCATAGCCGTATATAAGGATCCGGGCACTTACTCATTTTCATCTATAGGTCAATATGCAATGTCCGGTAAGGCAACTTTCGGAACGCATACGTTTGATTTTGATGATCCTATTGTTAAACAAATATTGGGTAACGATACGGTAAAAAGCGCTGGATTGCCCCTGTTCTACGGTACGTCTTCTCAGTATATAACCGGTATCAATCCGACAACTAACCCCATCACTTTCTATGGTTTGACTACTACAGGTTTTGCTCCGTATTCTGATGCTACTCAACTTCCCGTCGTTAAAGGTCAAGGCATTGGTTCATTCCTCAACATGTTCTTAAGACCTAATAAAGGAAGCGCCGGTGCTCTCGGCGTAATCTTCGGCGATTGCACAGTAGCAGAAGAAGCGTAATAAAAAATCCCGCTTCGGCATAAAAATAGCCTATAGCGGAAACAACACAATCAAAAA
>CAZLBL010000214.1:0-1291 GCA_964557825.1 uncultured Ruminococcus sp.
GAGCGCAAGCCCCGCAAGGCCGACAAGCATCAGCAAGCCTGACGTAGGCTCCGGGACAGCCGCAATGGTGTACCAGCCTCCGTTAGAGAATGTAGAAGAGTTGATTGCCGCCCCCTGCGAATCCGACTTCAGGTTGAAGTTCACCGCAGCTGTCGAACTTGCTTGAGCAGCCGCAGGTTTCAGGTCAGAAATGAATACATTGTCGCCATCAACAATGGCAACAAATGCGTTCAGAGTATCTCCCGCATTGCCCCAGTTGAAATCCTGTGAGGCAATTGCGCCTTCTGTCACTGAAGAGCTTGAAAGCGAAGTGAGGGAATCAAGCGAACTTCCGCCAAGGACGGCTGTCAAAACAGCCTGCTGCGTTACGGCGGCAGAATCAAAGAGATATGCCGTGCCAGAAGCGAGTTCGGTTGTCGTGCCTGCCGAAAAAAGTTTGCCGGCGCTGGTTGTCTTCCATGAGAAGGAGGACGCCTGCGCAGAAGCCGCAATGGCGACTGCCGCAATAACTGTCATTATTTTCTTCATCTTCATTTCCTTTGTTTTGTTGTCATCTGTGCGGCGCATCCATCTGCACCGCACAAAATAGTTTATTGGAGCGTTGCGCTTGGGATAACAATGCTGAAGGTTTCATCAGGTGAATACGCATAAACGGATTCACCAGGGGAGATTGTCATATCCTCTACATAATTCCCCTCGTCATCATACCAGCCATACATACCGTCGATTTCCGAATCGTACCAATAGTATGACGCTATAGTACGGCCATAGGCATCAAGTGTCTGAACATATACCTCTTCATCGGCGTAACCGTCCTCAACGGAATACCCTGAGACCGTCAGGATTTGAAGATCAACAACCACAGGAGTGGAGTTCACAACATGTTTTGCCCCAAACCGCAAGATTACGGCTATGTCTGCCGTCGGAACCTGACCAGCACTTTGGATGGAAAATGAATCATCTGGGGAATAGGCATAAAGTCCTTCGCCGGCTGGAATTGCAACATCCTCTACATAATTCCCCTCGTCATCGTACCAGCCATGCATGCCGTCATCCTCTGAGTCATACCAATAGTATGACGCTATGGTACGGCCATAGGCATCAAGCGGCTGAACATATACCTCTTCATCTGCATAGCCGTCCTCGGCCGCATAACCTGTGACCTTCAAGTCCTGAAGGTTCATTGCGGTGCCATCTACCTTAACAAAGCACGATCCAGTGCCTTTTGCGCCGAAGCGAAGACCGACCTCCTGATACCCCACGACATTGGCGGAAGTCAATGCGCAGAGGC
>CAZLBL010000215.1:0-1290 GCA_964557825.1 uncultured Ruminococcus sp.
TCGAGATCAAAGCAGGTATGACCATCCGAATGGAAGACGGCAGCCTCGAGCTTGTTTATGACACCACAGACTCCTACGGCAATCCCGACCTTGGTATCAATCTTGATGAGTTCGGTACGATCCCGAAGATCGAAGGTGCTGAGATGATGTTCTCTGCATCCCGTTCCCGTAGAGTATCTATTGTAGCCATTATTCAGTCCTTTGCACAGCTCCAAAAGAACTACGGCAAGGAAGGTTGTGAGATCATTACCGACAACACACAGCTCACGGTGTTCGGCGGTTTTGCGCCCAACAGCGAATCCGCGCAGGTACTGTCCAAGGCTCTTGGAAGCAGAACGGTACAGTCAGGATCCGTGAACCGAGGAAAGAACGATCCGTCTCAGAGCTTACAGATGATCGAACGAGCCTTGCTCACACCGGATGAGCTGAAGTCACTTCCCAAGGGAACCTTTGTGGTGATGAAGACAGGCTTCCATCCCATGCAGGTCAAACTGAAGCTCTTCTTCAAATGGGGTATCGTATTCCCGAAGGAGATCTATGCTGTTGCAGATAAGGGCAACCGAAAGGTATCCTATGCAAATAAGTCGAATCTCGAGGATACCATTGTGATGCTGTACTCCACGCAGAGTGTTGGTGAAAAGATGACAGAAGAGGAAAAAGCAATCCACCGCCCCGGTCCCGACCGAAGAAACCGAACTGATATGGCATTCTCACCTCGTAAGCCAGGACGAAAGCCAAAGACCGAAACAGATGACAGTGATGATGCAGAAAAGGGCGACAGTATGCCTATGTCACAGTCCAATATCCCCGCAGGTGAAGAAACCGAAATTATAATCAACGAAAAGGGAGAGATTGTCGATGAGAGAATTCGAAATGATCTTCCGAGATGATGTGTCCTTCCGAGCGCAGAGTATCTACCGATACCTGCGCTATCGGCAGGGCAAGAATGAAAGCTGTTACCAATCCCACAAAACCATAGCCCGTGAAAACAAGTGCAGTGTATCCACCGTAAAACGTGCAATCGATGAGCTTGTGCAAAAGGGCTATATCGAGAAGATAAATCAGCGCAGGTCGAACGGCAGTAAGACCTCCAACCGATATATCTGCAAATGATAGCAAAAAGTCCACGTTCGGCTGGAAATAACGTCTTGATCGTGGACTTTAATGCTTCAAAAAATTTTTCTGTGGCTATTTCGGCAACAACTTGGCAATAAGTCGGTGATATAATAATGCACGAAAGACTAACTATTAAAAGTCAAGCCCCAATTTTGGAACGATGCAGAAAAGGTT
>CAZLBL010000216.1:0-1288 GCA_964557825.1 uncultured Ruminococcus sp.
ACCGCGCGTTCGCGCAGATCCGCAAGAAGGGCTACGCCGAGCCGTACCGCGCGTCCGGCAAGCCCGTGTGGCTCGTCGGCCTCTCGTTCGACTCGCAGACGCGCCGCCTCATGGACGCCGCCGCCGAGCGGCTGTAGCCTTCGCGCTCCTCTTTTCTTCTCTTGTACCCTTTACCCTTTCTCCCCTCATCGTTCCGTTCGCTGCTTTCTTTGTAATATTTGTGGTTTTAGGAGGAACGGCATTGGGGTGATGATGTGGCGTAGGGGGGGGGGGGGGTATGCGCGTCCACGCTAAGAAAGGTGCGTGACGGGTGAGGATTCCCAAGTACAACTTGTTATGGGGAGTAATCCTTCTTGGTTCAAGGGGAATACGCGGTCGGTCGAGCATGTCTCCTACAATGACATTCGCGGTTCGTCGGCGGGGGCGAACTGGCCGGTGTCGTCCGCCGTCGATGCGACGAGTTTCCTTGGAAAGTTGCGGGCGAAGACGAACCTGAATGGTTTCGACCTTCCGATGGAGGCGCAGTGGGAGTACGCCCGTCGTGCGGGGACGACCTCGACGTACAACAACGGCGGCGACACGGAGGACGACCTGAAGACGCTGGGGCGGTATTCGGGCAACCAGTCCGACGGACGTGGCGGGTACACGCAGCATACGGCGGTCGGGTCGTACGCGCCGAATGGCTGGGGGCTGTACGATATGCACGGCAACGTATAGGAGTGGTGTCTCGACTGGTATAAATCAACATTGTCATACGGTGTCGATCCAAAGGACTTTTCGTCGGGGTTGTTCCGTGTCCGGTGCGACGGGTGCTGGGACTACGGCGCGGGCTACTGCGCCTCGTCGAGCCGCTCCTTCAGCGACCCGTCGGTCAATTACTACAACTACATCGGTTTCCGCCTCGTCTGCTCCGCAGGACTGTAGAATGTTCCAAATGTGGAGCGAATAGAGAGTGTAAAGAAATGTGAGGTGAAAAATGCGTTGGGTGAAATGCGCCCATTCACGAATGGCAAACATGGAAAGAAAGTCGGAAGTGTTCTTTGATAAGGACGGGAAACATTGTAAGACGCGTACGACGACTTGGCGTACATGTTGCAATTGCATTGATGTCTTGTCTGTATTGATGCGTTTGGTACTCGCCGTCAGTCTTGGCGTTTCGATTGTCTGTCACAGGTCGGGAAGCGGGTTTCTGTGCGGCAGGGCGTTGAGGCGCGTGAAGTCGTCGGGGTGAGTGCGGCGCACGGCCAGGCGGCGCGGGTTGTCGCGGATGTAGCGGAAAAGGGTTTCC
>CAZLBL010000217.1:0-1268 GCA_964557825.1 uncultured Ruminococcus sp.
ATTATATATTGATAACGCTATCAAATAATCAATGGCTTCGATATAACTATATTCTTTTTTCCCCATAAAAGTCTTTATACATGCATTTCCAGTAATAGATCGTTTACGAAAATCTTCTCTTTCTGTGATATTTGATAAATGTACTTCAATAGTATTGATTGGTATACTTATAATAGCGTCATAAATAGCATATGAATAATGAGTATATGCACCAGGATTCAAAATAATAGCATCATATTTTTTTAAATATGCGTTTTGAATATAATCAATTATTTTCCCTTCTGAATTTGATTGAACAATTTTTACTTTTTGTTTAATTTTTTTACAATAACCTTTTATAAAATGATTCATTTTACAATATGTCATTTTCCCATAAATATCAGGTTCACGGATACCAGTGAAATTAATATTAGGACCATTAATAATCATTATTTTCATAAATAAATCTCCATATACTAATTATACATCATTTTACAATAAAGTAAAGAAAAAGGTTCAGAAATGAACCTAATTTCTATCAGTTGAAATTACTGCAACTAATCTTAATACTTCAATATAAATCCAAATTACAGTATAAGCTAGACCAAATGCAGCCATCCATTCATATTCTTTTGGTGAACCATTTTCAACAAGCATTGTTGCTTGGTGTAAATCACTAACCAAATATAAGCTAGCAATAAATACCGATATTAATTCTACGATAATAATAATACCAAAATTATTTAAAATACCATCAAATGCGGGGAATAAAGATAAAATAAATGTTAATAATGAACATACAATAAAACCCAATGAGAACATTATTAAAAACTTATAAAATCCTCTAGTTGCTTTCACAATTCCTGATGCATATAAAACACCAACAACTAACACAACAGATAACGTTCCAAGAACCGCAGTAATAACAACTCCACCGATTGCTAATTCAAAAAGTAATGAAATCGCACCTACAAATATACCTTCAAATAGGCAATAAATAGTACCAGCAACTAATGAAGTTTTAGGAGATGACATGGCAAGTAATGCACAAATAAAAGTCACAATACCAGAAAAAATACTAGCCACTACTACTAAACTAGGATTAGTAAATAAAAATATAATTCCTAATAGAGCTCCAATTAAAGTCATACCAATATAATAGAATACTTTTGCGCCAATTCCTTTATATGTAGCTTGAGCACCTTCATATGCTATGCCATCAGTCATTTTTTCAATTTTATTATAAACAATATTAGATTTTCTCAATATTATTTCCTCCTTATAAATAT
>CAZLBL010000218.1:0-1252 GCA_964557825.1 uncultured Ruminococcus sp.
ATGTCAGCAGTTACACCATTGCCTCTTTTGTCCAGCAAGGTAAGAACCGTTTCGTCCACATAATTGTCTATCAGAACAATGTTTCTTTTGGCACTCTTTACCAAATCTGAAACAAATGTATAGGCATCATATACTTGCCCATCATAGAATATACCCTGTTTGGGCTGAACACTTCCTTCGTCAAGCCTGCGGAACACTTCATCTATACGCTTGTCTGATTCTTGTTGATGTTGCATCATTTCAAGCTGATGATATTCGATGGTTGACAATCTTCTGAACACATCTGCATTGTTTATCAAGAAATGGCGCATGGACACAAAAGCATCCATAATACGAATACTAACACGAATAGCAGTTTCACTTCTCAAAACAGAAGCTAACATGGCAACACCTTGCTCTGTAAATGCAAATGGGCAGACCGTAGAATGCTTGAGACTACTGAACCGGTCGCAATTTGCGACCAGTTCTTGGAATTCATTTTGTGATAGTTGAAATCTGAAATTCTCAGGAAATCTTAGAAGATTACGACGGACTTGCTCGTTAAGTCGTTTAGTCTCAACATTATACAGATCGGCAAGGTCTCTATCCAAGATTACTTGGACACCACGGATTGTCAATATTCTGTTTTCGACAGAAGACAACTGGTCACAATTTTCGACCAGTTCACCATTGCTTACTGTTATGTTCTTTTCCTTTGCCATTATACCTTAACTTCGGGATTATCTACTATAATAACATCCGAAAGCCCGACCTGCGATAATCGGGATATTTTTATCAAACTCTCAACATCAGGCCGATTACGATTGGCACCCCTACCTCGACATGGTGGGTTGACCCATACCAGGTTATTCAGCAAGCCATTTACCGGCTTTCTTCTTTTCCACAACTAATAACTTTAGCCAATTTAAATCTTTACTTGCCATATTGTCATCTATTTTTCCGGTCTATCATTTATTAATGTACAAAAATAGCACTCTTTCATAAAATATCATCATAAAACAATTAATATTTAAGGATATTTCGCAATTTTATATTAACAATCATACCATCAGACCGTTTTCTACCAATCATTAGTAGTATCAAATATGCAGAATGGCTGAAAAAGAGCAAAAATACCAAGCCAAGAATTTTTTAAAAAAACACAAAAACTAAGCAAATCTACATGATTTGCAAAAAATAAATTTACCTTTGCAATATGCCCCCACACATGCCGGCCGCACGGCGCACTCACAGCGTGGAAGTCCCCTACGTG
>CAZLBL010000219.1:0-1226 GCA_964557825.1 uncultured Ruminococcus sp.
ACAAAGTCGATGTTGGTAGCATCGGCTTTTTGTATTAGCCCAATGAATTTTAATATAAATCATCGTCATCTGACGAATCATCTAATAAGCCTAATTCTCTCAACTCTTTTTCTTCTGCATTTCTTGCTTGAATTTTCTGCTTTTTATGCTCATAAAGCACTTTATATAAATCCTTTACTAATGCCGATTCATCTGATACTAAATCAGTTGGGAATGGTGGTACTTCTCCCCATAACATATTCTTCTTTACATTCACATCAAAGAACAACTCCATCGACCTAAGTATCTGATATATAAATTCCCTTTGCTCATTACCATCCATAATATCAGCAAATCTATCAAACACACTTCTTTTTACATCCATGTCATCCAAAATATCATTAGCCGATACCATATCTTCATCTCCGAAATGTGGCTTGTAAGAATGTATAACCTTATTTATCTTCTTCATGGTATCATCTATTTTAAGCTCCATATCGTTAAATTCAATATGTTCCATTAATCCTGCGTTCATATAATAAGCAGGAATAGTAACCCAATTTCCTTCACTATCTTGAACTTCTTCCTCATACTCAACCATCGTATCATCCAATTCTTTACCTAAACGATACTTTTTTATCTCCAACTTATCTCTTTCGGAAAGTTCTTCTATAAGAAAGAACTTCTCTGGCACACCACTTAACTCTGATAGTTGTGTTAATCGTTGCTCTGGAATCTTTTTTCTTCCACTTTCCCATGTATAAACTGCTTGCTTAGATACATTAAGCTGTAATGCCAACTCGTCCATTGTCTTATTAATAATTTGGCTTCTGATATATTTCAAACCGTTCATCTCATCAACCTCCTGTGGTTATATTTTTGTGAACCTAGTTATAATATACTCAATGGTTATACTTTTGTCAACCACTTTTTAAAACTTTTTTCAAAAAAATTTTTATTATCGTGGAATCCCTATTTTTACTGACTTTGCAGGACATTGCACTCAAAACGCAAAATTAAATTTAACTCGCTATTTTGCTTGTTTTTCCTTACTTAAATGAGAATTTGTTTCAAAAAATCAATATCGAAAATAAAATCGTGTAGGTGTATAAACTTACCTCATATCACCCACACGATAAATACGCTCCTACTTTACAGTTTTAACTACCCTCTATCTCTCTTTGCTCTAATCAAGGTACTTTTACTTATTCCGGTCAAATCCTCAACTTGCTTATATGAATGATTCT
>CAZLBL010000220.1:0-1210 GCA_964557825.1 uncultured Ruminococcus sp.
GTTCTCCTTTTATGTCATGAAAATATTATAGCACTAATTTGCGAGTTTGTAAAGCCTTTCGCCGCAAAACAGCACCGCACAAAATCATTTTTTGAATTTGCACGGTGCTGTGAAGTATTTGCCATTAAACCGCTCCTGCGGCGAGTTATCAGTGGTGGAACAGTCTTATTCCCGTAAATGCCATTGCAATGTTGTACTTGTTGCAGGTTTCGATAACATTGTCATCACGGATTGAGCCGCCGGGCTGCGCGATATACTCAACGCCGCTCTTGTGTGCGCGCTCGATGTTGTCGCCAAACGGGAAGAATGCGTCAGAACCAAGCGAAACGCCTTTCATTGTGTCAAGCCATGCGCGCTTTTCTTCGCGTGTGAATACCGCAGGCTTAACCTTGAACCACTTCTGCCACTCGCCCTCGGCAAGAACGTCCATATAGTCCTCGCCAATGTACAGGTCGATTGTGTTGTCGCGGTCGGCACGGCGGATATCGTCAACAAACTGAAGTCCCATTACCTGCGGGCTTTGGCGCAGATACCAGTTGTCTGCCTTTGTACCCGCAAGGCGTGTACAGTGAATACGGCTCTGCTGACCCGCGCCTATACCGATAGCCTGACCGCCGCAGGCATACGCTACGGAGTTGGACTGGGTATATTTAAGCGTGATAAGCGCGATTGCAAGGTCATGTTTTGCGCTTTCGGGCAGATTTTTATTTGCAGTGGGCATATTGGCAAACAGCTCATCATTGATAACAAGCTCGTTTCTTCCCTGCTCAAAGGTAATGCCGTAAACCTGCTTGCGCTCGATAGGCTCGGGAACATAGCTTTCATCAATTCTGATGATATTGTATGTACCCTTTCTCTTGGACTTAAGGATTTCAAGCGCCTCTGGCTCATAACCAGGGGCGATAACGCCGTCGGAAACCTCGCGCTGAATTATTCTTGCGGTAGGAACATCACATACATCGGACAGCGCAATAAAATCGCCGTAGCTGCTCATTCTGTCCGCGCCGCGCGCTCTTGCATAAGCGCAGGCAAGCGGAGAAAGCTCGCCAAGGTCGTCAACCCAGTAAATCTTTGCAAGCGTGTCGGAAAGCGGCAGACCGATAGCCGCGCCCGCAGGCGAAACGTGCTTGAAGCTTGTTGCCGCAGGATAGCCTGTTGCAGCCTTAAGCTCCTTTACAAGCTGCCAGCCGTTGAATGCGTCCATAAAGTT
>CAZLBL010000221.1:0-1200 GCA_964557825.1 uncultured Ruminococcus sp.
TTTCGGGCATTTGTACCTACCTTTCTTACTTCTTTTTCTTCTTCGGAGCAAATTCAAGCTTGTAGTTTACATACTTGCCTGTATCGTCAAGACAAACAGTTGCATCATAGTTCCTGCCTGACTTCTCGGAATAAAGTCCCTTAACGGCAATCTTGCCATTCTTAATAAGGCTTGCTGCCATTTCCTTTGTGAGTGGCTTTCTTGCCTTTTCAAAGAACTTGTCATTCTTCCAGATAACAAAGCCGCAGTTTCTGTCCTCGCAGGAGTACGCCTTCGGAGTTACGACAACATTCTTACCGCATCTCGGACAAGTGCCGATAACCTCTCCGCCGTTTCTTGATACCTTGCTTTCATCAACGCTTTCCTTTGCAACGGCGATAATGTCGTCTACGAGCTTTTCAATATCCACCATAAACTGCTGTGATGTGAACTTGCCCTGAGCCATAAGGGAGAGAGCGTTTTCCCAATCAGCCGTCATAGAAGCCGACTTGATAATATCGGGCATTACTGAAATGAGGTCTGTGCCGTTGTCGGTAACGACAAGATTTTTCTTTTCACGCTTGATAAATCCCGACTTCGTGAGCTTTTCAATGATACTTGCTCTTGTAGCGGGAGTACCAAGTCCCGAACGCTCAACTTCCTCTGTGATTTCATCTGTCCCTGCACGCTCCATAGCAGAAAGAAGCGTATCTTCTGTAAAATGCTTCGGAGGCTGTGTGAAATGTTCGCTTACCTCGGAAACAGGTCTTTCAATAACCTGACCCTCTGTCAAAGCAAGTGTTTCCACATCTTCCTCGGTATCGTCCTTGCACTTCTGAAAATCTCTGAACGCCTTTTCAATGGCTTTCCAACCCTCAGAAATGACATTTCTGCCTTTTGCGACAAAAGAATAACCGCTACAACTGATTTCAGCCGTAACGGTTTCATAGATATATGGCTCATTTGTCGCACAAAGAAGGCGATTTGCAATGAGGTAGAGGATTTTTCTTTCTCCGTCGGGAACGGAGCTGAGGTCTGTGCTTCTTACTTCTGCTGTCGGAATAATGGCGTGATGGTCGCTGACTTTCTTATTGTTAATCACTCGCTTGGTTTCGGGAGCTATAACAATGCCGCTGAAATGAGGGAGTTTCCCTGCAACGGACTCTGCAATGCTTCTTGCAGTACCGTCCATATCGTCCGTGATATACTGGCTGTCCGTTC
>CAZLBL010000222.1:0-1197 GCA_964557825.1 uncultured Ruminococcus sp.
CTCTCTGTAAGCCGCGTCCAGCTCGTCCCACACGGTTTTCTCAGGTTCCGGCTCCCGTTTGAATGGCGCAGGCTCCGACCATGCCCCCGTTGCCGGGTCATAGGACCAGTGCTGGTCCACCTCGTCCGGGGCCTCCGTGCACTGCGCCGCAAACGCCGCGCCGTACCACTTCGCCACCGGCAGGGCGTATCCCGGAATCACTTCAACAACAACGTTGTTTTGCAGCCTTACTGTTTTCACGTCCACACCCTCCTTGCGTAAATGAATACCGCGCCATCAGAGCCCGCGCCAGAGGTCGGATAGTCTGAGCTTACAATTGCGCCGCCACCGTTTCCGCGCCCCGTAGCTGCATTTCCCGATGTCGCGGCGTTTGTCACCATCCCATCCCCGCCGCTTGTACCATCGGGCAAGTCCGGCATGGACTCAACATATCCAGAACTGGCGTTGGTGCCGTACATATAGGCCGCTCCGCCAGCCGAAAGCGTAACCATAAGCGGGTCGAACTTGTTTTGTGAATCAGCCGGGGTTTGTGCGGTGTAAGTCTGCCTTCCGTAGGTGTCTTGATTTGTGGGATAAGACGCATATCTCGGGATTCCGTCGTTCAGTGTAAGGTTTCCATTGGTTAGCCCACAGTTTGAACCCTGCCCGCCGCGAGAGCCGTTAGGGCTATCCGCTCTTGCTGCGCCACCGCCCTGCCCGCCGTCTACGGTTATGCCGTTTACCGATGTTGTTCCGCCAGCATTTCCACTCACTCCAGATGTGGAGTTTCCATAAACGCCACGTCCGCCAGCGCCAACAACAACAAGGATCTCCTGACCGGGTTCCACTTTCATCACAGCGTTCTTCCCGTATCCAGAGGCTCCTCCGTTAGCATAGAAAGCATTGCCGTTTGTTGTGACAATGGCCCCTCCTGACCCGCCTCCGCCGATCATATACACGCCGATCTCATACACGCCGTCCGGGACCAGAAAGGTGTAACTGCCCGCAGTTTCGTACTGCTGAATCAATACCCAGGCCAACGGAGTGCTCCCGATTTTCTTCAACACCTCGTCCGGCACCGCATCCGTACCCAGCCCGTACAGCGCCGCTGTGGTGTCCTTCAGCAAGCTGGCCTTGTTCAGCGGCGTTCCCGCCTGTGTGGGCTGGTCCGCCCGGACCAGGTCGTAGGTGTTGGCCTGACCCTCCACCGGGGTCAGG
>CAZLBL010000223.1:0-1177 GCA_964557825.1 uncultured Ruminococcus sp.
TCGCTTCCGAGTGTGCTATGCTCCAGTTCGGCAAGTTCCCTCTGAGTAACGGGTAGTGATGTTTCCGAGTTCTGATAATGCTCATTGGAAATGAAAGAACTCTGTTCTGTCGGTTTATTGCCGTAAACAGCTTCTGCCCAAGTGTTTTCGGGATTATTCCGCCCGAACTGCAACTTGCGATGGTCAGGTTTCTTCACATCTTCGACCACAAGACCAGCCGCTTTCAGTTTGTCAAAGCGTTCATCGGCAACACCTTCGTTTTTCAGCACGGCTTCTTCGTCTTTCTTACCGACCTTTTGAGCCGAGCCGTTTGCAAGGTTTTGTTCGAGAACGCCCTCACGGGAGTGCTTCAAGACGGTTTTCTCCGTCGCTTTCAGCTCTTTTCCTGCCACTCTGATACCTCCTTTCTATGATTTTTTTGCCCTGCAAGCAGGGTATGTAAAAAAATTTTGAAATGTTTCAAAAAAGGTATTGACAACGACTGCGGACGATGTTATAATATAGATAATGTCAGCAGACGTTACGACTATTTTGTTATATGGAGGTTGTATTTATGGCAACATACAGATTTGATTTAAATGAAGAATATAGTAAGCGTTTGGAAAATGATGCTTCTGAAAAAAGAATGAATATTCAGGAATACATCAGATACAAGCTGTTTAATGAAACAACAATTTTTTCTGTCGATGAAGTATTAACGAGAATTAAAAATGGCAATTTTGAGAACAAAGAATTTTGTGTCCCTGATGTGTATTCGGAAGATGAATGGTCAAAAATCGACAGAGGAAATGCTGGAGTGCTTGGAAAGAATTTTTATAACTTCATCACCGAACACCCTGAACTTGGAATTCGATTTGTTCCTAATAAAACCATCAAGCGTAGAGCAGTTTATACATTAGTAAAGGAGAATGATTGATTATGAACAGAAGAATAAGAGCAGCCATTCTTACTGATATTCGTAAAAACGGTGCAAGCAATACCCGTAGATTGAACAGCGTTTATTCAAAATTGTTCCGCACTTCTAAACAACGTATTTCAGGCAATATTTCTTATTTAGTTACAAGTGGCACAGTATCTATTGTCCGTAATCGACCTAATAGCTACATTTTTTAATATGTACCAGCCGTATTCGGAGAAATCCGAGTACGGCTTTTCTTATTCCTCGCTGTCGGCTTCG
>CAZLBL010000224.1:0-1154 GCA_964557825.1 uncultured Ruminococcus sp.
TAACAAGGTAGCCGTATCGGAAGGTGCGGCTGGATCACCTCCTTTCTATGGAGAAGAGAGTATGCGAAGAGGATACTCAAACATCCAAGTCGAACGGAAGCAGTAGAGTGAGTGAGAGGAAAAGCGATGGATAAAACGCATCGCGGGTCATAGACTGTTTAATTTTGAGGGTTCCGAAGGAATTCTCAGGGTGGACTCACCTAATGAGAGAGGCAAACCTGTTATAGATGGGGGCGTAGCTCAGCTGGGAGAGCACCTGCCTTGCAAGCAGGGGGTCGACAGTTCGATTCTGTTCGTCTCCACCAGGGCACCGCGAAAGAGGTGCCAAGCAAACAGGTTGGCCGATAACGCGAACCGGCCACAGATATGGGCTCATAGCTCAGGTGGTTAGAGCGCGCGCCTGATAAGCGCGAGGTCGATGGTTCGAGTCCATTTGAGCCCACCACCGGCGTAAACGCCGGAACGGGACCTTGAAAACCGGATAAAGAAACAAAGAACAAGAATGTGAAGCAAATTTATTGGTACATCGCGAGAAGCGATGGCTACAAATAAGTTTCGCCAAAGAAGAACCCAAGAAGTGATTCGAGCATAGATTGAGACAAGCAGCGACGAAAAGGCGCTGCGAGAGGTCAAGCTATAAAGAGCGCAAGGGGGATGCCTTGGCACTGAGAGCCGAAGAAGGACGTAGCGATCTACGAAAAGCCACGGTTAGCCGAAAGCAGGCGCCTGACCCGTGGATATCCGAATGGGGAAACCCGGCTGGGGGCAAGCCCAGTCACCGTGCACTGAATTCATAGGTGTACGGGGGGAACCGCCTGAACTGAAACATCTAAGTAGGGCGAGGAAAAGACATCAACAGAGATTCCGTGAGTAGTGGCGAGCGAAAGCGGAAGAGGCCAAACCGGCGACAGCAATGCCGCCGGGGTAAGGACAGCATACGGTATGAGGTATCTTAGTCGAAGCGTATGGGAAGACGCGCCGTAGAGGGTGAGAGACCCGTAGACGAAAAGAGAAGACAACCAGCTGAATCCGGAGTACCGCCGGACACGTGAAACCCGGTGGGAAGAAGGGGGGACCACCCTCCAAGCCTAAATACTACTCAGTGACCGATAGCGTATAGTACCGTGAGGGAAAGGTGAAAAGAACCCCGGGAG
>CAZLBL010000225.1:0-1126 GCA_964557825.1 uncultured Ruminococcus sp.
TTTTATTTTTTCTCTAAATTATTGAAATTAATTCTATAATTTGCTAAAATACAAACAAGCATAAATAATTCTTTTAGGAAACTGTTACTCGCAATAATCTTTTTCCAGAATTGTTTATGTTTTCTTTATGCCTCTTTTAAATATAATAAAATCTACTATGTTGCTTTCAATAAACATTTTAGTTTTATACACTCATTATATACATTTTAGCAAAAAATGTAAATAGTAAAATATAGCTTTTTTGAGATTTTTCTCGCATAATCGTTAGTTCTTTATTTTTTGGAAATAATATATTATAAGGACTGGTGATATATATGAGCAATGAATTTGAAAACGTTATTTATGGGGAATCTTTACAAGAAATTCGTAAAAGAAATAATTATACTCAAGAAGATGTATCCCAATTAACAGGATTAGAAAGTAAATATATAAGTCAAATCGAATGTGGTGTAGCAAAAGGAACTATTGATACAATGTTAAAATTTTGTGAAGCTTACAATGTTACTCCAAATGATATATTGTATAAATTTATAAAAGGAACTAAAGCACAAAAAGATTTGAACAAACTTAATAGTGATTTTTCAAAATTAAGTAAAAGAGATAAACAAGTCGTATTAGACGTAATAAAAGTTTTATTAAATAATTAAGCTAGAGCAAGTTGTTATTAATTGCTCTAGCTTTTTTATACTACTCTCCTATTTCTTTATCATTTTCTATTATTGCATCAATATTTTTCAAAATATACCAATCTAAAAAACTTGTAAATCTTCCTGTTATAAGTTGAGTTTCTTTATCATATTCTTTTGACAATGGATATTCTGCATTTTTTTCAAATATATAATCCCCAAATTTCAAGTCAAATAGTAAGGTATCTTTTTTTCTTTCTACTTTTGCGATTTCCACAAATCCTATAATTGTTGGGAATAATATACCCTCTAGCTCATCAATATCAATAAAATCTTCTATCTGCTTACCTGCTTTTTTCACTTGTTTTTTTAATTCTTTCATTTCTTTTTTCGTTAAGTATGTTCCATCTTTTTTCTTGATTTTTTCCATTATAAAATTCCTTCCTTTACTAATTTTCATTAAATAATTTCTTCCTTAGTAATTTTATAATGTAATATAC
>CAZLBL010000226.1:0-1103 GCA_964557825.1 uncultured Ruminococcus sp.
TTCATATATATAATAATATATTATTTTTGTGTGTTATATTTAATGTTTTAATTGTTATTATATCTGGTTATATTCCTACTAAAATTGCTAGTAAGAAGAGGATAGTTGATATTATTCAGGCAAGAAATTAATTTTATAAGTTCTTTAATAGTAAAATGATTTATGGTCATTTATTATTGATGAACTTTTTGTTTGTGTAAATTTGAAGAAAGTTGTTTACTTTGGTTGCAGATAAAGTCTGCCTTGTGTTATAATTGTATTCAGTTGTAAGGATGTGATTTGATGGCTGAGTCGTTGGCAGAATTTATGGTTGGTCTTTTTGGGGGACTTACTAGTTTAAAATATGGGAAAGAATTGATTATATTTATTATATCTATGATGCCTATATTAGAATTACGTGGTGGTTTAATAGCAGCAACTTTGCTTAGTTTAAAGGGAATACCTAGTTTTATAATTTGTTTTCTTGGAAATATAATTCCTATACCATTTATTTTATGGTTTATTACTCCGTTATTTAGTAAAATGAAAAAGACTAAATTATTTAGAGGGATGGTAGAAAAGTTAGAAAAAAAAGCAATGTCAAAGAAAGATCAGATAGAGAGGTTGCAATATTTTGGACTTTTGTTATTTGTTGGTATTCCGTTACCTGGAACTGGTGCTTGGACTGGGTGTTTGATTGCGGCTCTTCTTGATATGGATAAGAAAAAGGCGATGTTAGCAACAATATTGGGAGTTATAATGGCGGGTATTATTATGATGATATTTTCTTATGGGTTATTAGATAATATTATTCATTAAAATTTAAAAAAATACTTGATTAATCAATTGTTTAATGGTATAATCTTAATTGTCTTTGAGAAGAGGGACAATTAAATGGGCTGTTAGCTCAGTTGGTAGAGCAACTGACTCTTAATCAGTGGGTCTAGGGTTCGAATCCCTAACGCCCCACCATTTTAATTGTTTTTTATAAAAAATGCTTGCAAATATATTTCTTGTATGTTATAATTAGAAAGCAATGCAGATGGGCTTGTAGCTCAGGTGGTTAGAGCGCACGCCTGATAAGCGTGAGGTCGATGGTTCAAGTCCATTCAGGCCCACCATTT
>CAZLBL010000227.1:0-1100 GCA_964557825.1 uncultured Ruminococcus sp.
GTGTAGGTTTACAATTGATGTGTTACAAAGATCGAAAATAAAAGATGACGAAAGGAAGATCCTGTGTTACAGTTAAGTTGCTGAGACAAAACAGACAGGAGGATCAACCATTCGTCATGAACAAGATAACACAGGATATGCAGTTTCGTCAATCACTTTTAAGATACGCAAGTAAATACGGTGTCACAAAAGCAGCCATTCGGTACAAGGTCAATCGCCAATATGTGTATCGTTGGCAACGGCGGTACGACGGAACATGGGAATCCTTGAAAGACCGGTCACACAAACCTAAAAGCCACTCAAATCAACACACAGACGCGGAGCTGAAACTCATTCGAGATATGCGCCGCCGAAACCCGCATACGGGTTTGGTTGTGTTTTGGGTGAAGCTCCGTCAGCGTGGTTACACACGCTCGGTGACATCGTTGTATCGGATACTTGTGAAGCAAGGCGAAATGGCTGTGAAACTTGCAAATCCTAAATACATACCAAAGCCCTATGAGCAAATGCAATATCCGGGGCAACGGATTCAAATCGATGTGAAGTTTGTGCCTGCCGCCTGCATTGTGGGCGCTTCCGAGGGCGAGAAATACTACCAATACACAGCCATTGATGAGTATTCCCGGTATCGGTATTTAGAGGCATTTCAAGAGAACAGCACATACAGTTCTGCCCAGTTTGCACTACATGTCATCGAACATTTTGCAAAAAAGGGCATCAAGGTGGAGTGCATCCAAACGGACAATGGATTTGAATTTACCAAGCGTTTCGGCGGCTCCAAATCCGACGATCTCACACTGTTTGAGCGTACGCTCAAACAGTGTGGTGTGCAGCACAAACTCATCCGTCCATATACTCCGCGCCACAACGGCAAAGTGGAGCGTAGCCACCGCAAAGACAATGAATACTTTTATGCCACACACCGCTTTTACTCTTTTGAAGATTTCAAAAAGCAATTAGCTGTTCACAGCAGAAAATACAACGATTTTCCTATGCGTCCTCTTGGATGGAAGTCTCCCAACGAGTACTTAAATCACTTCTTATCCACCGGCGAAGTCTTTTAACTCAATTTTGTAACACATCATTGACAAACCTACAAT
>CAZLBL010000228.1:0-1080 GCA_964557825.1 uncultured Ruminococcus sp.
ACCGCCGAGGACATTACAACCGATCGCTTGGCGGCGGCGCTTGCGGCCTTTACCGTGGTAACCGCTGGAACGGCTACCTTCGACAAGGCCACGGTTTCTCATCTGGTGGCGAATCTATTCAACCTGACCGGCAGCGGCGTGATGGATGACGTGTTCATACACAACCTGAAGATTGCCTATGCCCAGATGGTATCAGCCAGCATCGGCAATCTGGTGCTGCAAGCCAGCAACGGCGAATACTACCAGATCGATGTGGATCAAAATGGAAGTGTATCCGCCACGCTGGTAGAGCCCAGCGAAGAAGAAATCGCGAACGGCGTATTTGGGCAAACCCGACCGATCCTTGCTACAAGCATGACGGTGGACGATATGAACGCCAGCACGATCAAGGCCGTGCATATGCTTGTCAATAAGATTGACGCGGCTCGAATTGACGTTGACCAATTGTTCGCTAGGCAGGCATTTATTACCCAATTGACTACAAGCAATATTATCGGCGGCAAATCACTGACGATTATTGCGGGAGAATCTGAAAGCGCGGCGAACGCTGCGAAAAACGCTGTTAAAACTTATCGACAGGAAGCCACCCCCGACATTGGGGACGGCGTGAAGAATGGCGATTTATGGATCAAGCCCAGCACGGGCGCGATTTATCAAGCGGACGCCATTGAATTCGCGTTGGATGAGAACGGCGACTTATATTTGAACCATGCTAGCGGCGATGGGCATTCCGCACGATTTGGAATCGAGGATCCGACTATGTTGGAAACTTCATTCGCCATGACAGTCAGTTCTGATGGAGAAATTATGTCCATGCCGGTAACATGGATGCTGGTGCAGGATCAAACGCTGCTGAATGAAATCACGGGCAACGCCACACGGAAGGTGGATGTGGAATATGCCCTGAGCGACAGCAACACGGTTGCGCCCACCACTGGCTGGGACACAGATGCACCGAAGCAGACAAAAGATAAGTACATCTGGAGCCGTACCGTGACCTATTTCGGCGATGGCACAATGACCACTGGCGCGGCAAGCTGCCTATCCACCAGCTTGGGCAAGAGCATCGCGAACATTGAA
>CAZLBL010000229.1:0-1056 GCA_964557825.1 uncultured Ruminococcus sp.
GAGCCGAACGAAGTTCGGTTCGGAGGCAGGGGGACATCTTGCCTAAGTTATATCACTTTGGGGGGAGGTGTTACAACTTTATTATAGCACATCACCTCTTTCTGACAGAAGTTTTTTGTTTTTTAATCTCATATCATTGACAAATTTACATTTTTTTGATTTTTAAGCGGCAGCCAATCCTTTTATGCTGACTATGCCGTCAGAAACAAACTGAGAGCGGCTTCAAGCCGCTCTCGCATACTGTAGAAAAAGTCCAATTTGCCCGCGTAGCGGGCTTTTGAAATCAATTTTTTGCCTCGGCTTTGCCGAGGCAAAAAACACTTCTATCCGCACCAGTGTGCGCCAGCAACGGCTTCGCCTTATGCTTTCCGATGGCTTTGCCGTCAGTGAGTGCGCGCAGGGCGGATGTTTCGCCGGAAAACCCCGCAAGGGGTTTTTCGACGGTCTATGAGAGCGGCTTAAAGCCGCTCTCGTTTTATTATTTTAATGAACCATCGCCGCCCATAAGCCTAGTTATTTCTTCAATTCGCTCAATTGGGAACGGCGGCTCGCACAGCGGTTTTAACGCAATGCTCATAAGCTTCATTGGGTTATCGTCAGCCGCCGCACGGTTGCTGGAGAGCGCTCCGCATCTGCGGCAGCGATGAATAATCGCCCACTCTCCGCTTTTTCTCACCCAGACCGCAACAGCGTCCATAATCCCGCCGCAGTCGGAAAGCCTGTCACCGGGTTCTATATCGCGGTGCATGCTTGCCAGACAATTAGGGCAGTGATTTCTGTGGCTGCTGCCCGCGCCCTGCGGTACGACAATACGTCCGCATACGCGGCAGGTAAACACCTCATCGCAAGGGTGATTTTTGTAATAGCCATTTTCATATAGCTTTCGTTTATTTTCACGGTTCATTTTAATTCCTCCGAACAGTTTTCTTTAATTGACCGAAAACCGAGAGGAATGCTTTGGCAAACCTCTCGGTCAGCCTGCTATCTCCATTGCAGTATTCTTCATATTTATGACCATTCCTTTCCGCTGCGCTCCAAGGCACCAAAGGCAAATGA
>CAZLBL010000230.1:0-1034 GCA_964557825.1 uncultured Ruminococcus sp.
CTTGACTGATACCAAGCTTTTCGGCACTGATTTGCGATATGTCAAATTCGGGATAATCCATAGCCGCTTCAAGCGTTCGGAGGATTTTGTAAATGAATTTGAAGTTATCGGTCATTGTCAGTACCTACTTTGATAGATATTGTTTTGTGTATTCGGTTTGCTCAATTATTACCTTGTTTTCAACTTTGTGTATTGTAAGAATTATATGGGCGGGAGTTTCGTTGTTCAGTCCCTGTCCATTGCTTGTGCCACTTGCAACATAAAATGACATTTCGTTATCCGAAAAACCTTTTACGGCTGACATAAGTTTATCATAATCTAAATTATTATTAAAACAATATTCTTGTAATTCGTTTTTATGTTCATCTAAATTTAGAATACGCATAACATTTCACCTCTTATTTGACATAAATTCGATACACACCTTTTGAATTATATATTGCAAGATTATTTTGTGAGAAACAATTCCAAATATCAATATCACCATCTGATATTTGAGTACAAAAATCATCAATACCTGGGTGCGTGTGTCCACTCCATTTATAACCTTTCTTGCTCAATTCTTTCGCTTGTTCAATATCAATATTAACGCTCGTTTTATTACCTCTAACGATAATTCGTTCTTTGCCTTTCGTAAACATTGCAAATTCATCGCCTGTATGAGCGGTTAATGCTGATAAATCTTTCATATTCACCGACTTTTTATTAACAGTTGCTCGACTGTCATAACTCGGTAAATTATCCAAAAGTTTTTGTTGTCTATTGTTAAGAGAAACACCAACGTGTAATACAGCATTTGGGTTTCCTTTTCCCGTATTTCGTTTTTCAATCGGACTATCAATACGACTTGAAATTGTGCTTTTCTTTTCACTTGTTATTTTACCACTATCCGCACTCTCTGTCAACGACATTCGTTTCTTATCCTGTGCAATGCCTGTGATGTCGGATATTTCGGCATACTTGTCTTTATACCGCTTTATCCTTGCGTTACATTCACGCACCGCCAAAGGGTCACCGCTTGCTTGTGCCATTGC
>CAZLBL010000231.1:0-1027 GCA_964557825.1 uncultured Ruminococcus sp.
GTGTGGACAGTTCCCGTAGAACGGGTGCTGAAGGAGGGGGCGCTATGACCTTTGATGTGTCGCTGGACATGGATCCGATGACGCTGAATGTGGAGTTGGGGCAGATCACTGACCTGAGTGCCAGCGAGAAGAAGGAAATTTATCAGAGCGGTTATGACAGTGGCCGGGCGGAAGAGCAGAGCGTGACCGGCGGTATTATTGAGCGCAGTATCAGCGGGGCGTACCGCAACGACGGGATCGCCAAAATAGGTCAATATTCGTTTAGAGGCTGCACCCAATTAACCGAAGTAGAGACACGCAGCGCTGTGAGTATAGGGCAAAACGCATTTCAGCTTTGTAGCTCTTTGACAACAGTGATTGCGCCTCTCGCTGAAGAATTTGGGCAATACGCTTTCTATTATTGCAGAGCCCTTTCGCCGATTCAAGCTCCATCCGTTAAGACCGTTGGGAACTATTGTTTCCAAGGTTGTTCAGCGCTGGATCGTGCCGTATACATCAACGCAACATTTGTCGGGACATACGCTTTTTCCGAATGTCAAAACTTGACTTATGCCGAATTAAAAAACGCCAGCATTGCTGGGTATTGCTTTGCGGGAAGCGGCTTGACTACACTCGTCATTAGAGGGGCTGCCTCAACTTTGGGAAATGTAAACGCGCTTAACTCTACTCCTATCGCTGATGGCACCGGCTATATCTACGTCCCGGACGATCTTGTGGACAGATACAAGGCCGCCACCAACTGGTCTACTTACGCAGATCAAATCAAGCCGCTAAGCGAATTGGAGGGGTAACATGGTCAAGACGGAGTTTTTCAAGACCCGGGCAGATGGGGTCAATCTCTACCGCACGTTTTCCACGGAGGGCCAACTCATCCAGCAAGCGGAAACCGGCATTGTCTACGACGAAGCTGTGGACGTGGAAGGCGCAGTTTACACCTACGAAGAAACGGGCGAAGCAGCACCCGAATAAACGACAAAGGAGTCACACCATGACTGAAACGATCATCACGGCGCTTATCACCGGCGGC
>CAZLBL010000232.1:0-1015 GCA_964557825.1 uncultured Ruminococcus sp.
CTTTATGAGAACGGCTTTGCCCTTGTTGATGAAGCTCCCGAAAAGGAAAGCGTAACAATTACGCCTGCACCAAATATCTCGGAAGTGCCTGAGCTGAACGGCGAAAAGCACGATTTCACTATCACAGACGAAAACCTCGGTGTCGGCGGTGCAAAGTCAAAGTTCAAGGCGAATGTAGAAGCAATCAAACTCCTTAACGAGCTTGAATTTGAGAACAGACGAGCAACTCCCGAAGAACAGGAAATTCTCTCCCGTTATGTCGGCTGGGGCGGTCTTGCACAGGCATTTGACGAAAACAATTCAGCTTGGTCAAGCGAATTTACAGAGCTTTACACGCTCCTTTCTCCCAATGAGTACGAAAGTGCAAAGGCTTCAACGCTTAATGCACACTACACTTCTCCAACAGTAATCAATGCAATGTATGAAGGACTTGAAAATCTCGGTTTCAAGGGCGGAAATGTTTTAGAGCCTGCAATGGGCGTGGGAAATTTTTTTGGCGTTATGCCCGAAGAAATGCGAAGCGGCAAGCTGTACGGCGTAGAGCTTGACAGTATTTCAGGTGGAATTGCAAAACAGCTCTATCAGAACGCAGATATTCAGATAAGTGGATTTGAAAAGACCTCTTTCCCCGACAACTTCTTTGATGTTGCAGTGGGTAATGTTCCTTTCGGTCAGTACAAACTTGCTGAAAAGCGTTATGACAAGCTTAATCTGAACATTCACGACCACTTCTTTGCTAAATCGCTTGACAAGGTTCGTGCAGGCGGTGTAGTTGCTTTCGTAACCTCAAAGGGTACGCTTGACAAGGCAAATCCGCAGTTCAGAAAGTATCTTGCTCAAAGAGCCGAGCTTCTCGGAGCTATTCGACTTCCGAACAACGCTTTCAAAGATAACGCAGGAACGGAAGTAACCTCTGACATTATCTTTCTCCAGAAACGTGATAAAATGCTTGACATTGAACCTGATTGGGTACACCTCGGTCAGACAGAGGACGGAGTTCCTGTAAACAAATATT
>CAZLBL010000233.1:0-1013 GCA_964557825.1 uncultured Ruminococcus sp.
TTGTAATACCGCCCATACAGGTACCACTCAGGTAAATCCTGCGGTTTTATTTTTGTCCTGTTTGAACCAGAGAACAGTGTTCCATCAGCATTTCGGACATAACGCAAATGTCCGTCTATGGTTTTAATATTCTCGACAGTGTAAAGCGTATTTTTGTATCGATTTCCCATTACACGCCTCTCTCATTCAGGATTGAGCACATTTGTCAAATCAAATTCGATCATATTGGTGCCATCGATCATGTTGCCACCAATCACATAGGAATGCTCCAACGACCATCCTCCAACCTCGCTGATTTTACGAACAAATCGCTGGCCATGCAATACCATACCTCCCTGGTGGGTATCTTCTGACAGGATAACAGGAAAGCTGTCATGTTCCCGATGGTCTAATCCGACAATGTAAAGCAGTTTATCTGTCGGCTTGATAAGAAATTGTATATACTGTGGTGTGCCCAGCGCAAGAATGACTTTTTTATAAACACGGACTTTTCCATGCTTATAGCTGAAGGAGAGTTTATACTGACTTCTTTCTTTTGTATCATCCGTGTTCAATGATATCACCCCATTTATTTTACGTCATTTTCAAACAACGCCAATTGCTGGGCATTGGGAGAATCCGGACTCTCAACCACATAGTATGCCATGAAATCCTGGTTGACCTTGCTGACAAGTGTTTGTAGCGGAGGGCCAAAAGAGTCCTGCCAGTCGGCAAGATAATAGGGCTTTGTGCGCTTGCGCGTGCTACCGTCAGGCATTGTCTCGCTGGTCTGTACCATAGTCACATACTCAGTCAAGTCGAAGAAAAGCAGGCATTTTCCGTTATCGAAAGTCTGATAGAAGCACTGCACCTTGTACGAGTGGTTGGCATCCCAGCCCATAAGGTTATACAATTTAGGTGAAAAGAACTTGCTGCGGATATCCCTGGATTCTGTTCGTCCGGTTTTTCTGGACACCTTGCACCAATCCATGGCGCACACATCGTACTCACCGCACGGAACCACAAGCATATAT
>CAZLBL010000234.1:0-1002 GCA_964557825.1 uncultured Ruminococcus sp.
TAACCACGCCAAGCGTCGACAATATCGTAGTAACTATTCTTAACGAAATTCTTCCGAGTAATACGTGTACGGAATCAATCGGACGAGTTTTTAAAAGATTTCTTGCGCCCGCTTCCTTGCTGTATACCGTCGCGTATTGGTTGTTAAACGCCAAAAGCAGTATAAGCATTACTAAAAAGTTGAAAGCCTTGGTCATAATCTCGCCGACGTAGTCGGTATTCATCGCGGCGTATACGCGGTTTAACAAAAGTATCGCGACGCCCGGCAAAACGATTTCTATAATAGCGTCGATTAAGTTGCGCGTGCTTCTGAAATTCATCAAAAGGCTTTCTGCGTAAGGGGCTAAACGTTTTGCGTGTAATTTATTCTTTTTGGCGGGAACTACTGCTTTTTCGTATTCGAATTGCTTAGAAGCGGTTTTGATAAACAAAGGCTTGGCAATTAGGAAAGATAACGCGAAAACCGCAATAAGTACGCCTATAAACGAAGCGGTGATATACAAGGTGTCGAAACCGAACAGTTTAGATGAAATCCTTGCGGTGTTGCCTACCATCATTTGCGTTAGCAGATAGTAAGGCTTAAAGAAGTTGGAAAAGTTAGATAAAAAATCGGTTATTCGTTGAGAAATGGTTCCCCATTGCGCGATTATATCAATGTTTTCCGGAATTTTATTGATGATTGTTACTACGCCGAAAGTTACGGCGGCTGCCGATAGGGTTATCAATAAAAACTGCAAAAGTCTATGGTTTTTAGTGAAAGTCATTACCCATAACGCAGGGATACTTAACACTGCGCCGAGCGCTACCGGAAGCATCGACACTAGTACGAAGCAAAACAGTATCCAAGGATAATAATACCAAACGGCGTTACTTATGATGCCGTACGCTAAAAACATAGGAAGAGTGAAAGTAAAATTCTTTTTCAGTTCAAAAAAGAAGTATACAACGAGTTTTGACGAATAAGTTATCGTAGCCGACGTCGGTAAAGTCAATAAAACTTTGT